>NZ_LJJX01000025.1:0-108306 GCF_001421075.1 Frankia sp. CpI1-P | reverse complement strand
GTGCAGTACCGGGCATGGGTCAACCACACCCGCTCGGATTCCTCCTCCGCGATACGCGTCACCGCCCGGACCTTCGCATACGACAGGGTGCCCGCGGCGAACGCGGCGCGGATCGCGGGCAGACGCTCCAACGCATGCCCGGTCGCCACATGCTCCCGCGCGGTCCGCAGGCCGATCCCGCACCGCCACGACAGCCAGTGCGCGCACGAGNCCATCCCCATCCCCGACCAGCCCTCCCGCCGATCGAACGCCGCCACCGCCAGCAGCCAGGCACACGTCGCCGCCGCGATCCGCCCCGCCCACCGGCAGATCACCTCCTCCACCTCCCCCAACGACGCCGACTCCACATCCACCCCCACCAGCACCGACGAGACGAANGGATCAGCGGAAACAGGGGACACAGGAACAGCCATCATGATCACCGGGCCAGGGGTGTCGTTCGAACAGGACTCGAACAGCATCCCACCCCCCACCGACAAAAACCCAACCAAGATCAACCGGTGGGCAATGGTTACACACCGCCGGGACCGGCCCGCACCCTCGGCCGCGACGCGGAACCTGGGCTCCTAGCCGGCAGCAGACCCGGCAGCAGCGTCCGGAAGCGGCGCCTGGAAGCCAAGCCGGCGACCCAGCCGGCGACCAAGCCGGCACCCCCAAGACGATCTTGGTGTTCCGCGGAACCGCGTCACGGTCATCGCCCGCGCCGCAGGGCGGGCGTATGACTGCGCCGGTTCCGCTGCGGCCGGCGCTGCGCGCTGTCCTCGCCTGTTGCCGGGGCGGGCCGCTCATCCCGGTCTGCGGCTGTGACGCCTCGGTTGTCTCTGCCGATCCGGGTCGGGGTCGATGGGCCGGCGCGAGGGGCGCGCATGGGAACGAGGCCACCCGGGTCCTACTCCAGCGACAAACCGGACACCGCATCCCGAGAAGAACCCGGGTAGGCGCTCTCCCCCGCACCTGGCGCGGAGCACCCGACCCGACCGACAGCCGCCCCCACGACCACGTGACACAGTCATTCAGATTCCGCGGAGCCGGCGCCGGGACTGGAGCCGGGATGATGATCGGGGAGATCAGGAGGTCGCCGGGCGGTCCCAGAGGTGGTGGAGGGCGGCGGCGCGTTCGCGGCGGTCGAGGCCGCGCAGGTCGGCGGTGCCGTGCTCGGTGACGACGACGTCGACGTCGTGGCCGGGGGTGCTCACGGGGGCCGACAGACGCTCGACGAGGGTGGGGCGGCCGCGGTGGGTCGCCGGCATCGCGATGACGGACAGGCCGCCGGGCGAGCGGGCGCCGGCGGCGGCGTAGTCGGCGTGGCCGCCGACGCCGCCGACGGTCGCACCGGGGAAGCCCTCCACGTTGACCTGGGCCTGCTCGTCGAGCTCGATCGCGGTGTTCACCGCGACGAACGGCAGGCCGGTGGACAGCCGGCCCAGGTCGTGGGTGTGCTCGATGGGATGCAGCAGCGGGCGGCCCGCCGCCCAGGCCAGCAGGCCGGGGCCACCGGCCAGGTACGTCGTCACGGGGGTGCCGGCGAGCAGGCCACGGCGGTCGAGGTCGACGACGCCCTCGGGCAGCAGGCCCGAGTCCATGTGCACGGGGGTGCGCAGGGCCTCCAGCACGGCGACGCCGAGCGCCCCCGGGCCGACCTGCAGCCGGGCACCGGCGGGGACGAGAGCGGCGATCCGCTCGGCGATCGCCCGGTGCTCGTCGCCGGGGGCGCTGAACTCCAGCGCGATCGGCGGGGTGTCGGTCTCCCCCACCAGGACGAGCCGGTCGGCGGGCAGCGCCGGGCCCGCGTCGCAGTGCGGGGTGGCGTGGGCGACGACGCCGGCGACGCGGGCGCCGGCGGCGATCGCGGCGCGCATCCACGCCACCTCGGTGCCGAAGGCGTACCCGCCGCCGGGGGCCGGCACGACCGTGGCGACCAGCAGATCCGGGCGCAGCGGGCCGTGCAGCAGCGCCGGCACCGCCGACAGCCGCACCGGCAACGCCCGCACCCGACCGTCGTCCACCGGGCGGCGCAGCCCCCAGCCGGACATCACCGCGCGGACGTCGGCGAAGGCGGCGAGGTCGAGCTCGCGGTCGGCGACGGGCAGCCAGCCGAGCAGCAGCCGCACCCCGCCCGCCGCGGCGGCCGCGGCGGCGAGCTCGCCGGACACCGCGCGCGGCGCGCCGATCCCGTCGGCCAGCGCCACCCGGCTGCCCGGCTCGACGAGCTCCGCCAGCTTCCCGCTCTCGACCCTCACGCCCACGTCCTCACGCCAGCACCGACGCTCACGCCATCACCCTCGCAATCGGGTCCAGCTCAGGTGGACAGGATGGTGACGGCGGCGGTGCCGGGGGCGCCGTAGAGGTGGGCGTAGCCGACCCGCGGGGTGCCGGCGACCTGGCGGTCTCCGGCGCGGCCGCGAAGCTGGGTGACCAGCTCGTGGATCTGACGCAACCCGGAGGCGCCGACCGGCTCCCCGTTGGCGAGCAGGCCGCCGTCGGTGTTGACCGGCAGCTTCCCGCCGATCTCGGTGGCGCCCTCGGCCAGCAGCGTCTCCTGCTCGCCGTCCTTGCAGAAACCGTTCTCGGCCAGGTGGATGATCTCCGAGCCGGCGTCGGTGTCCTGGAGCTGGGCGACGTCGACGTCCTCGGGACCGATGCCGGCCTGCTCGTAGGCGGCCTGCGCGGCGAAGACGGTGGGGCTCGGCGCCGTCTCCAGCGGCAGCGACGGGCTGAGCAGCTCGAAGGCGCCCTCGCGGCGGGAGAACAGGGTGCTGGCGCGCAGGTAGATCGGCTTGTCGGTGTACTTCGACGCCAGGTCCGCGCGGGCGAGCACGACCGCGGCGGCGCCCTCGTCCGGCGAGCAGTACATGTACTGGGTCAGCGGGTAGTTCAGGTACTGCGACTCGAGGATCTGCTCCTCGGTCATCGGGGTGCGCCGCCACGCCCGCGGGTTCGCCGCGCCGTTACGGAACGCCTTCGCCGCCGCCCGGGCCAGCGTGATCGGGGTGATGCCGAAGTCGTGCATGTAGCGGTTGATCTTCATGCCGAAGAAGTGCGTGGTGAGGAACAGGCCGGCCTCGCCGTACCAGCCGGGCAGGCCGGAGACCGACGGGTGGTCGGAGAACGCGCCGCGGGGGTGCTTGTCCAGACCGATGGCGATCGCGATGTCGGCGTCGCCGAGGCGGATGGCGTTCGCCGCCATCGCCAGCGACGTCGCGCCTGTCGCGCAGCCGGTGAACACCGCCCGGCCCGGCACACCGGTCAGGCCCAGCAGCCCGACGATCGCCTCGGGGTTCTTGACCTCCATGCTGCCCGCGTACAGCGCCTGGATGGCCGACCACTCGACACCGGCGTCGGCGAGGGCCTCGATGACGGCGTCCTCGCCCATCTCCAGCGCCGACTTGCCGGGGTAGCGCCCGAACGGGTGCAGGCCCGTGCCGATGATCGCAACGTCACTCGGAGCCATCGCCGTGTCCCTCCTCGGCCCCGACCGGGGCGAACGCGTAGATCAAGGTCTGGTTGCCGTCGGCGTCGGTGCCGAACGGGACGATGCGCAGTTCCATCTCCTGGCCGATGTGCAGCTTGTCGGGGTCGGCCTCGGTGAGCCGGGCCTCGACCCGCAGCGCGCCGGGCAGCTCGATGTAGCCGACCGCGAACGGCTCGAACGTCTTCGGCGTGTCATCGCCGGCGTACGGCGGGGACGGCGGGCGGAACCGCTGGCCGGTGAACGTCCACAGCGTGCCGCGGCGCGGCAGCTCCACCCGCTCCAGCTCCTCGTTGACGCCCCCGACCAGCTTGTGGCTGCGGTACGGGAAGACGATCTTGCCGTCCGACGATCGACCGCCGATCAGGGCGGGTTCCTCCGCCGGCCAGGTGAAAAGATCCTCGGCCAGGGGTACCTGCTGTGCCATTCCCACTCTCCTTCGAGCCTTCGAGCCTGTGCGCGTCGAGCCTGTGCGCGGGTCGAGCGGTCGAGCCGTCAGACAGACGCGCCGGTGACCAGCGCCCACAGCGGTTCGTCCGAACCGGTGCGGACCACCTCGTCACCGAGCAGCCGCTCCCAGCGCCGCTGCGTGCCCTCGTCGTCGCGCCACGACCACAGCCGGCGGGTCACCAGGTGCAGCGGGTACTCCTGGGTGATGCCGATCGCGCCGTGCAGCTGGTGGGTGTCGGTGGCCACCGTCCCGGCGGTCCGGGCGGCCACCGCGCGCACCGCCGCCGCCGTGCCGCGACCGGGACGGGTCACCGCGACGGTGAGCGCCGCGTCGAGCAGGTCGCGCTCGACGGCGAGGCCGGCGACGAGCTGGCGCACCGCGGGCAGCGCCGACAGCGGCCGGCCGAACTGCTGGCGGGTGGTGACGTGGTCCTTCGTCAGCGCGCAGGCCCGCTCGACGGCGCCGGAGATCGCCGCGGCGCGCAGCACCGCGACGCGGTCGAGCACGTCCCCAGCGAGCCCCGCGGGGGCCACGGCGACGCGGTCGGCGGGCAGCCGCACCCCGTCGAGGCGTAGCGTCCCCGACGGCTCGTCGGCCAGGTCGCGTTCGGCTGTGGCGGCTGCGGCGGCGGCTGTGGCGGCGGCTGTGGCGTCGAGGACGGCGACGACGGTGGCGTCGGCCTGCTCGACGACGAGGACGACCGTGGGCACCTCGGGCAGCCAGCGCACCCGCGGGACGGTGCCGTCGAGGACCCAGTCGCCCGCCTCGTCGCCGGCAGCCGGGTCGCGGCGGGCCTCGACGGTGCCGGTGGGGGCCAGCGCCAGCGCGGCGNGCTCGGCGGTCGCGGTGATGGGCAGCCCGGCGGCGGCCAGCGCCCAGGCGGCCAGGCCGGTCTCGATCAGCGGGACGGCGGCGGCGTGGCGGCCGACACCCGCGGCGAGCTCGGCGACCGCGGCGAGATCCCCGCCGGCGCCGCCGTCGTCCTCGGCCACGCCGACGACCGGCCAGCCGAGCTCGGTCAGCAGCGCCCACAGCTCGCCGGGGGCGGTGTCGGTGTTCGCCCCGAGCACGTCGTCGACGACGGGGCGCAGATCGGCATCGAAGATCATCGTGGCAGCTCCGCCCGGCTGATGACGGTGTACAGGACCTCCGACGAGCCGCCGCGGATCGACGCGCCGGGCACGACGGCCAGGCCGTCGACGAGCAGCCGGTGGGCCTCGGCGTCGCCCTCGCAGACGTCGAGGACGTACCGGGCGGTCTCCACGACGTCCTTCTCGAACCGGGTGCCGGCGAGCTTGAGCCCCGCCGCCAGGCGCACCGGCGCCTCGCCCTGGTCGAGGGCGCCGGCGAGCTGCAGGCCGAGCTGGCGCAGCGCGGTCAGGCGCGCGGCCAGCTCGCCGAGGCGCTCGGTCGCGGCCCGGTCGGGATGGCGCGCGACCGTGCGGATCATCGCGGCGAGCACGGGATAGGTGCTCAGGTAGCGCTCCACCCCGCCGCGCTCGAAGGCGAGCTGCTCGGTGACCTGCTTCCAGCCGGCGCCGACCGTGCCGAGGACGCGGTCGTCGGGCACGTGCACGTCGTCGAGGATCACCTCGTTGAAGTGGTGCTCGCCNACGAGGTCGAGGATGGGCCGTACGGTGATGCCGGGGGTGTCGGCGTCGACGAGGAACTCGGTCAGGCCCTCGTGCTTGGACGCCCCCTCGCCGGTGCGGGCGAGGATGTACAGGTGGGTGGCGTGGTGCGCGGAGGTCGTCCACACCTTCGCCCCGGTGATCGACCAGCCGCCGTCGATGGCCGTCGCCCGGGTGCGCACGGCCGCGAGGTCCGAGCCGGCCTCGGTCTCGGACAGGCCCAGGCCGACGACGACCTCGCCGCGGCAGATCTTCGGCAGGATCTCGGCGCGCTGGCCCTCGGTGCCGACCCGCAGGATCGTCGGGCCGATCTGACGGTCGGCCGTCCAGTGCGCGGTGACCGGCGCGCCGGCGCGCAGCAGCTCCTCGGTGACGACGAACCGCTCGGTGTTCGACCGCCCGCCGCCGCCGTACTCGGTCGGCCAGGTCATGCCGATCCAGCCGTGGCGGCCCAGCGCGCGGGTGAAGTCGGGGTCGTAGCCACGCAACCAGCTGTCGTTGCGCGGCACGATGCCGGCCGCGGCGACGAACGCGCGGACCTCTCGGCGCAGCTTGTCGTGGGGATCGGCCATCAGCCGACCTCGTCGCGGACGACGATCATGATGGTTCCTCCGGGTGCGCAGCCGCCGCGGGACGGCGCCCGCACCGATGTCGGCGGGATGCTTCGCACCGCGGCCCGGGGGGNGCGATCCAGCCCGCACATCGTAGTTGACGATTTCGTCAGAAGTAAACCGGTGCGCTGGCCGCCGGGCCGGCGCGGACGGGCCCCGGCGTGCCGCTCGACATCCGCCGGCTTGTCTGGGAATGCCGTTCCCCGTAGGGTGCACTCATTCTGAGAGATCCCGCAGGCCGGGAGAACGCGGAGGTCGCGGCGATGAAACTGCATGGTTTGGACCTGGCGCTGACCGGGTGGTTCCAGGTGGCGTGGTCGGTCGACATCGGCCCGGAGCAGGTCGTCCCGCTGCGGTACTTCGGCCGGGACCTCGTCGCCTACCGGGGCCGCGACGGCGTGGTCCGCGTCCACGACCGGTACTGCCGGCATCTCGGCGCGAGCCTGGCCCACGGCGGCTGCGTCGTCGACGAGGGCATCCGCTGCCCGTTCCACGGCTGGGTGTGGAGCCCCGAGGGACGCAACGTGTCGATCCCCTACCAGGACCGGCCCAACCGCGGCCCGAAGCTGGGGACCTGGACGACGGTCGAACGCAACGAGACGATCTACGTCTGGCACGACGCGGCCGGCCGGGAACCGCTGTGGGACGTCCCCGACGCGCTCGGCGACGCCCCGCACGCGGCGAGCCGGCGTTTCCACCCGGCCGGCGTCGAGGGCCGCCAGCACTTCCGCGACCTGCGCGCCCACCCGCAGATGGTGCTGGAGAACGTCGTCGACCCGCACCACTTCCGGTTCGTCCACCACACCGCGGCCAGCCCGGTGGTGCTCGAGGAGCGGGTGGAGGGAGCGCAGTGGTGGTCGCGGGTCGGCTTCGGCCGCGGCTGGGCGCAGCACGCCCGCGACGCCGAGGGTCGGGTACGCACCGACACCGCGAACACGATCGAGATCCTCTGGTCCGGCCCCGGCGTCAGCGTCAACGTCGAGCACATGGGCGAGGGNGTCCGGGTCATCTCGATCAACACCACGCCGGTCGAGGACGGCCGCACGGAGATCTTCGCGACCTACTGGATCGACGAGCTCGCCGGCGACCTCGCCGACGGGACCTACGAGCGGCGCCTGGCCGACGCCAAGCTGGCGCTACCTGACGACATCGTCATCTGGGCCAACCAGACCTTCCTCGACGCGCCGGCGCTGGCGACCGAGGAGGCCCGCGGGTTCCGCGCGCTGCGAAGCTGGTCCGCGCAGTTCTACCCGGACGCGGCGGTCAGCCCCGAGGCCCGCAGGACTGCCGCCGTGCCGGAGGGAGCTGCTAGAGCTGCAGCAGGGACTTGAGGTTGTCCGACAGGATCAGCTTGCGGTCCTCGTCGGAGAGCACGGCGGCGTCGCGGGCGAAGGCGGCCGGGGTCGGCAGGCCCTCCGGGTGCGGCCAGTCCGAACCGAAGATGATGTGCCCGATGCCGAGGGCGTCCTTGAGCGCGAGCAGGTCGTCCTCGTAGAACGGCGCGACCCAGACGTGCTCGCGGAAGCTCTCCACCGGGTCGACGGCGAACTTCTGCGGGATCTTGCCGTAGGCGTTGCGGATCCGGCGGACGAGGTCGAGCACCCAGGTGGAGCCGGCCTCGATGGTGGCGACCTTCAGCGCCGGGTGCCGCTCGAACACGCCGTGGCCGACCAGCGCCGCGATGGTGTCCTGGATGGGCCGCTCGACGTGGAGCTGCATGATCTCGGGCAGCGGCGTGGTGCGCAGGCCCTCGAAGGCGCCCTCGCCCCACTTCTCGGCGACCCACTCGTAGCCGGCCTCACCGGTGTGGTACGACACGACGATGCCGGCCTCGGCCGCGGTCGCCCAGAACCGGTCGAAGACCGGGTTGCCCGGGGAGCGGGTGATCGCGCCGGCGCGGACCGGGCCCGGCACCAGCACGACGATCCGCGCGCCGGCGTCGCGCACCCGCTCCAGCTCCTTGACGGCCAGGTCGGGGTCGGCCAGCGACAGCACCGGCGTCGAGATGATGCGGTCCTGGTACGAGTAGCCCCACTCGTCCTCGATCCACCGGTTGAACGCCTCGATGATGGCGTGCAGCGCATCGGGCTTGTCGGTGAGCAGCCCCTCGACGGCGACCCCGACCGTCGGCAGCATGATCGTCGCGGCGACGCCCTGCTCGTCGAGCTTGGCGATGCGCGCGTCGCGGTCGGTGTACTCGGGCTGGCTCTCCTGCAGCCTGCCGACGAACGCCGCCAACTCCCGGCCCTCGGTGTTGTTGCTGCGGAAGTACTGCTCGAACACGCCGGGGGCGGCGACGGTCGGGAACGTCGGGTCCGGGTTGGTGGTGTAGAGCTTGTTGTTGATCACCATCCGGGTCCGGCCGTCGGGCGTCTGCAGAATCTTGATCAGCCGCTTGTACTCGGGCGCCAGGTGGCGGGTGAGCGCGTCGGCCGTCTCGTAGTAGTGCTGGTCGGCGTCGTAGAGCGGGTAGCCCAGCGACGGGAGCACGGCCGCGTCGCCGGGGGCTGCCAGGGTGGTCATGAACTCTCTCCTCGTTCTGGAGCGTGGGGGGGCGGGGGCGCGAGGGCCTTGCCGAACAGCTCGATCTCGGCCAGGCAGTCGTCGATGCTGCGGGCGTGCGACTCGACCGACAGGTGCGTGACGCCCGCGGCCGCGTACCCGGGGGCGGCGGCCGCGAGCGACTCGGCGGCGCGCGCCGGATCCCGGCTGACCTGCGGGGTGAAACAGACGTCGAAGGTGGACGGGCGGCCCGCCGCCACGCGCAGCTCGCGCAGGGTGGCGATCCGCTCGCCGATCTCGTCGGCGGCCAGGCTCGGGGTGGTGGTGATCTCCGCCATCTGCGCGGGCTGCTCGAAGGGCAGCCAGCCGTCGGCGACCTCGGCGACCCGGCGCATCGCCGCCTTGCTGTTGCCACCGATCCAGATCGGCGGGCCGGGGCGCTGCGCCGGCCGGGGCAGCATGACGTGGCCCGACGCCGGGAAGTACGGGTCGTCGCGCTCGACGACCTCACCCGTCCAGGCGGCGTGCATCGCGGCGATGGCCGCGTCGAACCGGCCGCCGCGGCCGTCGAACTGCGCGCCGAGCACGTCGAACTCGGGCTTCTGGTACCCGGCGCCCATGCCCACGATCAGCCGACCGCCGGAGAGCAGGTCGAGGCTGGCCGTGGACTTCGCGGTCAGGTAGGGGTTGCGGTAGCCGGCGACGAGGATGAACGTCAGCAGGCGCACGCGCCGGGTCACCGCCGCCATGAACGCCAGCGACACGAACGGGTCGAAGGAGTGGTGGCCGCCGCCGTCGATCCACGCGCTGGACGGGAAGGGATGGTCCGTCGTGGAGACGATGTCGAATCCGCTCTCCTCGGCGGCGACCGCCACGTCGGCGAGGTCACGCTCGCCGATCCACCGCTCCCAGTGCTTCACCGCACGGGTCGGGAACTGGTAGTTGAGCTCCACGGCGTCAGACCGCGACCGGGGTCCGGTCACCGGCGGGGTCGCGCACCGGCAGGCCGAGCAGCCGCCGCGCGTTGTCACCCATGAAGTCGCGGGTGCGCTTCTCGTCCATGCCCTCGGCGTAGGCGTAGTAGCCGCGCGGCTCGGCGAGGCCCTCCGGGTGCGGGAAGTCGGAGCCGAACAGCACCCGGTCCCAGCCGACCGTGGAGATCACNTCGGCCACGGAGCCCTCCCAGAACGGGCTGACCCACACGTTGCGGCGGAACACCTCCAGCGGGTGCTCGGGGAACGCCTGCGGCATCTTGCCGTAGGCGGACTCCAGGTCGTCGAACAGCGGGTGGATCCAGGCGCTGCCGTTCTCGATGCTGGCGACGCGCAGCTTCGGGAACCGGGTGAACGTGCCGTGGCAGATCAGGCTGGTGAGCATGTCGGCGATCTCGCGGTGACCGAGCGTCACCCAGCGGAAGGCACTCATCTCGGTGAAGTCGTTGGAGTCCGGCGGCTCCCACCGGTTGATGTAGTCGTCCAACGGCGGCTGGCTGGAGTGCAGCACCACCGGAATGCCGGCGCGCTCGACGTCCGCCCAGAACGGGTCGAACTCCGGCAGCGCCGGGGAGCGCCAGCCCCGCAGGCCCTTGACCGGCGCCGGCTTGATCAGGACGACCTTCGCCCCGTTCTCCAGGACGTAGTCGAGCTCGCGGCGGGCGTCGTCGACCAGGGCGCAGCTGATGACCGGCGTCATGAACAGCCGGTCGGCGTGGGTGTAGCCCCAGGTGTCGAGCATCCAGCGGTTGAGCGCGTGGATCATCGCGACGACGAGCTCGGGGTCCTCGGCGGCGGAGTGCTCGACCAGGTTCGCCAGCGTCGGGTAGACCAGCGCCTCCTCGACACCCTGGGCGTCCATCTCCACCAGGCGCGGGGCGGGCTCGCGGAACGACGGGCGGGACTCGATGGCCCGTCCGGTCATCTCCCGCAGCGACTGGCCCTCGCGGTTCTGGCCGGAGAAGAACTTCTCCCAGGCACCGGGCGCCGCCACCCGGTCGAACGTCGGGTTCGGGATGTAGTCGGTGATCTTTCCCTTGATCGCGATCCTGGTCGCCCGGCCGACCTGCACGAACTGCACCGCGCGCCGGTAGCGCTCCGGCAGGTGCCGGGTGAGCGCGTCCGGGGTCTCGTACATGTGCTGGTCGGCGTCGAAGATCGGCGCGTCGGTGAACTGCGTCACGGCTGCTGCTCCTCGCTGCCCGGGGGAACTCGCCGTCGGCGTCACGTGCCGTCGACCGTGGGCGACCGGGCTTTCGCCACCTCGGTGCTGTCTCGGGTACTGCTGCGCGAGGCAACAGTAAGCCGACTTGACGAAACTGTCAACTTTGTCGGAACGTAGCTGACACGGACATGTGGGACGCCGCCAGGTCGCTTCAGCCGTCGGCGGGCGCCGGCTTCGACAGGTCCGTCAGACCCGGCTGCGGCGTGCCCTCCTACACTGGAGAGAATCATGGACGACCCCCCTGCCGTCGATGCGGTTGACGCGATTGACTCGGCCAAGACGGCTGATGCGGTCGACGCGGCCCCCAGAACCATGGGCCGCCGCGCGGCTCGCACCCGCGGGCTCATCCTCGACGCGTCCCGCCGGTTGTTCCTGGAGCGCGGCTACGCGGGCACCCGGGTCAACAACATCACCGACGCCTGCGGCATCTCCCGCGCCGGCTTCTACACGTACTTCCGCGACAAGCGGGAGATCTTCGACACCCTGGGCGAGGCCACCTACCACGAGATCCTGCAGGTNATAGCCCTGTGGGAGGCCATGCCGCGCCCGTGCACCCACGCGGACGTCGCAACGTGGGTGTGGCAGTACTTCGCGTTCATGGACCGCCACGGCGCGTTCATCCTGTCCGCCCAGTCCGGTCCCGGCGACCAGGCCGTCGGCAGCGCGCGCACCAAGATGGAACTGCGCGTGGTCTGGCTGCTCGGGGTCCACCTGCGGGGCCGCCAGCGCACGCCGACCGACGCCCCCGAGGCGCTGGGCCTGGCGGTCCAGTCGATGATGGACCGCGCCTGGTACCACTGCCACGGTCAGCACCTGCCGGTCGACGACACCGACGTCGTCGCCACCATCGCCGGGTTCATCATGGCGGTCCTGACCGCCTGACGCCGGCCCTACCGCCCTGTGCCGGTCAGGGCTCGCGCGGCTCGTAGCGGGCGCGNAACTGGGCCTTGGCGACCTTGCCGAGCCCGGTGCGCGGCATGATGTCGATCAGTTCGAGCTGCTCGGGCAGCTTCTGGCGCATCAGCCCGGCCTCGCGCAGCCAGGCCGACAGCTGCGCCAGCGACGGCACCGGCCGTCCGGGCCGGGCGACGACGACGGCGCAGACACGCTCGCCGCGATCGGGGTCGGGCAGGCCGATCACGGCGACCTCGGCCACGTCGGGGTGGCGACCGAGCAGCGCCTCGATCTCCTGGGGGGCGATGTTCTCGCCCTTGCGGATGATGAGGTCCTTCAGCCGGCCGACGATCTCGATGTGGCCGGAGGGGACCAGCCGGCCGAGGTCGCCGGTACGAAACCAGCCGTCGGCGGTGAACGCCGCCCGGGTCGCCTCCGGGTCGGTGTAGCCGTGGCACACACCGTGACCGGAGACCTGCACCTCGCCGACGGCGCCCGGCGCGAGGGCCGCGCCGCCCTCGTCGACGAAGCGCAGCCGGTTGACCGGCACCGGTCGGCCGTCGGTGGCGGCCAGCACGTCGGGCGGGTCGGCGATGGCGGCCACCGCCACCATCGGCACCTCCGTCATCCCGTAGTCGTGCGCGAGCACCGCGCCGAGCACGCGGTCCACCTCGCCGACCAGATGCGGCGGGCAGGGGGCGCCGCCGCCCTTGAGGGAGCGCAGCGTCGGGATCAGCCGCTCGCCCGGGCGGGCGGCGGCGAGGTCGAGCAGCGCGGTGTAGAACGGCGTGCTGCCGCCGGTGGCGGTGACACCGTGCCGGCGGAAGAGCTCCACGGCCTGGTCGGGGATGAACGCCTCGAGCAGCAGGATCGGGAAGCCGGCGGCGAGCGCGGCGATGAGGTACTGGATACCGCCGACGTGGGCGACCGGGTAGCCGACCGCGCCGACCTCCCCCGCCGCCCGGCCGAGACCGCTCAGGCCGGCGAAGGACACCGCGGTGGCGAGCAGCGTGCCGTCGCTGTGGCGCGCGCCCTTGGGGATGCCGGTGGACCCGGAGGTGAAGTAGATCCACCGCACCTCGTCCGGACGATGGTCCGGACGATGGTCCGGACGCGCGCCCGCGCCGGGTGGGTCGGCCTCCGGTGCGTCGTGGCCGATCTCCAGCAGCCGGGGCGCGGGCCCGCCGGCGGCGGCGACCGCCCGGGCGATCGCCGTGTAGTCGGTGCCCCGCCACGTCCCCGGTACCAGGAAGACCTCCGCGTCGACGGCGGCGAGCGCGGCGCCCACCTCCCGCTCGCGGTAGATCGGGATGACCGGCGCCTGCACGGCACCGAGCCGGCGCAGCGCGATCATCACCAGCAGGGTGCTGATCCTCGTCGGGAGCTGCCAGGCCACCCGGGTGCCGGCCGTGACGCCCTCGCCCGCCAGCGCCGCCGCGACCCGGTCGACCTTCGCGTCGAACTCGGCGAAGGTCAGCCGCGCGTCATGCTCGTCGATCAGCATCGGTGCGTCGGGGGTCGCCTGCGCGCGGCGGGCCACTAACCCGTCGACCGTGGGGGCCGTCAGCAGCCACGGCCACCGCTCCGCGGCCCGCGCGAGGTCCACCGCCTCGGTCGCGGCCAGACCGCCCGCCGCGGGCTGCTCGCTCGACACGGACGTCATGACGCGCCTCCTGGGGATTGCGGCGTCCGGCGAGCAGACCGTCGCGCCTCCGGCGGCGCGGCGGGAGTCCGTGGGTGACGGCAGTGCCGGACGGGTGCTCTCCTTGACCAGGGCAACCACATCAAATAGTTGAATCCTCTGTCAACAGGGGGCAGGCTGCCCGCGACGGTCACCGACGGGGCGGAGAAGGAGACACCGGATGGTCCGACGCGATGATGCGAACGTGGGCGGTCCGCTCGCCGGGCTGCGGGTGCTCGACGCCGCGTCCCTGTATGCCGCGCCTCTGCTCGCGAGTCTCCTGGCCGATCAGGGCGCGGACGTGGTCAAGCTGGAGCCGCCCGGCGGGGACGCCTACCGGGCCACCGGGTTCTGGCCGCTGGTCGCACGGGGCAAGCGGTCGGTCGTCCTCGACCTGGCCGACGCGGGCGAGCGGGCGGCGCTGCGGGGCCTGGTCGCCGCCGCCCACGTCGTCGTCGTCAACGAGCCGGCGGCGCGGCTGGCCACCCGCGGACTGGATCCCGACACGATGCTCGCCGTCAACCCGGGCCTCGTCGTGGCGCACGTGAGCGGTTACGGCGCCGACGGCCCCGCCGCGGGACGGCCGGGCAACGGGACGATGGGCGAGGCGTTCGCGGGCCTGACCCACATGACCGGCGACGCGGACGGCCCGCCGATGCTGCCCTCGGTCCCGCTCGGCGACGCGGTGATGGCCTACGCGGGCGCCTTCGGGGTCGCCGCGGCCTGCCACGACGTGCGGGTCAACGGCGGGCCCGGCCGGGTCGTCGACGTCAACCCGGTGGAGGCGATGCTGCACGTCGTCGGCCCGACGCTGGTGTCGGCGGCGGCGGGGGTCGCGGCCGGCGCCGCACCGCCCGGGCGCCTCGGCGGCGGGCTCGCGGGCTCGGCCCTGCGCGACGTGTTCGCCTGCGCGGACGGGGGCTGGCTGGCGGTGAGCGTGTCCACCCCCCGCCAGCTACGCGACCTCGCCGCCGTCGTCGGCGCGCCGGCCGGGACCGCCGGCGGGGAGCTCGGCGAGGCGGTGCGGACGTGGGCGGGCGGGCTCGACCGCGCCGAGGCGGTGGAACGCCTCGCCGCCGCGCGACTGCCCGGAGCGCCGGTCAACACCGCCCACGACGTGGTGACGGACCCGCACCTGCGCCACCGGCAGGCCCTGCGCACGCTGCGCACCCCGGAGGGCGCGACGGTCACCGTGCCAGCGCCCTCCCCACGCACCGCCCACGACCCGGCCACGGGCGGCGCCCCGCAGGCCGGTGTGCTGCCCAAGGCGGGCCAGCACACCGGCGAGGTCCTACGCGAGTGGGCCGCGCCGACCCACGGACCGGCGACCCACGGACCGGCGACCCACGGACCGGCGCCTCACGAACCGGGGGCTCAGGAACCGGCGGCGTCGGCGAAGTAGTACCGGGCCAGCAGTTCGACGACGCAGCCGGGCTTGGCGGAGCCGTCGACGTCGATCGTCACCCGGTTGGTGACCTGGACGGCTCCGTCGTCGAGCTTGCGCAGGTCGATGAGGGTCGCGCGGGCGCGGATGCGCGCGCCCGCCCGCACCGGCGACGGGAAGCGCACCCGGTCCAGGCCGTAGTTGATGCCCATCCGGATGCCCTCGATGGTCCGCAGCTTGTTCATGAAGTACGGCACCAGCGAGGCGGTGAGGAAGCCGTGGGCGATCGTCGCCCCGTACGGGCCGCCGGCGGCCCGTACGGGATCGACGTGGATCCACTGGTGGTCCTCGGTGGCGTCCGCGAACAGGTCGATCCGCGACTGCTCCACGGTGAGCCAGTCGGTGGGGCCGATCTCGCTGCCGAGCGCGGCCTCCAGGTCGGCCGCGCTGCGGTAGATCTCCATCTGGGCGTTCTCCCTCTGCGTCGTGGCGGTGGCGTCGTCCCCGGGTGGATCAGCGGGTGTTGATCAGCGGGTGCTGAGCAGCATCGCGCCGCCGACGGGGCCGCCGCCGACGCCCACCACGGCGACCTCGGGGCTGTTCGGCGCCTGCCGCTCGCCGCCTTCACCCCAGAGCTGCACGCACGCCTCGTGCAGGAAGCCCATGCCGTGCAGCCGGCCGCCGGAGAGCTGCCCGCCGGAGGTGTTCAGCGGCAGCGGCCCGTTCAGGGCGATGCGCTCCCCGCCCTCGATGAACGGCCCGACCTTGCCGTGCTCGGCGAAGCCCAGCGCCTCCAGCCACATCACGGTCAGGAAGCTGAACCCGTCGTAGAGCTGGGCGAGATCGACGTCGGAGGCACGCAGGGTGGTGTGCTCCCACAGGGTGGCGGCCACGTCGTGCGCCGCCATGGTGGTGACGTCGACGCGCTGGTCCCAGGTGGCCCGCTCGAACATCCCGGTGCCGACCGACTCCACCGTCAGCGGGTGGTGCGGCAGCCCGGCCGCGGCGTCGCGCCGGGAGATGATGACCGCGGTCGCCCCGTCGCAGGGCACGTCGCAGTCGAACAGGCACAGCGGCTCGGAGATCATCCGGGCGTTGAGGTAGTCGTCGAGGGTGAGCGGGTCGCGGTAGATCGCGTCCGGGTTGAGCCCGGCGTTGGCGCGGGCGTTGAGCGGGATCGCGGCGAGCTGCTCGCGGGTGAGGCCGAAGTCGTGCATGTAGCGCTGCGCGGGCATGGACAGCCAGTTCGCCGCGGACAGCGCGCCGAAGGGCCCCGTGTACTCCAGGTGCCCCGACACCGCCCCACCGCCGAACAGCACCGACGCCCGGCCGGCGCCGGCCTGCGCGGTCGACTCCCACACCGAGCGGTAGACGACGACGTGGTTGGCCAGCCCCAGGGTGACGGCCATGCACGCCTCGATCGCCGGGCCGATCTGCCCGGCGGTCTCCGTCGAGGACAGGTACCAGCGGCTGCGCAGGCCGAGGGCGTTGCGGACCTCGGTGATGGTGGCCCCGGAGAAGCCCAGGTCCGGCACGCCGGGCCCCGGGTAGCTGGCGATGCCGTCGATGTCGTCGACCGACAGGCCCGCGTCGGCGATCGCCCGGGTCACCGCCTCGATGGTCAGGTCCAGCCCGGTGCGGCCGAGGCGCCGGCCGACCTGGGACTTGCCGGCCCCGGTGATGACCGCCTTGCCGTCGAACGGCCCGCCGCTCATCGCGCACCCCCGACCGTCGCCGCGGCCGGCCGGAACAGCGGCAGCCACACCGGCGAGTCATCCGGACCGGGCTCGGCCGGCCACTGTTCGAAGAACACCTCTACCTCCAGGCCCACGCGCACCTCGTCGAGCGGGACGTCGACGATGTTGGTGATGAGGCGGACGTCCGGCTCGTCGGCGAGCTCCACCATCGCCACCACGTACGGCGGCGGGTAGCCGGGGATCCACGGCTGGCGGTTGATCGTGTAGGCGGCCACCGTCGCCCGGCCGGAGACCGGCTCCGGGCCGACGTCGGTGCTGCGGCAGCGCCAGCACACCGGGCCCGGGGGGTGGAAGAAATGTCCGCAGCCCCGACAGTGGCTGATCAGCAGCCGACCGTCGCGCCCGCCGGTCCAGAACGCCGCCGACTCGGCGGTCGGCTGCGGCAGCAGCCGCCGCTCGGGCCGCACGTACGCCGGGGAACTCGCTGGTGCCGGGGAACTCGTATCCGTCACGCCGCCTCCTCCCACGGCCCCCGGCGCCGTCGCGGTCGACGGCACCGGCCGGGCCGCGCGCTCGTCGGACGGCGCCCTCGATGCCGCCGTCCGCAGGTCCCACAGTGGACCTCGGGGGCGGCTGACGCCGCCACCAGGAGCACCCTAGGAGAACTTGACATTTCCGTCAAACAACGGTCTCATGGCCGGGGTGGCGCACCACCGGTGGCGTTCCCAGGCAGGGTAGCGGGCAGTTGACGGGAGATTCACCCCCGGCGGACGAAGGCCGGCCGGAGGCTTCCCGGACGCCCACCACCCGACGGCTGGGCGCCGGGCCTGGTAGCCCACCCGACGACGCGGCGGCAGCCGGCCGCGGACGCGTCCGCCGCGGCCCGGCTCCGCGCGGCGGGCGGCACGGCAAGCCGCGGGCCCACCGCGGACCTACAGACCTTTCAGACGTATCGCAGGCGCACAGCAGGACCGACAGGAGAACTGATGGACAACCCGTTCGCGCCGGAGCTGCTCATCGAGGAGAGGGGTCCAGTCCGCCTCGTCACCCTGAACCGGCCGGAGGCGCTCAACGCGACGAACGAGGCGCTGCACCACGCCCTGGTCAGGGTGTGGCGGCACCTGGCGGAGGACCCGGGCGCGCGCGCGGTCGTGCTGACCGGAGCGGGCCGGGCGTTCAGCGCCGGCGGCGACTTCCAGCACTTCGTCGAGCTGTGGGAGGACCGTGAGCTGCGCCGCGCCGAGATCGACGGCGCCCGCCGGCTGCTCAACGAGATGGTCGACTTCCCGCTGCCGGTGGTGGCCGCGGTCAACGGCGCCGCGGTGGGCCTCGGCTGCAACCTCGCGGTGTGCAGCGACATCGTGCTGCTCGCCGAGAGCGCGTTCATCTCCGACCCNCACGTGGGCGTCGGGCTGACCGCGGCCGACGGCGGCGCGCCGACCTGGCCGCTGCTCATGGGCATGCTGCGCGCCAAGGAGTACCTGCTGACCTCCGAGCGCATCCCCGCCCACCAGGCCGTCTCGCTGGGCCTGGCCAACCGGGTGGTGCCCGACGCGGAGCTGCTCGACGAGGCGCTGAAGGTCGCCGACAAGCTCGCCGCCCAGCCGCCGCAGGCCGTGCAGAGCACCAAGCGGGCGCTGAACATGCACATCAAGCGGGCCGTGGCCGGCGTGCTGGAGTACGCCCTCGGCGAGGAGTTCGCCTCCTTCGACACCCCCGAGCACCAGGCGCTCGTGCGCAGCTTCCTCGAGCGTTCCAAGGCCCGCGCGGCCGCGGCGGGACGCCCCTCATGACCACCACGGCGGCCACCACCACGACGGCCGCCGAGGCGGCGGTGACCGATCCTGCGGTCCTGCGCGACGACCTCGACGCCTACGCCCGCGGGTTGCGCGCGTGGCTGGCGAGCGAGCCGGCGCTGGACCGGTGGCGCGGGCGGCACTACCCGAACACCGAGGAGCGCATCGCCGACCACGGCCTGCTCATGGGTGTGCTGTTCCGCGCCGGCTGGAACCGCTACGGCTGGCCGGAGTCGGCCGGCGGGCTCGGCGGGGACGAGCGCCACCGCGCCGTCCTCTACGACGGCCTCGCCGCCGCCGGGCTGCCGATCCCCGCGCCGCACCTGATGCTGGAGACCCTCGGGCCGCCGGTGGTGCACTTCGCCCCCGAGCTCGCCGCCGCCTACCTGCCGGCCTACCTGCGCGGCGAGGAGTGGTGGGGGCAGGGTTTCTCCGAGCCGGAGGCCGGCAGCGACCTGGCGTCGCTGCGCTGCCGCGCGCGGCGCGAGGGCGACACCTACATCCTGTCCGGGTCGAAGCTGTGGACCAGCCACGGCGCGACCTCGAGCCGGCTGGTGTGCCTGGTGCGCACCGGCACCCCGGAATCCCGCCACCGCGGCCTGTCCATGATCATGCTCGACGCGGACACGCCGGGCGTCACCATCCGGCCGATCGCGTTGGCCAGCGGCGAGAACGAGCTCGCCGAGGTGTTCTTCGACGACGCCGTGGTCCCGGCGTCCAACCTCGTGGGCGACGAGGGCAAGGGCTGGGCCGTCGCGATGTACCTGCTGCAGTGGGAGCGGGCGATGTACGCCTGGCTCAGCGCCGCCGACGCGCTGCGCCGGCTGCGTGACCTGCGCGGGCAGGTCGCCACCCGGCTCGCCGCCGGCGCCCGGCTGCCCGACGGCTCGGCCGCGCGCCTGGGCTCCGTCTACGAGCAGATCATCGCGCTGCGCGCCCGCAGCGCCGGCACCGTGCGCCGGCTCGCCGCGGGCGACACGGTCGGCCCCGAGGCCAGCGTCGACAAGGTGCTGCTCGCCACCGTCGAGATCTCCCTGTTCGACCTCGCCCGCGACCTGCTGGGCACCGAGTTCGTCCTCGGGGCCACGGACGAGGTCAGGGCCTGGCGCAACGAGTGGTGGTTCTCCCGCTCGGCGACGATCCTCGGCGGCTCCGCCGAGGTCCAGCGCACGATCATCGCCGATCACGTCCTCGGCCTGCCGAAGGAGGCGAAGTGACCACTCCGGGACTCGACGACGCCACCGCCGAGCTGCTGGCGGGTTCCCTGCGCGAGGTGCTCGCCGAGGGCGGCGACCTCACCGCGGCGCTGGCGGAGCTCGGCTGGGCCGACGTGCTCGCCGACGACCCGGCCCGCGCCACCACCCTGCTGTTCACCGAGCACGGGCGGGCGCTGGCCCACTCCCGCGTCCTCGACGACGTCCTGCTCGCCGAGCTCGCCGGCGGTCTGCCCGCCGCGACCGGCCCGCGGGCGCTNCTCTACCCGCTGCACTCCGACCACCCGGCCGACCCGCGCGGGCCGCTGACCGGGCTGCTGCTCGGCGGCCTCGACGGCATCGCCGAGGTCGTCGTCCCGACCGCCCTCGACCCGGCCGACGCGGGCGACACCGCCGGCGCCACGCTGCGGATCCTGCCGGCCGACCTGGTCGCGGCGGCCGCACAGCCGGTGCGCGGCTTCGACACCGCCGCGGGCTGGCTCACCGTCTCCGCGGCGCCGGCGGGACCGGCGGGCCCCGCCACCCCGGCCGGCGACGCGTGGACCCGCGCGGTGGCCGCCGGGCGCCGGGCGCTCGCCGCCGAGATCATCGGTGGCTGCGAGGCGGCGCTCGCGATCGCGGTCGCGCACACCTCGGCCCGGGTCCAGTACGGCCGGTCCATCGCGACCTTCCAGGCCGTGCGCCACCGGCTCGCCGAGGCGCACGTGGCGGTCGAGTCGCTGCGCTCCGAGCTGACGGTGGCCTGGGGCAGCGCGGGGCAGGCCGACGGCGGCGCCTGGGCGGCGCGGCTGGTCAAGCTGCGGGCCGGGCTCGCCCAGGCCGAGGTCATGCGCCATGCCGTGCAGGTCTGCGGCGCGATGGGGCTGTCGCTGGAGAGCGAGCTGCACCGCTTCGTCGCCCGGACCGCCGCGCTCGACCTGCTGCTCGGCGACCACCGCACCCTGGCCGAGCAGCTCGGCACCGAGCTGCTCGCCGGCGCCGAGCTCGAACCGGTCGTCGCGATCTGATCACCGCCGCCGTGGCCGGCGGTCGCCCCGTGCGGCCGCCGGCCACGGCGGCAGGGTCGACGCGCCGAGATGAATGCCATGCAACCGTCCGACACCCCCCGACAGCGCGTCCCCGCCGCGGCGGCGGACCTCGGACCGCGCGCCGCGCGCACCCGTCAGGTCATCGTCGACACCGCCCGCGGGCTGTTCCTGCGCCACGGTTACGCGGGCACCAGCGTCGCCGACATCACCGAGGCGTGCGGCATCTCGCGCGCCGGGTTCTACACCTACTTCCGGGACAAGCGGGAGATCTTCGCCGAGCTCGGGCGGGCCGGATACCAGTCCAGCCTCGCCGTCGTCGCCCGGCTCACCGCGGTGCCCGACGACTGGCCGGCCGCCGCCGTCGAGGAGTGGATCCGGCTCTACTTCACCCATCTCGATCAGCACGGGGCCTTCGCGCTGGCCGCGATGCTGTCCGCGCCGACGGACGCGGCCTTCCGCAACGACTCCCACCGCACGCAGATCCGCGTCGCCCGCAAGCTCGGCGAGTTGCTGCACGCCCGCCAGCGCGATCCCGCCGGCTCGCCGGAGGCGGTCGGCCTGGTCGTGCTCGCGATGCTCGACCGCTGCTGGTACAAGATCCGGGCCACCGAAATCCGGATGGACGAGGCCGACATCATCGCCGAGGCCGCGGCCCTGCTCGTCGCCACGATCCACCCCGGCTGAGCCGGCCCCCGTCCGGCCGGCTGCCCGCCGCCGGGGTCAGGCAGGTTCGGTGGGGCGGCGCACCGCCGAGCGGGGGCGGTCGACGAACTCGACGACGGCACCGTCCGGGTCGTGCAGGAACAGCACCGTGAAGCCGCCGGTCGGCGTGTCCGGCATCGGCATGACCACCGGGTCGTCGACGTCGCCGAGCGCGCCGTCGGCGACGAGCGAGGCGTGCGCCTCGCGGACGTCCTCCACCGCGAGCGCGATCCGGTACAGGCCCTGGACGTTGGCCGGCGGCGTCGCCGTGGCGCCGGCGGGCGCGGGCTGCTGGATGAACTCCAGGGAGAACGTGGGGTCCTCGGGCAGCACCAGCGACGCGGTGGGTCCCGCGGGGCTCTCGCCGCGGTCGCGCACCGTCCAGCCGATCCCGGTGTACCAGGCGATGGTGCGCTCGAGGTCGGTGCAGCGCATCCGCTCGTGGGACAGCAGCGGCAGCCGGCGCGGGTCGCCGGGGGCGGCGGGGATCTCGACGACCTCGATGACGGCACCGTCGGGATCGGTCAGCCGCAGCGCCGGGCGCACGGCGCCGCGGACCGCCAGGCCCTCGGGCACCGGCGTGAATTCGACGCCGGTGGCCTCCAGGCGCGCGGTGATGATGCGCAGGGACTCGACGCGGTAGCCCAGCGCCGAGAACCCGGTGGGCCGCTGGTCGGCGGTGGCGGGCGTGGTGTGCGGCCTGGTCCAGCCGACCAGCTCGACGGCGGGGGCCGAGCGCGGGCCGCGCAGGTCGTAGAGGAACGTGGTGACGCTGGCGGTGCCGGTGCCCAGGCCCATGGTGGCGGTGTCGCCGTCGGTGCTGATCGAACGCATCCGCGGCTCGCCGGCGAACAGCGCCAGGTGGAAGGCGGCGGAGCGGTCGACGTCGACGGTGTTGAGGTTGCAGTGGAGCACGGCGTGGGCGTGGTGGGCCGGGCGGGCCGACTGGGCCGGGTCGCCGGCCGGCGACGGCGCCGGGGCGCCGCTCGCCGTCGACTCGGTGCTGGTGGTCATGGGGCGCCTCCGGGAAGGGGAGCCGGATCGGCCGCGGGGACCACGGCCGGTCCGGCGGTGCGGTCACGTTCGGTAGGGCTACGCGGTGACGCTCGGCGGACCGTCACGGGCCCGGCACCGCGGCCATCGGGCTCCGCCTGACCCTAGCCAAAGTTGACACTTCCGCCAACACTTGTCCCGAACCCGGCTCGGGCTGCCCCGCGGCGTCAGCCCGGCCCGGCAGCTCAGACAGCCCGGCAGCTCAGACGGCGGCGGTGGCGGCGGCCCAGGAGGCGGCGATGTCGTCGACCGTGGTGACGCGGGCGAGCATGGCGATGGTGTTCGCCAGAATCTGNTCGCCGTACTCGGCCGGGGTCGACGCGGCCGCGTCGCGCGGGACGATGACGCGGAAGCCCTCGTGGACGGCCTCCCCCACCCCGAGCGGGATCGCGACGTTCAGCGAGACGCCGGCGATGACGACCGTGTCCACCCGGTGCCCGCGCAGGACCGGCAGCAGCTCGGTGCCCCAGGTCGGCGACAGGCCGTGGTGGCGCGGGATGATCAGGTCGGTGGGGTCGAGCAGGTCGGGCACGACCTGGGTGGCCGGGTGGCCGGGGCCCCAGTCCTTGCTGCTCTGGGCGGCGGTCCGCCACAGCGGCGCGGTCCCGGGGTCGGTGGAACCCAGCCAGCCCTCGAACGTGGCGTGCACGACGAGCGCACCGGCGGACCGCGCGGCGGTCACCAGCCGGCGCAGGCCGTCGCGGATGTCGGCCGAGTCGGCCGCGAGCGCCGGCAGCATGGAGTCCGGGCCGAGCACCCCGTTCTGGCACTCCACCAGGACGACCGCGCTGGTCCGGGGGTCGATCGGCCGCGGGGGGCGCTTGCCCGGAGTGTCGTTGTTTGACATCATCGTCAAACATTAACGCTCGGAGCTTCGACGGAGTAGCCCGTGCCGACGAAACACATCCCGGATCCCTGCCTCGCCGACATCCTGCACCGCAATGCGGAGCGGTTCGGCGACGTTCCCGCCTACCTGTACGAGGGGCGCAGCGTCACCCATCGTGAGCTGCTGCGTCGCGCGACGGCCATCGCGGCGGCCCTCGCCCGGGCCGGCCTGCGCCGCCAGGACCGGGTGGCCCTGCTCGGTCGCAACAGCATCGCCTTCGGCGAGGTGCTGGCCGCCGGGCAGCTCAGCGGCCTCGTCATCGCAACCGTCAACTTCCGCCTCGCGGCGCCCGAGATCGCCCGGATCCTCACCGACGCGAAGCCTCGGGCGATCTTCGTCGACGCCGAGTTCCTGCCGATCGTGGCGGCGCTGCGCGCGGAGCTCGGCCTCGAGCTGGTCGTCCGCCTCGACGACCCGGCCGCGGGCAGCGCGGGCGGCGAGGTCGTGGGGCTGGCGGAGTTCCGCGACGCCGCGCTCGACGACGCGCTGCCGTTCGCCGCCCGGCCCGACGACATCGCCTGCCTGATCTACACCAGCGGCACCACCGGCCGGCCGAAGGGCTGCATCATGGGCCAGCGGGAGATGTTCCGCGTCGGCCAGACGATGAACGTCGAGATGCGCACCGGCAGCGACGACCGGATCCTGCTGGTGATGCCGCTGTTCCACATCGGCGCGATGGCGATGGCCTTCGGCCTGCACGCTCGCGGCGGGACCGCGGTGCTGCACCGGCAGTTCGAGCCGGCGGCGCTGCTGGCCACGGTGCCGGCCGACGGCATCACCGTGCTGCACCTGGCGCCGAGCATGCTGCAGGCGGTGCTGACCGAGGCCGGGGCGGGGCCAGGGGTGGCCGACCCGGCGCCGGTGGGGGCGCTGCGCGGGGTGCGCTCCATCGTCTACTCGGCCGCGCCCATCACGGCGCCGACGCTGGCTGCGGCGCTCGCCGCCATGCCGGACACCGGCTTCCTCAACCTGTACGGCCAGACCGAGGTGATCACCTCCGGGCTGCCCCGCGAGCTGCACCGCGGCTCGGGGCCGGACCGGGACCNCCGGCTCACCTCCGTCGGCTTCCCCTACCCGGACACCGAGATCCGCATCCTCGACGACGACGGCGTCGAGTGCCCGCCCGGCGTGCCCGGCGAGATCGTCGTGGCCTCCCCGGCGATGTTCCGCGGCTACTGGAACGACTCGGCGACCACCGGCGTGACCCTGGCCGACGGCTGGTGCCACACCGGCGACGTCGGCGTCTTCGACGAAGAGGGCCTGCTGCACCTCGTCGACCGCAAGAAGGACGTCATCATCAGCGGCGGGGAGAACATCTACTCCCTGGAGGTCGAGGACGCCGTGCTCACCCATCCCGCCGTCGTGCAGTGCGCCGTGGTCGGCGTGCCCGACGAGCGGTGGGGCGAGGCCGTGTGCGCCGTCGTCGTCCTCGCGCCCGGTGCCGAGAGTGGCGCAGGCGCCGAGCTCATCTCGGGCGAACTGCGCGAGCACGTGGCCACCCGGATCGCCCGCTACAAGTCGCCGCGGTACGCGGTGATCGTCGACGAGCTGCCCGTCCTGCCGACCGGAAAGATCGACAAGAAGGCGCTGCGTGCCCGGCTGGCGGCCGCGCCGCGAGAGGCGCCGCGAGAGGTGCGTGCATGACCTACCGCTACATCGACTACGACACGCTCGCCGACGGCCGGATCGCCCGGATCACCCTCAACCGGCCGAAGGCGCGCAACGCCCAGAACCGGGGCCTGCTCGTCGAGCTCGGGGAGGCGTTCGCGCGGGCGGAGGCCGACGACGGCGTGCGCGTGGTGATCCTGCGCGGTGCCGGCGCGTCGTTCTCCGCGGGCCACGACCTCGGCACCCCGGAGAGCCTCGCCGAGCGCGACCCGGACGGCCCCGATCTGCACCCGACCTTCCTGTGCAACGGTGCCTCCTACGGCGGCGCGGAGAACCGCACCCGCCAGGAGTGGCACTACTACTACGAGAACACGAAGCGCTGGCGGAACCTGCGCAAGATCACCATCGCCCAGGTGCACGGCAACGTGCTGTCCGCCGGGCTGATGCTGGCCTGGTGCTGCGACCTCATCGTGGCCGCGGACAACACCGTGTTCGCCGACGTCGTCGGCACCCGCCTGGGCATGTGCGGGGTGGAGTACTTCGCCCATCCCTGGGAGTTCGGCCCGCGCAAGGCCAAGGAGCTGCTGCTCACCGGCGACTCCCTCGGCGCCGACGAGGCGCACGCGCTCGGCATGGTCAGCAAGGTCTTCCCGGTCGCGGAGATCTCCGAGCGGACGGTGGAGTTCGCCGCCCGGATCGCGAAGGTCCCGACGATGGCGGCGCTGCTGGTCAAGGAGTCGGTCAACCAGGCGCAGGACGCGATGGGCTTCAGCTCGGCGCTCGACTCCGCCTTCACCCTGCACCAGCTCAACCACGCGCACTGGAGCGAGGTCTCCGGCGGCAAGGTGTACGTCGGCACCGCCGAGTACGGCCTGGACGACTGGCGCAACGCCCCCGCGATCCTGCCAGCCGACAAGAACCGGCCTTAGCGCCCACCGCCCGGCACCGCCGTACAGCACCGCCGTACAGCACCGTCTGAGCCACCGCGTTCGCGAGCAGTCGCGACGCGGTGGCTCACGCATGTCCGCCGACTGAACGCTTGTTCAGCTTTCTGAACGGTACTTTGACACGGCGACAGCGATCCGTGAGTGTCATCACATCCCCTCACCATCTTTCCCCGCCCCCTTTTCCCCGGAAGAGAGCGGCGATGATCCTCGACCCTGGAGCGCGTCATGATCACCACTGAGAAGCATGCCGAGGTCCGCGAGCTGCTCGACGCCGAGCGGGCGGCCGGGCGACGGGTCGCCATGGTCGGCACCAGCGGCGGCACCCACTCCGGGCACATCTCCCTGGTCGAAGAGGCGAAGAAGGAGTGCGACGTCGTCGCGGTGTTCTGGAACGGCGCGCTGAAGCTGGAATGGGCCTCCGGCGGCGTGCAGGCCTACAACCGCGACCTCGCCCACGACCAGGCGCTGTTCGAGGCGGCCGGTGTAGACGTGTTCTACATCCCGCTGCGCCACGACCTCTACCAGCGGCCCTCGAACACCTTCATGGCCATGCCGGGGATGCTGCGGCACCTGACCGGCATGCCCGAGGGCGAGCACATGGAGCTGCTCGTCACGATGGTCGCCACCCTGCTCAACATCGCGGGGCCCTGCCTGACGTTCTTCGGCGAGAAGGACTGGCAGCAGCTGGTGATGTTCCAGCGGATGGCCGAGGACCTGCACCTGCCGTCGCGGGTCATCGGCTGCCCCACCCGCCGGGAGCCCGACGGGGTGGCGATCTCCAGCCGCAACACCAAGCTCTCCCCCGAGCAGCGCGCCGCCGCGCCGGCGCTGTACGCCGCGCTGACCGCCGCGGCCGACGCGATCGCCGCCGGGGAACGCGATGCCCGCGCCGCGGCCGAGGTCGCCCTGGCCCGGCTGCGCCCGGTCGCCGACCCGGACTACATCGTCGCCGTCGAGGCGGCGACGCTGCGCCCGCTGGACACCCTCGACCCGGCCGCGGACGGCGGCCCCAGCGACGGCGAGGTCCGCCTGCTCGCCTCGGTCCGCTTCGGCACCACGCCGCTGGTCGACAACATCGGCGTCACCGTCCCCACCGCCTGACCGCCGCTCACCCACTCGCCCACTCGCCTGCTCGCCCCCTGACAGGAGCGCCCCATGGATGTCGGTGACCTCATCCTCGTCAGCGTCGACGACCACGTCGTCGAGCCGCCCACCATGTTCGACGCGCACATCCCCGCCCGCTATCGCGACCGCGCGCCCCACGTCGTCGAGACCGCGGACGGCAACCAGATCTGGACCTACGAGGGGCAGATCACCCCCAACATCGGCCTCAACGCGGTCGCCGGCGTGCGCCCGGAGGACTACGGCTTGGACCCGACCCGGTTCGACCAGATGCGGCCGGGATGTCACGACATCGACGAGCGCATCCGGGACATGAACGTCAACGGAGTGCTGGCCAGCCTGAACTTCCCGACCTTCGCCCAGTTCTGCGGCCAGTTCCTGACCCGGGCCACCNCCGACCGCGAGCTCGGGCTCGCCGTCGTGCGCGCCTACAACGACTGGCACATCGACGAGTGGGCCGGCGCCCACCCCGGCCGGATCATCCCGCTGGCCGTCATGCCGCTGTGGGACGCCGAGCTCATGGCCGACGAGATCCGCCGGGTGGCCGCGAAGGGCTGCCGCGCGGTGACCTTCTCGGAGAACCCGGCGAAGCTCGGCCTGCCGAGCCTGCACAACCGCTCCTGGGACCCGTTCTGGGCGGCCTGCGCGGAGACGGGCGTCGTCGTCTGCCTGCACATCGGCTCGTCGTCGCAGGTGCCGGTGACCGCCGAGGACGCGCCGATGGAGGTCTCCATCGCGCTCAGCCCGATGAACACCCAGTCGACCCTGACCGACCTGCTGTTCTCCGGCGTGCTCCCCCGCTACCCGGACCTGCGGATCGCGCTGTCCGAGGGCGGCATCGGCTGGATCCCCTACACCCTCGAGCGCTGCGACTACGTCTACCGCCACCACCGCGCGTGGACGGGCACCGAGCTCGGCGACCGGCTGCCCAGCGAGCTGTTCCGCGACCAGATCTACAGCTGCTTCATCGACGACCCGGCCGGGCTCGTGCTGCGGGAGCGGGTCGGCCTGCACACGATCATGTGGGAGTGCGACTACCCGCACGGCGACTCGACCTGGCCGAACAGCCCCGAGGAGCTGGCCCGCTCGCTGGCCGGCATCCCCGACGACGAGGTCAACGCGATCACGCACCTCAACGCGCTGCGGGCGTTCGACTTCGACGCCTTCTCCCACCGCCCGCGCGAGCGTTCCACCGTCGCGGCGCTGCGGGCCGAGGGCGCCGACGTCGACCTGACGCTGCGGCACATCCTGCGCGAGCACCGCGGCAGCACCCCGGGAGAGCTCGCCGCGATCGCCGTGCAGGCCGCGGGCAAGGGATGAGCGGCCCGCACCAGCAGCAGACCCGGTCGTACCGGTCGCACCGAGAGGACGGCACATGAGGCTTCAGGGCAAGGTCGCGCTGGTCACCGGCGGTACCGCCGGCATCGGCGCCGGGATCGTGCGGATGTTCGTCGACGAGGGCGCATCGGTGGCGTTCACCGGCCGCAACGAGTCCACCGGCACCGCGCTGGAGAAGGAGTTACGCGACGCCGGCGGCACCGCGACGTTCGTGCGCGCCGACAACCAGATCGAGTCCGACGTCGCGGGCGCCATCGCCNCAACCGTCGACGCCTACGGCCCGGTCACCGTGCTGGTGAACAACGCGGCGGCGACGGACGTGACGATCAGCGGCGTCGACAACCACGTCGACGAGATCACCAACGAGGACTTCGACTACACCGTCCGCACCGCGCTGTACGGGACGCTGTGGGCCAGCAAGTACGCGATCCCGCACATGCGCGCGGCGGGCGGCGGCTCGATCATCAACATCTCGGCGTCGTCGAGCATCCTGTCCGTGCGCTCCCGACCCGCCTACCAGGCGTCCAAGGGCGCGATCAACTCGCTGACCCGGCAGATGTCGGTCGACTACGGCCCGGACTCCATCCGCGCCAACGCGATCATCGTCGGGTTCATCAACACCGACGGCGACACCATGCGCAAGCTGCTCGCCGACGAGGAGTACATGCACGTCATCCGCAGCATGCTGTCGCTGCCGCGGCTCGGCGAACCCGCCGACATCGCCGCGGCCGCGGTCTACCTGGCCGCCGACGAGTCGAAGTACGTCACCGGCACCCAGCTCACCGTCGACGGCGGCGCGACCAGCCACCAGCCGGTCGTCCCCCGCGTCGTCCCGAACGAGCCGGTCGCCGGCTAGTCCGCGCCCCCGCGCCCCGCGCCCCGCGGACGGTGCGCGTGGGAGCGGCGCCAGCTGTCTCCTCCACAGGGATATCTCGGACGTGCAACCCTGTGGACGAGACAGGAAGGCCCGCTCCCACGCATCCGCCGGGCGGCAGGCGGCGACTCAGCCGGGCGGCGACTCAGCCGGGCGGGACGCTCAGGCGGGCGGCGGGCTGCCGAGCACGCCGTCCTTGACCAGCCGGTCGATCTCCTCGGCGTCGTAGCCGAGCTCGCGCAGCACCTCGCGGGAGTGCTCGCCGAGCGCCGGCGCGGCCAGGCGCATCACCGGATGCGCGTCGTCGAACTGGGCCGGCGCGCCGGGCAGACGCAGCCCGGGGCGGGTCGGATGGGCCATGAGGTAGCCGTTGTCGACGACGGCCGGGTCGCCGACGACCTCCTCCGGCACCGCGTAGAACGAGAAGATGCAGTCCTGCTCCCGCAGCCGGGCGTCGAACTCGGCGCGGGTGAGCGCGCCGATCGCCGCCCGGAACCGGTCGCCCAGCTCGCCCCAGGCGGACCGGCGCGACGCGGCGTCCGGGTAGGCGTCGATCAGCTCGGGCAGGCCGACGGCGGTGCAGGCGGGCGCCCAGTAGCGGGCCTCGTCGAGCATCACGAGGTTGACGAAGCGGCCGTCGCCGGTGCGGTAGGTGTTGACCAGGGGGCTGCGCGGGCCGCCGCCGGTCATCTGCATCTGGCGGCCGGTCAGCGAGCTGTAGGCGAGGTCGGGGCCCATCGTCCAGGTCGCGCCGTTGAGCAGGGCGGTGTCGACGACGACGCCCTTGCCGGTGCGCAGGACGTGGACGAGGCCGGCGCAGACCGCGCCGGCGAGGTACATGCCCGTCGGCACGTCGCCGAGGGCTGGGCGCTGCATCGTCGGCTCCGGCGCGTCCGGCGCGGTGAGGACGTGGGCGACGCCGCCGCGGGCCCAGTAGGAGACCCCGTCGTAGCCGCCGGCCTCGGCGTCCGGGCCGGCCTGGCCCTGGCCGTGGCCCTTGGCCACGACGAGCTTCGGGTTGATCGCCAGCAGGTCCGCGGGCTCGGTGCGCAGCTTGCGCCGCACCCGGGGCAACTGGTTGGTGATGTAGACGTCCGCCCAGCGGACGAGCCGTTCGAACACGGCCCGGCCGGCCGCCGTCTCCACGTCGAGCGCGACGCCCCGCTTGTTGCGGTTGACCAGCTCGAACATGAACTCCTCGCCATCGGCCTCGGGAACGAGGCGGTTGGCGTGGATCTGGCGCATCGGATCGCCGGTGGGCCGTTCCAGCTTGACGACGTCCGCGCCGAAGTCGGCCAGCGCCGCCGCGGCGGACGGCACGAAACCGTGCTCGGAGAACTCCAGCACCTTGATACCCGTGAGCGGAAACGTCATAAGATCAACACCTGGTCTCCCTATGGTCGGCCTGCCGGCCGCACCCCACGATGATCACCAAGATCGGGATCACCTCGTCAGTCCGTCGGGGCGACCAGAACTTGACGGAATCATCAAGTTTCCCCCGCGCCAGCCCGGCACGGGGGCGGTTCGGCCGCCCACGCCCCGCGTGGNGGCGCCGCCGATGCGTTGACGCTCCCGCCAGGACGTTCCTAGAATTGTGTTCTACATCGCGGCTGCCGGCTTGACCACACCTCGTTCCCCGCCGCGATCCCCGCGGCGAGGCGCGGGCCCCGGAGCCGACCGACGTTCCCCGCTTGACCACCCGACGCCCCGGCCGCAGGCCGGCGAGCGAGCGGGCACTCACGCCCAGGAGGCACAACGCATGGATCTCGGCATCGCCGGCAAGGTCGTCTTCTTAACCGGCGGGAGCAAGGGGATGGGCCGCGAGGCCGCCCGCCTGCTCGCCGCCGAAGGCTGCAAGGTGGCGATCGTCGCCCGGACGAAGACCGCCATCGACGAGGCGGTCGAGCAGATCACGGCCGACGGCGGCACCGCGATCGGGGTCCCGGCCGACCTCACCGACCGCGCCGACGTCGACCGGGCGGTCGCCGAGGTCACCTCGACGTTCGGCCCGCCGCTGATCGTGATCGGCCAGACCGTCTTCAACATCCCGGGCGACTTCGAGGACATCACCGAGCCCGAGCACTACGTCGACTCGTTCCGCAGCTACACGATGAGCCAGGTCTACCTGCTGCACGCCGTGCTGCCCGGGATGCGCGAGGCCGGCTGGGGGCGCTTCGTCCACATCGGCTCGGCGACCGCCAAGGAGCCGGTGGGNGCGATCCACCACGCCATCGCCAACGCCACCCGCCCGTCGACGATCGGCCTGCTCAAGACCGTCTCCGACGAGTACGCCCGCTACGGCATCACCGTGAACACGGTCGCGCCGGGCTGGATCGAGACCGCCAACGCGATCGCCTACATGGACGCCAACGTCGGCGTGNACGACGAGCAGGCCCGCCGCGAATGGATGCGCACCAACGCGCGGGTGCCCGCCGCGCGCCTCGGCCGTCCGGACGAGATCGCCTCGATGATCGTCTACCTGTGCTCGGAGCAGGCCGGCTACGTCACCGGCAACTGGATCGAGGTCGACGGCGGCCATCACCGCTCGGCGTTCTGATCCGCGCCGGGATCGGATCGCCGCAGCCGGTCCGAGGCCGGCACCCCTCCCCTCGCCGACAGCGCTCCCATCGCCGGGAGCGCTCCCATCGCCGACAACGCTTCCATCGCCGACAACGCTTCCATCCTGACGGTAGTCTTAGTAGTGTTACAGCTCATAGAGCTGCGTCACGTTCACCGACGAGGAGCAGGGAGAAATCCGGTGCGTTCCTCCGTCCTCTGTAAGCGTCAAGGAGTGTCATGCAGGTCGAAGACCTTATCCTGATCAGCGTCGACGACCACGTCGTGGAGCCGCCCACGATGTTCGACGCGCACATCCCCGCGAAGTACAAGGACCGGGCTCCGCACATCGTCAAGGGCCCCAACGGCGGNGACCTGTGGGCGTTCGAGGACGGCTTCGCCCCGAACGTCGGCCTCAACGCCGTCGCCGGCTGTCCCCCGGAGGAGTACGGGCTCGACCCGACCGAGTACGCCCAGATGCGCCCCGGCTGCTATGACGCCGACGAGCGCGTGCGGGACATGAGCGCCGGCGGCGTGCTCGCGGGCATCAACTTCCCCACCTTCCCGCACTTCTGCGGCCAGCTCTTCCTGCGCGCGAAGGACAAGGACCTCGCGCTGGCCAGCGTGCGCGCCTACAACGACTGGCACATCGACGAGTGGGCCGGCTCCCACCCGGACCGGCTGATCCCGATCACCCTGCCCGTCCTGTGGGACCCCGAGCTCGCCGCCGAGGAGATCCGCCGGGTCGCGGCGAAGGGCGCCCACGCGGTGACCTTCTCGGAGAACCCGACCAAGCTGGGCCTGCCGAGCTACCACACCGAGTACTGGGACCCGTTCCTGCGCGCCTGCGCGGACAACAACGTGGTCGTCAACATCCACATCGGCTCGTCGTCGTCGATGAACATCACCGCCCCGGACGCCCCGCCGGAGGTCATGATCGCCCTGACCCCGGTGAACAGCCTGATGGCGGTCACCGACCTGGTCTTCTCCGGGATCTTCAAGCGGATCCCGAACCTGCAGATGGCCCTGTCCGAAGGCGGCATCGGCTGGCTGCCCTACGCCCTCGAGCGCGCCGACTACGTCTACCAGCACCACCACGCGTGGACGTTCACCGACCTCGGCGGCCGGCTGCCCAGCCAGGTCTTCTACGACCACATCTGGACCTGCTTCATCGACGACCCGGTGGGCGTGAAGCTGCGCGACCAGGTCGNCATCGACAAGATCATGTGGGAGCTGGACTACCCGCACTCGGACTCCACCTGGCCGCACGGTCCCGAGAAGCTGTTCAAGGACCTCGCCGGGGTCTCGGACGCCGACATCAACAAGATCACCCACGAGAACGCGATGCGGGCGTTCTCGTTCGACCCCTTCGCCATCCGGCCGAGGGAGAAGTCCACCGTCGCCGCGCTGCGCGCCGAGGCGGCCGACGTCGACATCGAGCCCAAGAGCATGGGCCGCCGCAAGGCGGAGGCCGACTCCGGCAACGCCTCGCTGCTGGGCTCGGTGGCCGCCACGGGCGCAGGCCAGTAGTCCCACCTGCAGGTGCCCCCACCATCCGCGCGGGTCGGCCCCGGCCGGCCCGCGCGTCCACCTGCAAGGCCTGNACGGTGGCGGGGGCGGAATCCGAACCGCTGACCTGACCGAGCGCCTCACGGGTGACCGCTGAAAGTGCTCTCCCCTTTCGATCCGGCCGTATGTTTCGGTGCCGGCAGGGGTGCTGCACCCGAAGGTTCGGCTTCGTCGGCCGCACCGGATCCGGCGTTCCGTGTGGCCGTCGGTCCCGCTGGACGGCAAGGGACGCACTCCGATCGGCTGAACACGGATAGCGGCCGGTTCCGGCGTAGATGAGGACCCCGCCCACCGACCGNCTCGGCCAGGGTCGGGCCGTCGACGTACTCGGTGACCAGATACGGCGGGTCGGCGGTGGTGTCGACGTCGAGGACCGCCGCCGTGCAGAATCGCGCGACGCGGCGGGCGCTGTCCGCCTCGTGCTTGAACCGGCGGCGAAACCCGGCCAGCTGGGCGAGATCCGGGCGGATCAGCTTGCTGCGAGGACGTGCTCGGAGAGGAGCATCCGCAAACGGTCGCCACGGCCGATGATCTCGCGCAGGATCTTACCGTCCTCGGTCCTCATGACGAGGCCCAGACACTCACCTCGCTGTTCGCCGAGACACGCGGGAAGACTCGGAGACGGCCGCAGCCCAGGCTGCGGTCACGGGATCCTGCGGTCACGGGATCACAGCTGCGAGACGTAGCCGCCCGAGACCGGCGTTGTTGGCCAGGATGTCGAGGCGGCCGAAGTCGGTCCTGGCCCGATCGACCGTGTTACCGCGGGCCGGTGCGCACGACCGCGACCGGGCAGGCGGCGTGCAGGACGCACTGGTGGCTCACCGAGCCGAGGACCAGCTCGGCGAAGCCGCCCCGACCCCGGCTGCCGACGACGAGGAGCTGGGCGTCGCCGGACTCCCGCAGCAGGGCCTGGGCCGGCAGGTCGCCCGTGACGACCGCGTCGACGTTCGCCCTCTCCCCCACGCCGTCGGCCACCGCCGCGTCGAGGGTGCGCTGCGCCTGTCCCACCAGCGACTGCTGCCAGGAGGCGATCAGGGCCGGGCCCACGACGTTGCCGCTGCCCCAGGCGTGCACCACCCGCAGCTGGACGCCGCGCGCCTCGGCCTCGACCGCGGCCCAGGTCAGGGCGGCGAGCGAGGACGGCGAGCCGTCGACCCCGACGACCACCGGCCGGCTGTCGCGCTCCTCGACCGCGGGGACGGATCCGCGTGTCACCACGACCGGCACCGGCGCGTGGTGCACGACGCCCTGACTGATCGAGCCGGCCAGCATCCGGTGCACCGGCCCGTGCCCCCGCGCCCCCACCACGATCATCTCGGCCGTGCCCGCGTTCTTGATCAGTGCTTCGACCGGGTCGGCCTCGACGACCAGCTGACCTACCGCGCCCCGCCCGTCCTGGCCGACCCGCCCGTCCTGGCCGACCACGTCCACGACGGCCCGGTCGAGGACCGCCGCCGCGGCCCGGGCCAGCGCGTCGTGGTCGGCGTGGGGGGCGGCGCGGTACACGCCGCGCGGACCCTCCGCCGTCCAGCCGAACACGGCCGTGACCGGTCCGGGCCGCAGCCGCGCCTCCCGCACGGCCCACCGCAATGCGCTCTCGGATCCCGCCGAACCGTCGACTCCGACAAGAATGGTTCCGGTCCTCATCTGCGCCTCCCGCATCCTCGCCCCACCGGGCAGCCGGTTGCTTCCTGCACTGACTGTCGCGATTGGCGGCCGTGCGGACGACCGACTTTCGAACAGAGATCGCGCGGCGTTGGTAGGGGATTTTCGGGACGTTCGTCACAGGCCCGCGGCGCCGACGGNGGCGAGCTCGTCGATCGCCCTCGTCCGTCGCCCTCGTCCGCCGACCTCGTCAGTCGACCTCGTCAGTCGAGCTCGACCATCCGGTGGACGTCCAGGGCGACCATCAGGTCGATCCAGGAGGCATAACGCTCGACCTCATGCCCGTCACGGGTCACCCGAAGGACCCGGGACGGGCGGTCGGGAACGGTCCGGACGACCGCTTCCTCGATCAGATACCTCTGTGGGGTCATCCACTTCACGGGCACAGCCCCTCGTCCGCCCGTGTTCGGGATCAGCGATCCCGGCCGAACACCCTGGCCGGGTCCTCGATGAGGTTGCCCTTCCGGTCGTAGACGGCGACCCCCAACGATCTCAGTACCAGGGCGCTGCGGCGCAGATGGTGGGCGCACAGCAGGATGTCGACCTCATGGGCATGCGTCTCGCCCGGGGCGAGCACGATCTGCGCGACCGGCTCGGAGGGGCAGCAGCAGGACCGGCTGCCGGGCTCGATCGCCCGGTGCGGCGGGCGCGGGTCCACGACGGCCGTACCGTTCTGCGCGTCCGGGCTGGACGCCACGGCCGACCGGGACAGGTGAATGCCGGGGAGATTCATGAGATGACCATCCCGCGGCGGCCACCCGGCCACACGGGCCGATCGTCCTGCCCGGGCGGACCAACGGTCTCCCCGCCCGGAGTCGGGCATGCCACACCGGGGTGGCGGCGCGGACGGTGCCCNATCCCCCGGGCCGCACCGGGGCCAGGCCAGAAGTCCAGAGTGGGACGTTGGCGGCTCCGCCTGACCGAGCGGGAAGAGCGCCGTATCGTCCTGCGCATGGAGACGATCCGGGTGTTCATCCTCGACGATCACGAGATCGTGCGCAACGGTCTACGACAGACCCTCGAACGCCACGACGACATCGAGGTCGTCGGCGAGGCCGGTCTCGCCGCCGAGGCGCTGCGCCGGATCCCGGCTCTCCTGCCGAACGTCGCCGTCCTCGACNGGCGGCTCCCCGACGGAAGCGGCATCGACGTGTGCCGGGACATCCGCTCCGCCCACCCCGACATCGCCTGTCTGATCCTGACGTCCTACGACGACGACGAGGCGCTGTTCTCCGCCATCATGGCGGGCGCGGCCGGTTACGTGCTCAAGGAGATCCGTGGCAACGACCTCGTGAGCGCCATCCGTTCGGTCGCAGCCGGGCAGTCGCTGCTCTCCCCGTCGGTCACCCGCCGGGTGCTCGAACGCATGCGCGAGGGGCCGAAGAAGGATCCGGCGCTGGCGTCCCTCAGCGCCCGGGAACGCGAGATCCTTCAGTACATCGCCGAAGGTCTCACCAACCGGCAGATCGGTACCCGGGTGCACCTGTCCGAGAAGACGGTCAAGAACTACGTCTCCAGCATCCTGGAGAAGCTCGACATGACCAGCCGGACACAGGCCGCGGTCTACGCGCTGAAGCTGACCGGCGAGGACTGACCGACCTGCCGGGAACCGGCCACCCTGCCGCAACCCCGCCCCGGGCCACGGCAGGAAGATCGCGCGCTCAGCCCGAGGGCGCCACGGCCAGGGCCTCGACGTGCTGGGTGAGCCCGTCGCGGGCGCGGGGGTCGGCGACGTGGGCGATGATGTCGCGGGCCTGCCCCTGCACGCTGCGCCCCCACAGCGAGGCGGTGCCGNGCTCGCTGACGAGGTAGCTGTGCTGGAAGCTGGTCGTCGGTTCACCGAGGGACGCCACGACCGTCGAGGTGTCCGACTTGGCATGCCAGCTCGGCAGCGCGATCACCGCATGGCCACCCGCCGCGTGCAGGGCACCGGCGACGAAGTCGGGCTGTCCACCGAAGCCGGACCAGACCCGCCCCCGCACGTGGGAGGCGTTCACCTGCGCGTGCAGGTCCACCTGCAACGCGGTGTTGATCGACATCATCGCCGGNCGGCGGGCGATCGTGCCGGGATCGTTCACGGTCTCGGTACGCAGCAGCCGCACCCGCGGGTTGCGATCCACCCAGCCGTACAGCTCCGCCGAACCGAACAGGAAGCTGGTGACCAGATCGGCACCGGTATCGAGCGCACCGGCCCGATCGAGGGCCAGCACACCGTCGGAGAACGTCTCGGTCCACACGCGCAACCCACGGCGGCCGGTCAGCGCGGCGAGCGTGGNGTTCGGCACCCCACCGATCCCGAGCTGCAGGGTCGCACCATCGACGACCAGGGCAGCGACCCGCTCCCCGATCGCCCGCCCCACCTCGTCACCCGCTCTCACCGCNGGCTGTGACAGCGGCTGCTCCGCCTCGACGGCCAGATCGATCATCTCCAAGGACAGCTCCCCGTCCCCGAACGTGTACGGCATCGCCGGATTGAGCTGGGCGACGACCAGCCCCCCGCCGGCCCGCGCCGCCTCCACCGCCGCCGGCAGGATGTTGACCTCGGTGCCGAGCGACACCCGCCCGTTCACCGGCGGGCTGGTGTGCACCACGACGACATCCGGACGGTAGGGCCCGGCGAGCAGCCGGGGAACCAGGCTCAACCGGCACGGCACGTACTCCAACGTCGCCAGCCCCCGCATGCCGGGACCGACGAACGGCGTCACATGCGACACCCCCGCCCGCACCGGCAGGCCCGCCTGCGGATTGAGCACGAACAACCGGTAGGACTCGACGACCTCGTCCACCACCCGCAGGGCCACCCCCGGACTGGCGAAGTTCCCCGACGCCACCACCACCGGCCGCCGCCCGGCGGCCCCGTCACCGCGGCCGGCAAGATGCCCCGCGACCAGCTGGCCAAGCAGGGACGTGCTGACGATTCGCATACCCCCATCGTCCCAATCCACGGCCGCGGCGCATCAGGTACCCGGCCTTCACCGCTCGCGGCCGGCCCGAGGGCAGCCCCTACGGCGCCGGCACCTCCGCCGGCGCCGGTACCTCCGCCGGCGCCGGTACCTCCGCCGGTGCCGGTGCCTCCGCCGCGGCGGCGCCGAGGCGCTCCCGCTGCTGGTACCGGACGAACGCGAAGGCATCCCGCGCCGCCTCGACGTTGTCGTGCGCCAACCGGCCGCCGAACGACTCCCGGATCGCCGTCTCGACCGAAGCGAGCGACACGACGCCGGTCAGCGCGGCAAGACCGCCCAGCAGGGCAGCGTTGGGCAGCGCGAGCCCGAGCTCACGCCGCGCGATCTCGCTCGCGGGCACCGCCACCGTTCGCTCCGGCCGGCGGCCGGCGGCCGCCGCCAGCCCGAACCGGCCGGCGGCACCGGTGGCGTCGATCAGGACGTAGCCGTCCGGGCCGAGGCCGTCGAACACCTCGTGAACGCCCAGCAACGCCGGGTCGCGAACCACGACGGCGTCCGGCGTGAGCACCGGCTCCCGGGCGGGCAGCGGCCGGTCGTCGATCCGGCAGCAGGCGACCGTCGGGGAGCCGGTCCGTTCCTGGCCGCCGACGCGGAAGGCCTGCCCGTGCCGACCGTCGGTGTACGCCGCGACGGACAGCAGCTCGGCGGCGGCCAGCACGTCCTGACCGCCGAACCCATGGATACGAACCGTGAACATGAAGGATCATCCCCTTGCCGGCGAGACGCCTCCCTGCGGCGACCCTCGTTCGGGACGATCCTCCGCAGACGGCTCCCGATCGAGGGCCGAAGGTCCGGGCCGGTGTGTCGTTCGTCCCTGTCCACCGCAGGCCGGCGGGGAGATCCTCGACACAGGGCCGCCGCGTGGCACCGCGCGGCCCCCACGGGCCCCGTGCCGCCGACGTCCAGGAGGCAGGTCGTGCGCGCCGACGAGATCATGACACCCAAGGTCTGCGTGGTGACCCCCGACACCCCACTCAAGGAGGTGGCCGTCTTCCTCGTCCACCGCGGGGTGGGCGCCGTCCCCGTCGTCGACGAGGACGGCAGGCTGCTCGGCATGATCACGGAGGCCGACCTCATCGCGGTCGAGTCCACCCCCGACCCTCGCCGCCACCTCCGCCGCGACCTGCCGATCGACGACCGGGTGCCGCTCACCGCCGGCGAGGCGATGACCAGCCCCGTCGTGGCCGCCCGCACCGACACCGATGTCGCGGACATCATCCAGACGATGCTGTCCGAGCACATCACCCGGATGCCCATCCTTGATCAGGATCAGCGCCTGGTCGGCCTGGTGAGCCGCAGCGACCTGCTCCGTCCGCTGGCCCGCCCCGACGCCGAGATCGCCGCGGACGTGCGGGACGTGCTCGCCCGGTGGGACGGCGGCCTGCGCCCGACCGTCGAGGTCACCGAGGGCGAGGTGACCCTCGTCGTCGCGGGCCTGCCCGAGCCGGAGACGGCGTTGCGGCTGGTGCGGGCGGTGCCGGGCGTGCTCGCGGCCCGGTTGAACCCCGGCGAGGACGAGCAGCCCGGGTAGGCGCCGGCCGGCGGCATCCCTGTATACAGGGATGCACTGTGACCTCCTGGCCGATCATCCCGACCCTGCGCGGCTACCGGGCCGCCTGGCTGGGTCGGGATCTCGCCGCCGGGCTGACCCTCGCCGGCGTCGCCGTACCGGAGCAGGTCGCCACCGCGGGCCTGGCGGGCGCACCGGCCTGGGCCGGCCTGTACGCCTTCGTCGCCGGATCGCTGATGTTCGCCGTGCTCGGCCGCCATCCCCAGCTCTCGGTGGGGGCCGATTCGACGATCGCGCCGCTGCTGGCCGCGGCGGCGGCGACCGTCGGCTCCCCGGGCAGTCCGCCCTACGTCCAGTCCCTCGCGATCCTCGCGGTGATGGTCGGACTGCTGGTCACCGCGGTCGGTCTGCTCCGGCTCGGCTGGGTCTCCCAGTTCCTGTCCACGCCGGTGGTCACGGGGGTGCTGGCGGGCATCGCCGTGCAGATCCTCGTCCGCCAGCTCCCCGCCGTCCTGGGCGTCCCCGGGGAGGGGACGAACACCATCGGCCGGTTACGTGCCGTCGCCGGCCGGCTCGGCCACACCAACGGCTGGGCGGTGGCCATCGCGGCGTTCGTCCTCGCTGTGATCGTCGCGGGCGAACGCCTCGACCGCCGCATACCGGGTGCGCTGCTCGGCGTGATCGGATCGACCGTGGCGGTCGCCTGGCTCGGGCTGGGCTCCCGGGGCGTCGAGACGGTCGGCCCGGTCCAGGCCGGCCTGCCGACCGTCGGCCTGCCGTCGGCGCCGTGGAGCGAGGTGCGCCACCTCCTGCCGGCGGCGCTGGTCGTCACCTTCCTGTGCGTGATCCAGACGGCGGCGACCGAGCGCGGGGCCGCCCCGGCCCCCGGGACCGCGGGCGACTTCGACCGCGACCTGGTGGCCGTGGGTGCCGGCAGCCTGCTGGCGGGTCTCGGGGGATCGTTCGCGGTGAACGCGAGCCCGCCGCGGACCGCGATCGTGGTCGCGACGGGCGGCCGCACGCAGGTCTGCGCCGTGGTCGCGGCCGGCCTCACGCTCGGCTTCGTCACCGGGGCCGCCGGCGTGCTGCGGAATCTGCCGCAGGCCGCCCTCGGCGCCATCCTCGTCTTCGTCGCGTCCCGGCTGCTGCGGATCACCGAGCTGCGCACGATCCGGCGGTTCGACCGGCTCGAGTACGCGCTGGCCGTCGTCACGACCGCGGCGGTGGCGCTGGTCGGGGTCGAACAGGGCGTCATCGTGGCGATGGTGCTGGCGCTCGCGGACCGCACCTGGCGGGCCGCCCGTCCCGCCGATGTGGTGCTGGGCCGCGAACCCGGTACCGATCACTGGATTCCGGTCGACGTCGGGCAGCCCACCGAACAGGTGCCCGGCGTGGTCGTCTACCTGCTCTACGGCCCGCTCTGGTACGGCAACGCCGACCACACGGCCGCCCGCATCCGCGACCTCGTCGACGCGGCGCGCTCACCGGTGCACGCCTTCGTGCTCGACGCCGGCGGCATCTCCGACATCGACTACACGGCCGCACAGACCCTGCGGGACCTGCTGCACAGGCTGCGCCGACGGGGCGTCACCGTCGGGATCGCCCGGTCGTCCCACCTCGTCCACCACGACCTGGTGCACGCCGGCCTGCTCGCCGCGCTCGGCCCGGACCGCCTGTTCATGACGGTCGAGGACGCGGTGGTGGCCCTGGCCGTGATGGGATGAGACATGCTCTCCGGTGACGGCGGCCAGGCCGCCCGGGTCTGGCATGCGCTCAACCCCGACGAGGCCGCCGCCGCCCTCGACGTCGATCCGGCCGAGGGGCTGGCGAGCGTGGAGGCCGCCCGCCGGCTGGCGCGGTACGGCCCGAACACGCTCGCCGAGCCCGCCGTCGAGCCGGTCTGGAGGCTGTTCCTCCGGCAGTTCGCGGACCTGCTGATCGCCATCCTGGCGGTGGCGGCGATCGTCAGCGCGGTCGTGTCGAAGTCGCTCGAGACGCCGATCGTCATCGGCGTCGTCGTGCTGGTGAACGCCACGCTGGGTTTCATCCAGGAGACCAGGGCCCGGGCCAGCCTCGCCGCGCTGCGCGGCATGCTGACCGCGACCGTGTCGGTGCGCCGCGACGGCACCGAGAAACAGATCGACCCGGCGGACCTGGTGCCCGGCGACATCGTGCTGCTGGCCGCCGGTGACCGGATCCCCGCCGACGGGCGGCTGGTGGAGGCGGCCACGCTGGCGGTCGGCGAGTCGACCCTGACCGGGGAGGCCGCACCGGTCGGCAAGGGCACCGGCGCGGCACCGCCCGACGCGGCGCTGGCCGACCGGTCCGACATGGTCTACATGAACACGGTCGTCACCCGCGGCCGCGGGCTCGCGGTCGTGACCGCGACCGGCCGGGGCACCGAGATCGGCCAGATCGCCGAGCTGCTCGAACAGACGCCGGTCCGACGCACGCCGCTGCAGCGTCAGGTCGACCAGCTCGGCCGGACCATCGCGGCGATCGCCGCCGCCGTGGTCGTCGTCGTGGTCGTGCTCGGGGTCGTCCAGGGACGCGACCTCGCGGACCTGTTCCTCACGGGGGTGTCGCTGGCGGTCGCCGCCATCCCCGAAGGGCTGCCCGCGGTCGTCGCGTTCACCCTCGCGATGGGCACGTCCCGGATGGCGAAACGCAACGCGATCGTCAAACGGCTCGCCGCGGTGGAGACGCTCGGGTCGACCTCGCAGATCTGCACGGACAAAACCGGCACCCTGACGCGCAACGAGATGACCGCCACCGCGATCTGGTCCGGTGGCCGGGAGCTGAGCGTCACCGGGCTCGGCTACGGCCCGGACGGCCGCCTCCACGACGGGGACGGTGCCCCGGCCAGCCTGCCACCCGTGGCCGTCGAGGTGCTCGCGCTGTGCTCGGACGCGACCGTCGGCGACGGGCAGCTCGTCGGCGACCCGACCGAGGGCGCGCTGGTGGCCCTCGCCGCCAAGAGCGGAGTGGACGTGGGCGCCCGGCGCCGGCGCCGACCCCGCCTCGCCGAGGTCCCGTTCGACGCGGACTACCGGCTGATGGCGACCGTGCATCCCGTCGAGGATGTCGCCGATGGAGCCGATGGAGCCGACGGAGCCGATGGAACCCAGGCGGCCGGCGGCGGGCGGCGGGCTCCCGCGGCCGACGGCGGCGCCGGCCGGTCGACCCGCCTGCTCGTCAAGGGCGCTCCGGACGCGCTGCTGGAACGGTCGACCGCCCAGCTCGACCGCACCGGCGACGTGGTCGAGCTCGACGACGCCCGCCGGAAGAGCTGGCGCGAGGCCAACGCCGTCCTGTCCGACCGGGGACTGCGGGTGATGGCGCTGGCCTACCGCGATGATCCTCCCGGCGCGGTTGCGCTGCCGCCGGGCGATCCGCTGTCCGGGGTGGCGCGGTTGGCGATGATCGGGCTCGTCGCGATCGTCGACCCGCCGCGGGAGTCGGCCGGACCGGCGCTCGCCGCCTGCCGCGAGGCCGGCATCCGGGTCCGGATGGTGACCGGCGACCATGCCGGAACCGCCGCGGCCATCGCCGGCCAGCTCGGTCTCGACGGCGACGTCGTGCTCGGCCGAGACCTGGACGGCTGGGACGACGAGGAGCTGCGCCGCCGCCTCGACGGCATCGCCGTGATCGCCCGGGTCGCGCCGCAGCACAAGATCCGCATCGTGCAGGCGTTGCAGGAACGCGGCGACATCGTCGCGATGACGGGCGACGGCGTGAACGACGCCCCGGCGCTGAGCATGGCGGACATCGGCGTCGCGATGGGCCGTTCCGGCACCGACGTCGCCAAGGACGCCGCGGCGATGGTGCTCACCGACGACGACTTCGCCACCGTCGTCGAGGCGGTGCGCTCCGGTCGCGGAATCTACGACAACATCGTGAACTTCGTGAAGTTCCAGCTCACCACGGCGATCGCCTTCGTGGTGATCTTTCTCGTCGCGGGATCCGCGGACATCATGGCCGGCGCGCCGTTCACCCCGGTGCAGATCCTCTGGGTCAACCTGATCATGGACGGCCCGCCGGCGATGTCACTCGGGGTGGACCCGCCCGCCCCCGACACGATGCGCCGCCCGCCCCGACCGGCCGGGGAACGCCTGCTGACGGGCCNCCGGCTGGCCCGCATCATCGGCCTTGCCGCCGTGATGGCGGCCGGCACCCTCATCGCGATCAGCGTGCTGCCCGGCCCGCTGCCCGCGCAGGGCGCCGAGACGACCGCGGGCACGGTTGCCTTCACCACCTTCGCCCTGTTCCAGATGTTCAACCTGCTGAACCTGCGCAGCGAAACCGCGTCGGTGTTCAACGCCCGGACCCTGGAGAACAGGGCGGTGCTGGCGGCGATCGGCGGCGTCGTCCTGCTCCAGGTCCTGGTGGTCAGCGTCCCCGCCCTGCGCGGATTCTTCGACACCGCGCCGCTGGGCTGGCGGGAATGGCTGCTGGCGGCGGGCATCGCCTCCTCGGCGCTGTGGCTGGAGGAGATCCGCAAGTTCCGCCACCGCATCGGCACTCGGGCCCGCTACGCGTCCTGAGCGGCCGGCACGGACCCCTGTTGCGCCGATTCGGCGTAGTGGTGGATCTGGGCGTCCGGGCCGGGGTAGACGTAGCTGCGCCGGCCGTCGGACCAGCGGACCAGGAACGGCGGGTCGCCGGCAGGCGTCGCGACCTCGAGGATCTCCCCGTCCCGCGGCGCGCCGCCCCTGGCGGGGTGGACCAGGATCGCGTCCCCGATCCGGGCCTGCCACCGGGTGAGCGCCCGCGTCTGCGGGAGCAGCGCGCTCAACGGCAGCGGCAGGCCGCCCTCGTGTCGCGGATGCCCGATCTCCTCGGCGGCCACGGCGGCCAGGGCCGCGGCCGGCGCGTCCGTCCCGGCGGCCAGCAGGTCGTCGAGCGTGATCACGCCGACGAGGGCATCGCCGTCGGTCACGGCCACGCGGCGGATCGCGTGCCCGACGAAGACCTGCGCGACCTCCTCCCAGGTGGCCGTGTGCGCAACGCTCACCACCCCGCAGGTCATGACGGCGTCGATCCGGCCGTCGAGCGGCACGGCACCGGCGACGACCCGCAGGGACATGTCACGATCTGTCACAATTCCCACCGGACGCTGGCCCTCGGTCACGATCAGCGATCCGACTCCGGCCCGGTCCATGAGCTGCGCGGCCTGCTGGATCCGGCTGTCCGCGGGCACCGTCACCGGCGCCCTGTACGTGATCTCACGCCTCATGAGGTACTCCTCCTGTCACCGCGCGGCGACCTCACGGTGCAATGTCCCCCCTCGCGGATCCGGGCAACACAGACGTCGCTCCCGGCCGGCCCGGGACCTGTGACCCACCGGCGCCGGCCGAAGGTCGCGGCACCCCTGCCCTCCCGGGGGGCCGATCGGATGGTGTGCACCCCCCGACAGGACCAGCGGCGGCGGGTACAACGGCCCCTGAAACCGTCCGGCCTGCCAGGAAACATCCGTCCCGACAGGAAATGACCGACGAGTACCCGCCGTTTCGGCTCGACTCCGGCGGCGCCGAACCGGCACCCGGTCGGGATCCCGCCCCGGCCCCGACCGAGTGAACGCCGAAATCCGAAATCCCGATCGAACTTTCGAAATCCTGATCGGACGTGGCGATGTCTGACGTGAGCACCGAAACGCCAGGAAACAGCCGTCCGGCTACGGACACGATGACGTCGGATCCCCGGGAGCCCCTCGCGCTGCTGTTCCGTGACCTACGCAGCGGTCCGGACGGGCTCAGCAGCCGGGAGGCCGCCCGCCGGCTTCTCGCCGACGGGCCGAACGAACTGTCGAGGCGGCGGGGGCTCACCTGGCCGGGGGAGATCGGCCGCCAGCTCGTGCACCCGCTGGCCCTCCTGCTGTGGCTGGCCGCGTTGCTGGCCCTGCTGTCGGGCAGCACCGTGCTCGCCGCCGCGATCGTCGCCGTGGTGCTGCTGAACGCCGCGGTCGCCTTCGTCCAGGAACGGCACGCCGAGCACGCTGTGGAGGCACTCGGCGCCTACCTGCCGCCCCAGGCCACGGTGGTCCGGGACCGTGTCCAGCAGAGCATCGCCGTCCGCGAGGTCGTCTCCGGAGATCTGATCGTGATCAGCGAGGGTGATCGGATCCCGGCCGACGCCCGGCTGCTGAGCGGCTACGTCGAGGCCGACCTGTCGATGCTGACCGGCGAGTCGGTCCCGGTGCCGCGCTCGGCCGGCGAGGAGCCGGACACCGGCCCGTTGCTCTCCGCGCGCGACCTGGTCTTCAGCGGCACCACCTGCACCGCCGGCTCCGCGCGCGCGATCGTGGTGGCGACCGGCATGCGCACCGAGATCGGCCGGGTCGCGGCCCTGACCGAACAGGTCTCCCGGGACGACAGCCCGCTGGAACGGCAGGTCCGTCGGGTCGCCTGGCTGATCGCCGCGGTCGCGGTGGGAGTGGGGCTGGCCTTCCTGCCGCTCGGCGTCCTGGCCGGGCTCCCCGTGAACGAGGCCCTCGTCTTCGCCATCGGCCTGCTCGTCGCGAACGTACCCGAGGGTCTGCTGCCCACCATCACCCTCGCGCTCGCGGTCGGCGTGCGGGTCCTCGCCCGCGGGGGCGCGGTCGTGCGCCGGCTCAGCGCGGTGGAGACCCTCGGCTCCACCACGGTGATCTGCACCGACAAGACCGGGACGCTCACCGAGAACCGGATGCGGCCGGTCCGGCTGTGGACGGCCGCGGGCGACCAGCCCGTCAGCGTGCCCGCGCCCGTGACCGCGCCCGTGACCGCATCCGCGTCCCTACCGGAGCCCCCGTCCATGCCGGCGCCCCCGTCCATACCGGTGTCGGTGCCCGAGTCGGTGTCCGGCCCGCTCGGGAAGGCCCTGGCCGCCTGTTCCAACGCCGATCTGGGCGATCCCGACCGCGGCCGCGGCGCCCACGGCGATCCGACCGAGATCGGGCTGCTGCACGCCGCCCGGTGGCTCGGCGCCGACACGGACCCGGCCGCGCGGTCCGCCCGGCGGCGGGCGGAAGCGCCCTTCGACTCCCGCGCGCGCCGGATGTCGACCGTCGACGAGGTCGAGCCCGGGCGCCTCGTCGCGTCCGTCAAAGGCGCCCCGGAAGCGGTTCTCGCGCGCTGCGTGAGCCTGTTGACGCCCGCGGGATCCCGCCCGCTGACCGACGCCGACCGCGACGGGTTCACCCGACGGCTCGCCGACTTCGCCGCCGACGGGCTGCGGGTCCTCGCCGTGGCCGACCGCGAGCTGCCGGACGGGGATCCGGCGCTCGGCGGCGGGCAGGCCGGTGGGATTGACCGGGACGCCCTCGAGACGAATCTGCGGTTGCTGGGCATCGTCGGGCTGGCCGATCCGCCTCGTTCGGGCGTGGCCGAGGCCGTCGCGGCCTGCCACCGCGCCGGGATCAGGATCAACGTCGTCAGTGGCGACCATGCCCTGACCACGGCGGCCGTCGCCCGCCAGGTCGGCATCGGCGGGCCGGGCACGGCGGGCCTGCAGGTGGTCACCACGGAGGACCTCGGCGATCCGACAGAGGCCGACCTCGACGCCTTCCTGCACGACGACCGCGAGATCGTCTTCGCCCGCAGCTCACCGGAGACGAAACTGCGGGTCACGGATGCCCTGCACGCCCGCGGCGAGGTCGTCGCGATGACCGGCGACGGTGTGAACGACGCCCCCGCCCTGCGCCGCGCCGACATCGGCGTCGCGATGGGACGCTCCGGCACGGACGTGGCCCGCGAGGCGTCCACGATGGTGCTCACCGACGACAACTTCGCCACGATCGTCCGCGCCGTCGAGGCCGGCCGCCAGGTTTACGACAACGTCCGGAAGTTCATCGTCTACATCTTCGCCCACGCCGTTGCGGAGCTCGTCCCGTTCCTGGTCTTCGCGCTGTCCGGCGGCACGGTGCCCCTGCCGCTCACCGTTCTGCAGATCCTCATGATCGATCTGGGCACCGAGACGCTGCCGGCGCTGGCGCTGGGCCGGGAGCCGGCCGAGCCGGGCCTGATGGAGCGCCCGCCGAGGCCGCGCAACGAGGGAGTGATCCGGCCGGTGATGCTGCTACGCGCCTGGGCCGTTCTCGGCCTCGTCTCCGCCGCCGCCGTCATGGCCGTCTACTTCGCCGTGCTCTGGCGCATCGGCTGGCACCCGGGCGACTCCGTCGACAAGGGCACCCCCCTGCACGAGGGCTATCTGCGCGCCACCACCATGACCTTCCTCGCGATCGTGGCCTGCCAGATCGGCACGGCCACCGCCGCCCGCACCGNGCACGCCTCCCTGCGCGCCGTCGGGCTGCTCACCAACCGGCTGCTCCTCGCCGGCATCGCCTTCGAGATCGCCTTCGCGGCCGTGGTGGTCTACGTCCCGCCCCTGCAGCACGTTCTCGGCACCGCCTCGGTCCCGCCCTCCGATCTCCTCCTGCTGCTCCCGCTGCCGGTCCTGGTCTGGGGCGCCGACGAACTCTGGCGGGCGTCGCGGCGCCGGGCGGCGACGGCTTCCGGCGAACCGATCCCGCCGACCGGGCCCTGAGCTGACCGCCCACGCACCCGATCAGCAGGCCAAGATGGTGACCTGCCAGCCTGATCCGGCCTGGTAGTGAGCCCGGAACAAGGCCGTGCCGATGGTGCCGTCCACGGGTGGCTGGCCGGCGGTCATCACCCGGGTCCGCCAGACAATCGGCGTGAGGTCGGTGAAGACCTGGCCGCCGCAGCTACCGCAGCCGGCGTTGGACCCGTCGATGTACGCCGTGCGGAGCAGGACCTCCGCGACCGCACGGGAGTCGGCCGGGGCGATCACGACGGCCGGCGATGCGGCAGCCTGCGCCCGCAGCGCGGCGAGGTCGCCGGAGAAGCGGGCGGCGGGCGCGGCACCGTAGCCGAGGCAGCGTAGCTGGTCCGCGCGGTCGGATTCGTGGCGCACCATGCTGATCGACGCGGCCCTGGCGGCCAGGTCGCTGTAGACGAGCAGCACGGAGCGGAGCAACTGCGGCGGCAACCCGGCGGGAATCGCCCTGGCCGCCGCGTCGGGCGGCCAGGCGGCGCGTATGGCGGCGAGCGTCTCCGGCCGGAAGCGGATCGTCCCCGACGTGCCGACGTCACCGTTGATCAATGCCGCGGTCGCCCGTAGCCGCTGATCGCTCCGCGCCGCCTCGGCGAGGAACGCCGCGAGGCCGTCGGCCGCCGAGGACGGACGCCGCGTGCTCGACGGCGTCGGCGAGATCGCCGACGGGGGCGCCGCAGAGGCAGGTGCCGCCGACGTCGGTGTCGCCGAGGGACGCGGCCTTCCGGTCGACGAGGCCGACGGCGGGCAGGTGGTGGTAGCGGCCGGCACCGGAACAGCGGTGTCGCGGGAGTCGCCGCAGGCGGCCATCGGCACCGCGAGCAGGATCGCGGCCACCGCGGCCGCTGCCGACCGGGATAAAGTGGCAACCATTGTTCCACGCCCTTTTTCGTTCCGGTTCGCACCTGACGTCGATCCGTAACGATTCCTTTTTCGGGGCGGTTCATCATGGGCATTCCGGTGCGCCCCGGCCTGACCTATTTTCTGGTCTCCCGAGACGTTCGGAATCGTGGCCGCCCGTAGGCGGGCCGTCGTGCCACGGCGGCGCCACCCGAGCAGGACCACACGTAGCGGCAGGTGCCGAAGGGCTCGACACCGAGAGGCTCAGCATCGAGGGCCGGTGACACGGTGGCCGGCGCGCGCGGCGCGACAGTCGGCTGCGGCATCGCCGGTGACGGTCACCCGCGGACGCAGCCGCCGCGGGGCGGGATCGACCGGGGCTGCCGCGCGAGGACCGCGATCGTGCGATCATCCCGGACGGCCCCGCAGGCGTGCTCGGCGACCTGCGTAAACAGGCGGTGCAGCAACCCGTCGGGCGAGTCCGTCCCGGCGCACGCGGCGGTCAGGGGAAGCACGCCGAACTGATCGCCATGCTCGTCCCGGGCCTCGCTGATGCCGTCGGTGTACAGCAGCAGGCAGTCCCCGACCGCCACGGTCAACGAACGCGTCAACCAGATCTCGGTCCCGGCGAACAGATCGGAGAGGATCGGCCCGGTCGGGCCAAGCGAACATGGTTCACCGCCACCGCCACCGCCGGCGGCCGGATGCGCGGGGAGATACAGGACCGGCGGATGCCCCGCGTTGACGTAGTCCACGCGGCCCGACCGGGCATCGGCCACCGCGAGGAAGGNGGTGGCGAACATCTCCCCGAGATCACCGGCCGCGGCGACGTCGGCCATCGCCCGGCTGACCACGATATCGGGCATCACACCAGCGCACAGATGCCGGCGCATCGCCTCCCGCAGGCGTCGGGCGAACCGCGCGGCCCGCTCATCATGTCCGGCGGCGTCGCCGACGCACAGCGCGAGCCGCCCATCGCCGAGGTCCAGCACGTCCACCCAGTCCCCGCCGCAGCCGGGGATCACGGCCAGCGAATGCCAGTAGGCCCCCCATCCGGGGGGACTGACGACCCACGCGGCCGGACGCCCGGGCCACGGGATCGGCCTCGTTCCGAGCTGCGGCAACCAGACAGTGGCGCATGGACGTCTCCAGACTCGTTCCGCAGGGGGACGTGCTGCTGTGACCAGCCTCTCAACGACACAGGGCCGTAACCAGGGACTTTTGGAGTGCCGACGCAGGCCGGGTCGCCCGGTCCGCAGTGCCGCTACGGCTAGCCTCGGCCTGACACCGCGGACGAGTTCTCGGTCAGGTTCCCCAGCCGGTCGTCGGTGTCGGCGCCCAAGGCCCGCGACGCCGCCGCGCTGCGGCGCAGACGGTGGGCGCACAGCAGAGTCTCGGGCCTACGCACCCCGGTGTCCCCGTCCCCCGGTCGGGACCGAGCCCCGAGGCCCGCCCGGGTCACCGCGGACGACCGGGTCACCCTGCCGCGGGGAGTAGCGGATGGTCGGCGTGAAGCCGAGGGCCGGGCGGACATCCTCGGTGATCCGGTCGATCTTGCTGTGCAGGCGGCGCTGTTCCTTCGGGCGGGCCGTCGGGAGACCCGACCGGGCCGAAGGTCCCGAACCGGCGGACGGAAGGTCCCGAGCCCGCCCAACGCAGGGCAGATGTCGCGCGGGCCGGCAGGGACGCATACTCGCCACTGCCGGTGGTCACTCCGGCAAGGAGGTGGCAGCCATGGGTGCCGCGCTCGTCCCGGCCCGCCCCGCGTCGCGACCCGTCCAGGAACGCCCGGAGCTCGACCCGAAGATCATCCTCGCCCCCGGGGTGGCCAACCCCCAGCGCACCCGGCAACTCCCGACCCGACCGGTCGGCCACGCGCCCTGGGCTCACATCGAGCCGCTCGACCTGACCCGGATCGTGGTTGTCGGGGAGATCGTCGCCGCAGCGGTGGCCGTCTCGCGGCAGTTCGCCCGTCGCGCTCCGGGGCCCAGAGCGATCGTCCGGATGGGCCCCGGTGGCTGGGTCAGCATGAAGGGGGGCGGTGTGCGGCTACACGGCCGCCGGCGACGGCCGCCCCGCGAGCAGCGGCGGCCGTGGTGGGCCCTCCTCCTACGCGCACACCGGGTCAGCTGAGCTCCCCGGTTCCCGCCGGACGTGCTGGTCGCGGGTCAGTGCCACGCGACCAGCGGTAGCGGCCAGGCCGCCGATCCCGGCCCGGATGGCTCGATGGAGAGTGCGGCGGCGACGACTCCGAGGGGCATCAGGATGATGCCGACCGTGTTCCCATCGATGTTCTCGGAATCGGAATGGACGGCAAAGGTCAGAACTGCTCCCAGCCCGATGGGCGCACTCCGGTCGGGAACCGCGCCGGCCTTCCCGGCGATCCGCTGACAAAGCCCGCCGACAGCCACCTCCACCAGGGCGGTTGGTCACCTCGGACCATGCCTGAAGGCACCTGAAGGGATGNGGCGGCGGCGACATCATGGAGGAGTGGGACCGACACGAGGAGGATGGTTTCCATGACGGGTATCGCCCACCGCGACCGGCGTTCGGCAACATTTTCCGGGCTCGNCTGGCCATGGTCCGAGGAGAGCAGAGTACTGGCGCAGCGGCTTGTCGGGCNGCGTGACGACATGATTCGCGTGGAGGAGACGGACGAGGCCGGAATGCACGTCGTCCGGGCGGAGATGCCCGGTATCGACCCGGCCCGCGACGTTGAGATCACCGTCGCCGAAGGTGTCCTGTCGGTACGGGCCGAGCGGCGTGACGAGAAGGCTGAGAAGACGGACCACGGCTACCGGTCCGAATTCCGGTACGGATCGTTCTCCCGGAGCCTGCCGCTGCCGGCGGGCGCGAAGGACGACCAGGTCGCCGCGACCTACAAGGACGGCATTCTCGAGATCAGGGTGCCGGTCGACGACCGGCAGGCCACGGCCACGACCCGCAGGATCGAGGTGCAGCGCGGCTGACCCGCGCCAGCCGGGCGGTACGCCGCGGGCCCGGCCGTGGCGCACCGCCCGGTCCCCCGCTCCCCCGGCCTCCCTGCCTCCCTGCCTCCCGAGAAGCATGAGGTGACTGCCGTGGACTCCCCAGACGAGGACACCGCCCGCAGAGGCGTCACAGGACGGTGGCGCCGACCGCGGCGGGACCGTTGGCTGATCGTCGCGATCGTGGTGGCGGTACTGGCCGTGGCCGCCGGGTCCTGGGCCGTCCTCGACGGCCGCGCCGGCGACGACGCGGCGTCGACGACGGCACCGACCGCCTCACCCACGACCAGTGCGCCCGCCGGGACGGGTCGGGCCAGCACCCCGCCGGCCCCGACCGGCACTGTCACTCCCGGGGCGACGCCGACCGGACAGCGCGGCGCCGGCCCCGTCCCGCGCGGCTCCGCCGCCACCACGTCGACCCCGGCCGCCCAGCCATGGCTCGCCTACCAGCTGCTCTGGCCGTTCCGGGACGCCGCACAGGCGCGCGACTGGCAGGCGGCCGGCGGTGGCCACCAGCCGTGGCATCTGGACGCGGGGCTGACCGCGCTCGACTTCGCCCGTGGCTACCTGGCCCTGAGTGGCATCGACCGGGTCACCACGCGGCAGATCGGCACGACCGACGCCCATGTCGGCGTCGGTTTCGCCCGGCCCGAGGGATACGGCGACGCGACGGCGGGGGTCGTGCATCTCGTCCGCCTCGGCGCCGGCTCCGACGCCCCCTGGGAAGTGGTCGGAACCCGCGACGCCGACTTCTCGCTGCTGACGCCGCGGTACGGCACGCGGTACGCCTCCCCCGTCACCGTCGGCGGGCGGATCACCGGCGTCGACGAGAACATCCACGTCCAGGTGCGGCAACCGTCGTCGGCCCGGCCGATCGGCGAGTCCTGCTGCCTGCCGGCCGGTGGTACGAACCAGGGATGGTCGACCAGGGTGACGTACCGGGACGCCCAGGACCCGGTGTTGACCGTGGTCGCCTGGACCGGCGGTCACCTGGTCGCGGTCGAGCGCTTCACGGTGACCGCCCTGCTGCCGGTGCCGGCGTCCTGAGCAGCCGCACCAGGCGCGCCCGGATCCTCAGCGGCGCGCGAGGTCCCGGCGCGCCGCCTCGACCAGCAGTTGGCGTTCGGCCGCCGCGAGCGCCCGGCGCGCCGGATCCACCGCGTCCGGGTTCACCGAGATCGAGGTGATGCCGGCGCGCACGAGGTGCTCGGCGAACTCGGGACGGTTCGACGGCGCCTGCCCGCACAGGGACGAGGTGATCCCGGCCGCGGTGCACGCGTCGATGATGCGCGTGATCGTGTCGAGCACGGCGGGGTCGGACTCGTCGAACAGCTCCGCGCAGGTCTCCGAGTCCCGGTCGACGCCCAGCACGAGCTGGGTGAGGTCGTTGGAGCCGATCGAGACCCCGTCTATGCCCATCGCGGCGTAGGTCGGGATCCAGAAGGCCACCGAGGGCACCTCGGCCATCACCCAGCGGCGCAGCCCGCGGTCGCCGCCGAGCGGGCTCGCGTCGACCGCCTCCAGGCAGGCTTCCAGCTCCCAGCGGGTACGCACAAACGGGATCATCAGGTGCAGGTTGGGGGTGCTCTGGCGGACCTCGGCGAGTACCTCCAGCTCCAGGGCGAACAGCTCCGGTTCGCGGACGTAGCGGTAGCAGCCACGGTAACCGATCATGGGGTTCGCCTCGACGGGCTCGAACGCCTCGCCGCCCCGCAGCCCGCGGAACTCGTTCGTCCGGAAGTCGGTGGCCCGGTAGACGACCGGGCGCGGCGAGAACGCCCGCGTGATCCGGCTGAGGCTGCTGCTCATCCGGGCCACGAACTCGGCCCGGCCGCCGTCGGCGAGCAGCCGCTTCGGGTGCACCCCGCCGAGCGCCTCGGTCAGCAGGAATTCGGCGCGCAGCAGGCCGACGCCGTCGACGGACAGGGCCGCGACCTGCTCGGCCCGCTCGGCGACGGCCAGGTTGACGTACAGCCGGGTCGCCGTGACCGGCGGGTCGGCCGCGCCCGGCGCGCCGGGCTCCCGCCCGCTGCCCGCGGTGACCGGCCGGCGTGGCTCGGTCGGGGCGAGGCCGCCGCGCACCGTGCCGCGGCCGCCGTCGACCGTCACCGGCTGGCCGGTGCGCAACACGCTGGTCGCGGTGCGGGCACCCACCACGCAGGGGACGCCCAGCTCCCGGCTGACGATCGCCGCGTGGCAGGTCACCCCGCCGCTGTCGGTGACCACCGCCGCGGCCCGCCGGATGGTCGGGACCCAGTCCGGCGAGGTCATCGGGGCGACCAGGATCTCGCCGTCGCGCAGCGTGCCGCCCTCGGCAGGGGAGACCAGCACCCGGACGAGCCCACTGGCCGTCCCCGGCGCGGCGCCGAGGCCGCCGACCAGCGGCGGCGCACCACCGTCCGCCGCGGGTCCGGTCCGCTCCGCGGGCAACGTGGTGATCGGCCGGGCCTGGACGAGGTAGGTGCGACCGTCCTCGATCGCCCACTCGGTGTCCTGGGGCTCGCCGTAGTGCTCCTGCACCCCGTCGACCAGGCGGGCGAGGGTGCGGATCTCGTCNTCGCTCAGCACCCGCGCACCGCCCTCGTCGGGCCGCAGGGCGATCCGCTGGTCGGCACCGTCGGGTCCGCGGACGATCTGGTGGCTCTGCACGCCCGTCCGCACCTCGGCGATCCTCGGGCCCGCCCGGTCCACCACGTACGTGTCCGGCACGATCTGTCCTGAGACGATCACCTCGCCGAGGCCGAAGGCCGCCTCGATCACGATCCGGCCGGTGTCCCCGGTCGCCGGGTCGGCGCTGAACGCCACCGCGGAGCGGTCTGCGTTGATCATGCGCTGGACGACGACCGCGATCGCGGGTTCGTCCCGGACTCCCCGGCTGGCGCGGTAGGTCAGGACCCGCTCGCCGAACAGGGAGGCCCAGCAGCGCTGGACCGCGTCGACGAGCGCGTCCTCGCCCCGGATGTTGGTGAACGTCGCGTTCATCCCCGCGAAGGAGGTGCCCGCCGTGTCCTCGCTCGTCGCCGACGAGCGGACGGCCACGAAACCGCCGCCGAGCTTGTGGTAAGCGTCCACGATGTGCGCGCGCAGCTCGGGGCCGATGGTGATGGCACCGACCAGGTCGCGCAGGCGTCGGGAGCGCGCGGCCAGCGCGCCGGCGTCGGCCGCGTCGGCGCCGGCGAGGTCCCGGGCAAGCTCCGCCCGCGCCCCGGACCGCTCCGTCTCGGCCAGGTAGGCCGCCGCCGGGATGACGAAGCCGGGCGGCACCGGAAATCCCGCCGCCGTCAGTTCCCCCAGGTTCGCGCCCTTGCCTCCGGCGACGCCGGTGTCCGCCGCGCCCAGCTCGTCGAACCAGACGATCGATCGCGTCCGTGTGTCCATGGCCGTCCCGTCTCCTCCTGTGCCGGTCCACCCTGGCGACCTCCGGGACGCGCAGGTCAGGCCAGCACCTCCTGGCCCGCCNGCGGGATCGGTGGGGCGTCCGCCAGCGAGAAGTAGTCCTCCTCCTCCTGCGCGAAGTGCAGGCGCAGGACCGCGTACAGCCCGTAGAGCAGCTGGCGCAGGTCACGGACGTCGTCCCGGTCGAGGTCGGCCGGATCGAGCTCGTCGAGAAGCCGGNCGAGCCGGCGGACGAGATGGTGGATCTCCATGTGCGCCCGGCTCATCATGGCGGTCGACTCGCTCCCCCCGAGCACGCTCGTCAGCACCGGGTAGAACTCGGCGTCCTCGGCGTCCTCGTGCGGCAGCAGCTCCTCGACGCAGAACCGGTGGGCGGCGCCGGCGCGACGCAGGATCTCGGCCGGTTCGGCGTCGTCGGCCACCGCCGCCGCGCTCCGGAGCAGGTCCAGGCCGGGGCGCAGGCGGTGGTGTTCGGCGGCGAAGTGCTCGGACATCGCCGCCTGCTCGCCGTGCAGGGACACCGACCGGTCCCGGCCCGGCCGCAGTGCCCGCAGCGCGTTGCCGATGGNGGCGATGTCGATGCCCTCCTGCAACAGCGCCCCCGGCGCCGGGGCCAGGCCGCCGAACGACGCCACGACCATGGCGATCAAAGACAGACCCATCCCCAGCAGGACGCTCTGCCGGGCGATGGTCACCGAGCGGGCGGCGATCGCCATCGCCTCGGCCAGCCGGTCCAGTCGGTCGACGGTCAGGACGACGTCCGCGGCCTCCGCCGACGCCGTGGTTCCGCGCGCGGCCAGCGCCACCCCGACCGTCGCCGCGGCGAGGGCCGGTGCGTCGTTGACACCGTCACCGACCATAACGGTGCTCGCGGTGCGGCCCTCGGCCCGGACCGCGGCGAGCTTGTCGGCCGGTGTGCACTCCGCGATCACCTCGTCGACGCCGAGCCCGGCCCCGACCGACTCGGCGACCTCGGCCCGGTCACCGGTGACCATGACGATCCGGCCCACCCCGGCGGCGCGGAGCCGGTTGATCATCCGCGGCGCGTCGGGGCGGGGCGGGTCGTCCAGCAGCAGGGCACCCGCGAGCCGCCCGTCGACGCCGACGAACACCGCGGTCGATCCGTCGAACGTGCACCGCCGCCGGACCGTGCGAACCCACCGGCCGCCGGCCTCGGCCACCGGTGCGACCCCTGGTCCGGCCCCGACAGCAGCCCCGACAGCGGCCCCGGCCCAGGCGGCGGTTCCGACCGCGACCAGCCGGCCTGCCACCCGGCCGCGGATCCCGGTGCCGGGTTCCTCGACGACGTCCTGCGGCATGGTGAGCGGCAGGTCTCGCTCCCGCGCCTCCCGGACCAGTGCCGCGGCCAGCACGTGCGGCGACACCTGGTCCAGGGAGGCGGCGAGCCGGATCAGCTCGGCGGGGGCCGACCCCGCGGCCGACGCCGAGTCCGTGACGACGTCCGTGACGGTCGGGCGGCCCACGGTGAGGGTGCCCGTCTTGTCGAAAAGCACGGTGTCGGCCCGGCCCAGTGCCTCGAGGGCACCACCACCCTTGACGATCACCCCGCGGCGGGCCGCCCGGGACAGCCCGGAGACGATCGCGATGGGCACGGCGAGGATCAGCGGGCACGGGGTGGCCACGACCAGAACGGCCACCGCGCGCTCCGCCTGCCCGGACAGCGCCCAGGCGAGGGCGGCCAGCAGGAGCGCCGCCGGCACGAAGGCGAGGGCGTAGCGGTCCGCCATCCGGACCGAGCCCGCCGAGTCCGCGCGGGCGGACTCGACGAGCCGGACGATCCCGGCGTAGGCGCTGTCCTCGGCCGTGGTGGTCGCGCGCAGCTCGAACGGCCCGCCCGCGTTGAAGGTCCCGGACCGGACCGCGTCGCCCGCGCGCTTCGTCACGGGCACCGGCTCCCCGGTGAGCGTCGACTCGTCGATCACGGCCGTGTCCCGCTCGACGCGGCCGTCGACCGGGACCACCTCCCCCGCGCCGACGACCAGCAGGTCACCCACGGCGATCTCCGCCACCGCGACCGTGTGCAGCCCGGCGCCCTCACGACGCCGGGCGCTGCGGGGTGCGGCGGCCTGGAGCTGCCGCAGAGCCCGCTCGGCGCGCTCACCCGCCGCGGCCTCCAGCAGCCGCCCGGTCGCCAGCATGACCGCGACCACCGCGCCGGCCAGGTACTCGCCGACGGCGACGGTCCCGATCAGGGCCAGCACGGCGATCACGTCGACGCCGGCCTTGCGGTCACGCAGCCCGGCGACGACGCTGGCGACCGCCGGGACCAGCGCGATCCCCGCGGTCACGGCCCAGGCCACCGCGCTGATGCGGGTCTGGTCCACGAACCACCCGACGGCGCCGACCGCCAGTCCGCCGAGGGCCAGACCGACCAGCAGGGCCGCCCGCCTCCGCGGGGTCGACCGGGCCCGACCGCCGACTACGCCCGGTTGCGNGTCGGCCGCAGCGGCAGGTTCCCGGGAAGATTCTCCGCCCACGGTCATCACCCATCGTCGTGTACCTCGGTGCCGACGGCGGCACGACGGGCGCATCACGGGATCCGTCCCGGAGTCCCGTGCGGCCCTGCCCTGCAGCCTGCCCCGCCCTGCATCCTGCCCCGCACTGCGGCGCACTGCACTGCGCCGCACTGCGCTGTGGGGGCTGGGAGTCCGTCAGGGCACGGTCACAGCGGGGCAGCCCAGTGCAGGTGGGTGCCCCCGCCGGCCGGCGTGGTGAGGCTGAAGGATCCGCCGAGCTGCTCGGCCCGGGACCGGAGATTGGCCAACCCACTGCGCCGATCGGCGGAGCCGATGCCGACGCCGTCGTCGATCACGTCGACGACCACCGCGTCGCCGGCCACGCCGAGGCGGAGCTCGACGGACCGGGCCTGGGAGTGGCGCGCGGCGTTGGTCAGCGCCTCCCGGGCGACGGCGATCACATGGGCGGCGAGCTCGTCGCCGACCACGGTCTCGAGCGGGCCGGAGTAGCGGATGGTCGGCGTGAAGCCGAGGGCCGGGCGGACGTCCTCGGCGATCCGGTCGATCTCGGTGTGCAGGCGGCGCTGTTCCTTCGGTTCGCCGCTGCTACGCAGCTCGAAGATCGACCGTCGGATGTCCTTGATGGTCACGTCGAGGTCGTCGACGTACTGGTTGAGCCGCTCGGCATTCGCCGGGCGTTCGTACTGGGCGACATCCTGCAGGCCGAGCGCCACGGCGAACATCCGCTGGATGACGTGATCGTGCAGGTCACGGGCGATGCGACCGCGATCCGCCAGCACCACCAGCCGTTCCCGGTCGGCCTTGACCCGAGCCAGCTCCAGGGTGATCGCCACATTGCCGGCGAAGCCTGCGGCGCTGGCGAGATCGGCGTCGCTGAAAGGCCGCTCGGCCCGGTTCCGGCCGACGAGCAGCACGCCGGACACGTGGTCGNCACCGGCGACCAGCGGCAGGACGATCAACGAACCCGTCTCGGCCCCCCGCTCCTCGGGAAGGGAGTCGAGACGGGCATCCTGTACCCGCAGCGGCTGCTGCTCGGCCATCACCCGGCCGGTCAGGGTGCCCTCGAGCGGTATCCGCTGCCCGATGCGCCCGGCGGTATCCACCCCGGCGACGGCGGCGACCCGGACGTTGCCGGGATCCTCCTCGCGCAGGGCGACCGAGACGAACTGCGCGTCGGCGACGGTGCACAGCCGTTGCACGACGGACCCGAGCGCACCGTCGGCTTCGGCCATGATCTGCCGGGTCACCTCGGCCGAGGCGCTCATCCACCGGTGCCGCTGCTGGGCCTCGTGGAACAGCCGCGCGTTCTCGATCGCGACGCCGNCGCTGGCGGCCAACGCCAGCGCGAGCTCCTCGTCCTCCGCGGTGAAGGCGGCGCCGCCGCGCTTCTCGGTCAGATAGAGGTTTCCAAACACCTCACCACGCACGGTGATGGGCACGCCAAGGAACGTCCGCATCGGCGGATGCCCGGGCGGAAAGCCGTACGCGCTCGGCTCCCGGGAGATGTCGTCGAGGCGGCGCGGCCGGGGATCGTCGATCAGGAGACCGAGCACACCGTGGCCGGTGGGCAGGTGACCGATCCGTTCGACGTCCTTCGGGTCCATGCCGACGTGGATGAACTCCTCCAGGGTGCGGTCCGGCGCGATGACGCCCAGGGCCCCGTACCGGGCGCCGAGCAGCTCGCACGCCGCCTCCACGACCTGCCGGAGCAGCACCGGCAGCCGCAGGTCCGTGGCGATGGCGCGACTCGCCGCGAGCAGCCCGCGCAACCGGCCCTGGGTGGCCAGCACATCCTGGGCGCGCTCGACCAGCTGGGTGAGCAGCTCGTCGAGTTCGAGGCGCGCGACGACGGGGAAGGTCAAGCCCTCCCCCTGCGGGGACGGTGACAGCGCGTTCGCTTCCACCCCAGCCCCGTTTGCGACGAGCTCGGCTTCCGTGCCCACGCCCGAACAGTACCGGAATCGATCGGCCGCACGGGACCCATTCCGGGCGGCGGCTGGATGTTCACGCGCAGACCACCCGCACCGGTGGTCAGACGACGGCGCGGCGGGCGTGGCGCAGGGCGTCCGCGGCGGTCGCCGCCGTGTCGATGCTCCTGGCCTCCGGCCACGGTTCACCCCGGGAGACGCTGTCGGCGAGACGGGCAGGGCCGGCAGGGCCGGCGGGGGTCGCGCGGCGCGGGTCGACGCGGGTGGCCGCGAGATCGGGCGGGGCCGTGCAGCGCAGCTGCACCAGGTCGGCCGCGACCCGGCGGGCCACCTCGGCCGCCTCGAGGCGCTGGCCGTGCCGGTTCCACGGCGCGTCGACCACGACGGACTCGCCGCGACGCAACGCCGCGGCGGCGGCCCGGCGCAGCAGCTCCTGGTGGACGGCGTCCACGCCGTCGACCGGTGTTCGGTGTCCCGCGGCGGGCTCAGGACGACCGGGCGGGGGCGACCAGGCCGCCGCGACGTCGTCGAAACGGAGCACGGTCCACCGCTCGGCCGCGGCGAGTCCGTCGGCGAGCGTGGACTTCCCGGTGCCCCGCTGGCCGCCGACCAGCACCAGCCGGACCCGGCCCCGGCGAAGCCGGGCCCAGGCCAGCTCGGCGAAGACCCTGGCCTCACGCGCCGCCGCGGTCTCACCGGCGGCGAGCCGCCGGCACGCCAGCTGGCAGCGTCGCAGCGCCGCGAGCGCGCAGTAGAAGTCCTCGAGCGACCGGGGATGGTTCTCCCCCGTCCTGTCGCGGTACCGGTCGAGCAGCGCACGTGCGAGATCGCGACGTCCGAGCCATTCCAGGTCGACCGCCAGGGCGGCGGCGTCCGCCAGGACGTCGGCCGCCCGCAGCTCGGGCTCGGACTCCAGGCAGTCGAGCATCCGGGGACCGTCGTCGAGGCAGAAGGTGTCCGCCGCGCTCAGGTCGCCGTGCCCGTCGCGGATCCACCCTGCCTCCCGGCGCTCCCGCAGCAGCTCGCCCCGGCCTTCGAGGTACCGTCCCGCGAGCCGGTCCACCTGGTCGAGCAGGTCGGCGCCCACCGCCACGCCGCCGGCACGGCGCACCTCGGCGACGCAGTCGTCCCACCGCGCGCGCAGGCGATCCGGGTCGCCGGCCGCGGCGATCCGGGGGGAGGTCTCGCACCGGGCGTGGAAGTCGGCGAGCACCTCGGCGATGGAGTGGATCTCCTCGACGGCCGCGGCCCCGCTCTCGGCGAGCGTCGACAGCCGGCGCGCCGCGGGCAGGCGACGCATCATGACCATGTGGTCGNAGGGCTCCCCGCCCGGCCCGACGACGTCGGCGACGCCGAGGTAGACGTCGGGCGCGAGGCGACGGTTGAGCCGCACCTCCGCCTCGCAGTCGGCCCGCCGGGCCGACCGGCTCCGCAGGTCCACCCCACCGAGATCCACCGGCTTCCTGACCTTGAAGACCCGATCCCCGAAGAAGTACAGCACCGATCCCGACGTCTCGACGAACCCCGCGAACGGTCGCGGCGCACCGGCCGGCACCGGCGCACCGGCCGGCACCGGCTCGTCTCGCCCCGCCGGGAACGGGCTCGCCTCGGTCATCACAGCCATGCCCCGAGAGTGCCCGCGCACCTGGTGCGGCGGATGCATGCGCAGGTCGCGGCCGACGGGCCCGAAGGTCCGTCCCGCCCGGGGCCAAGGTCCTGTTGATCTGTCTCCACCGCGCGCAGAGCCGGGGGCGGCGTTGACCGTCGGCCCGGTCCGGGCCGATCGTCCCGGGAGCATGGGGGTACGACAGGGGCCTTTCGTTCCGGTCGGCAGGGCCGGGCGGCCCGGGTCCCACCGCCGAACCGCACTCGATCGACGATGCCGACCGGGCGACGCTGTGTCCGCTGACATGAACACGGCGTGACGGGAGGCGCAGGATGAGCGGCATTGTGGTCGGAGTGGACGGGTCGCCGGAGGCCGAGGAGGCACTTCGCTGGGCCCTGCGCGAAGCACACCTGCGAAACGTGACGGTCACCGCCCTGCTGGCCTGGTCGCCGGACGACTCCTCGGCGGCCATCGCCAGGATGCGGCACGAGCNGGGGTCGCCCGAGGCCGAGACCACGGCCCGCCACCTCCTGGAGACCTCCGTACGCAACGCATTCGACTCGCGGCGTCCCGTGCCGGTAGTGGAGCGCATGGAGTCCCGCGGCGCGGCCGAGGCTCTGCTCGAGGCCGCGACCAACGCCGAGCTGCTGGTGGTCGGCCGCCACGGAGCAAGCCGCCTGCGCGGGGTCCTCATGGGCTCCGTCTCCGCCGCCTGCGTGCACAGGGCGACCACGCCCGTGGTCGTGACCCGCGTCCGTCAGCACAGCACGCAGGGACCGGTCGTCGCGGGCGTCGACGGGTCGGCCGCGTCGCTCGAGGCGCTGCGGTGGGCGGCCCGCGAGGCGCGCCTGCGCGGGGCGGTCCTGCGGGTCGTCCATGCCTGGCTGCCGGTCCCGCTGGGCTACCCCCCGGTCTACGTCGGCGTGGACTACACCGCCGCCGAGAAGGCCGCCCGGTCCGTCCTCGACACCTGCCTCGCCGAGGGAATCGACGACCGCCGGAACCTCGTCGTGGACGACAGGCTGGTCACCGACGGCGCGGCCCATGCGCTGCTGTCGGCGGCCGAGGACGCGCAGCTGCTCGCCGTCGGCTCCCGGGGTCACGGCGGCTTCGCCGAGCTGCTGCTCGGTTCGGTCGCCCACCAGTGCCTGCATCACGCGTCGTGCCCGGTTGCGGTCGTGCACGCCGCTGCGTAGCGAGCGGCCCACCTCGCCACCTCGGCCCGGACGGTGGCGGCGACACCGCGGGCGGCGGCCGCGACGTCGGGATCGAGTCCCTCGCCGCGGGAGAAGTCACGGCCCACGATCGCGTGGACGACGACGAAGCGGGGAAGCCCGCCGAGCGCCCGGCCGATCTCGACGGCGTCCGCGACGCTGAGGGTGTGGGTCGACGGGCCGATCAGCTGCGCCGGCAGTGGCCGCTCGTCGGCCCGGAAACGGAACACGGTTCCCGGTGCGGCGGCGCAACGGGCGGCGTCGATGATCCAGACGCCGTGGGCACCGTCCCAGGCGGCGAACAGACCGGCCGGCTCGTCGAGACCCTCGACCGTGCTCGTCGCGAGCGGAAACCGACCCTGGAGTCGGCGGACGACCACCAGGCCCNCCGCGTCGTCGTGCCGGCACCGGTTCCCGATCCCGACGACCGTCAGCCGCGGTCGATGTCGAGGGTCAGGAAATGGGTCGCGCACGAGATGCAGGGGTCGTGGTTGCGGATGACCCGCTCGCAGCGACGAGCGAGGTCGGCCTCGGGCAGGNCAAGCGAGCGTTCGACGACATCCCGCAGATCCTCCTCGAGGGGACGCTGGTTCTGGGAGGTCGGCGCCACGATCTTCGCGTCGAGGATCGTGCCGTCGCGGTCCGTGGAATAGCGGTGGTAGAGCAGCCCGCGAGGCGCCTCGGTGACGCCGTGTCCGATTCCCGCCCGCGGCCGGGCCGGCACGGCGGGGAATGCGGGTTCCGTGTAGTCGCCGATGATCCGCAGCGCCTCGTCGGCGGCGTGAACCATCTCGACGCAGCGCACGATGATGCTGCGGAAGGGATTGCGCTCCGGCGGGCGCAGGCCGACCTCCGCCGCCGTCTCCCGCGCCGCCGGCGCCAGCCACCGGGCGTTCAGCGCGAAGCGAGCCAGCGGTCCGACGAGGTAGGAGCCGCCGGCGGCCGACATCGCGTGCGGGGCGAGCGGGGCGTGCGGGGGGAGCGGGGGGAGCGGGGCGAGCGTCGAGTGCAGGGCGGTGGACCAGGGCACCTGTTCTTCGACGAAGTGGCTGTCGTAGTCGGCGGCGGCGATGTCGAGGCCCTCGCTGGAGGCGATCCGGCCTCGTTCGATCGCGTACTGTCCCGATTGCCGCAGCGCGACGAAGACCGCGCCGACCTCGTCGTCGGGAAAGTCCAGGCCGGCGACGAAACGGGCGGTGTCCCGGGCGATGTCGCGGGCCCGTTCCAACGGACCGACGAGCCGGTCGAGTTCCCCGCGGGTCGGGGCCCGGTACCAGCCGCCGACCCGCGCGTTCACGGGATGCACCGCGCGGCCGCCGATCAGCGTCATCAGGGTGTTGCCGATCTTCTTCAGCTCCAGCCCCGGGCGCACGACCGCGGGATGCTCCCGGGCCAGCTCGAGGCCGCTGTCGCAGCCGAGGAAGTCCGGCAGGTGCAGCAGGAAGACGTGCAGCGCGTGACTCTCGATCCACTCCCCGCAGTACAGCAACCGCCGCAGGGCGGCGAGCTGACCGTCGACGCCGACCCCGCAGATCTGCTCGATCGCGGCGAGCGCGCTCAGCTGGTAGGCGACCGGGCAGATGCCGCAGATGCGGGAGGTGATGTCGGCGGCCTCGGTGTAGGCCCGCCCGCGCAGCAGTGCCTCGAAGAAGCGCGGCGGCTCGAAGATGTTCAGCCGAGTCTCGTCGACCCGGCCGTCGCTGACCCGGATCAGCAGCCGGCCTTCCCCTTCGACCCGGGTGAGCGGCGGGACCGTGATGCGCCTACTGCTCGGCATGGGTGTCCTCGGCCTGGGTGTCCTCGGCGTCGGTGTCCTCGGCGTCGGTGTCCTCGGCATGGATCCCACCGCCCTCGGCGGCGTCGCGGGACGCGGCGAGGAACGCCGGCGCGGCGGCGTTGAACGTCCGGAACACCCGGCCGGTCTCGCGGTCGTCCATGCCGAGCACCGTCAGCTCGCGGACGAGCGCAGGGGTGTTGGGGCTCTCCATCGGGCCGAAGCAGCCATAGCAGCCGCGGTGCCAGGCCGGGCAGATCGCGCCGCAGCCCGCATGCGTCACCGGCCCGAGGCAGGGCGTGCCGTGTGCGACCATGACACAGACCGTTCCCCGTCGTTTGCATTCGGTGCAGACCGAGGCCGAGGAGATGGCGGGGCGTCGACCCGCAAGAAACGCGCTGATCACCTCGAGGAGCTGGCGGGAGTCGATCGGGCAGCCCTGAAGCTCGAAGTCCACCCGGACATGCGCGGAGATCGGGGTGGAGGTCGACAGCGTGGAGACGTACGCGGGGGTGGCGTAGACGGCCGCAAGGTACCCGTCGACATCGGCGAAGTTGCGCAGCGCCTGGATGNCGCCGGCGGTGGCACAGGCACCGATCGTGACCAGTCGCCGGGAGGCGGCCCGGATCTCCCCGATCCGTTGCGCGTCCGCCTGGGTGGTCACCGAGCCCTCGACGAGCGACAGGTCGTAGGGCCCGGCGACCGTGGCGCTGGACGCCTCGAGGAAGTAGGCGATCTCGACCTCAGCGGCCAGCGGGAGCAGCTCGTCCTCGCAGTTGAGCAGGGTGAGCTGGCAGCCGTCGCAGGAGGCGAACTTCCACACGGCGAGGCGGGGCCTGGCGGCCGCGGTCGATGGTGATGCCGATGGTGATGTCGAGGCCGATGTCCGCATCACAGCTCCCGCACGGCCATCAGCGGGGCGAGGCGGTCGTAGCCGCGGACCGGTCCGTCCTGGCAGAGGATCAGCGGGCCGAGCTGGCAGCGGCCGCAGTGACCGAGCCCGCAGTGCATGTTGCGTTCCATGGACAGGTGGACGTGGTCGGCCGGCACGCCGACGTCGACCAGCGCCCGCGCGGTCAGCCGCATCATGACCTCCGGCCCGCAGATGAACGCGACCGCCCGGGCGGGGTCGACGTGCACCTCGGGGAGCAGGGCGGTGACGACCCCGACCCGCCCGCGCCACCCGGGCTGGCCGCCGTCGACGCTGACCAGGGTCTGCAGGTCGGCCCGGTCCTGCCAGCCGGCCAGCTCCCGGCGAAAGAGGATGTCGTCGGGGGTCCGGCTGCCCGCGAGCACGGCGACGGCGCCGAAGTCGGCGCGGCGGCGCAGGATCTGCCGGACGACCGGGCGCAGCGGCGCCAGGCCCAGCCCACCGGCGACGACGACCACGTCCGAGCCGGCGGCCGCCCGCAGCGGCCAGCCCTGTCCGAACGGGCCGCGCACCCCGAGGACGTCGCCCGGGCGGGCCGCGCAGATCGCCTCCGTCACGGCGCCGACCGCCCGCACGGTGTGCATGAGCTGCCCGTCCCCGCCCTCTCCCACCGGGCCGCCCGACACCGGGCCGCCCGACACCGGGCCGCCGGACACCGGGCCGCCGGACACCGGGCCGCCGGACACGGACAGGGGGACCTCGCCGACGCCGAAGGCGTACACCATGGTGAACTGGCCGGGCCTGGCGACGAGCGGGGCGCCGCGGACCGGCTCGAGCTCGAGGGTCCACGTGTCCCGGGTCTCCTGGCGGTGGCTCGTGACGCGGAACGGCCGCGGGGTCATCGCCCCGACGGCGCCGTCAGCCCCGGTCCGGGTTTCCGTAGACATCGAGCAGCCGCATCCGGGTCGCCTGCAGGCGCTCGATGAGCACCTGCGCAAGGTGGGAGAGCACGTCGTAGCCCAGCGCCGGGNCCTGCGCGAACCGGCCCCGCAGGCAGGCGCCGTCGAGGGCGTCGGCCCGGACGAGCGAGCGGGCGCGGGCGTCGAAGTGGACACGGTAGGGCGCGAACATCCACGACCAGCCGACGACGCTGCCGGCTCCGACGGTTTCCAGGGGGACCGATCCGCGGGCCGGGACGAACATCTCGATCGCGACCGTGCCCTGCCGGACGAGGTAGAGGGTGTCCGCCGGGTCGCCCTCCCGCAGGAGCAGGGCACCCGCCGGGAAGACGGCGTGGCGGGCGCAGCCGGCGAGCAGCGCGAGATGGTCCGGCCGTATCCCGGCGAACACGCCGGCCTCGGCGAGCGGGGTCTCAACTGGCGTCATCGCGGGCCTCACGCGCGGGCGGGCGCGGCTGGGCGCTGGTGGGGTCGGGGTCGCCGGCCAGGGAGTTCGCCCGGATCGCGGCCAGTTCCTCGGTCACGTCGATGCCGACCGGGCACCAGGTGATGCACCGTCCGCAACCGACGCATCCGGACGTGCCGAACTGGTCATGCCAGGTCCCGAACTTGTGGGTCAGCCACTGGCGATAGCGCGACCGCCCCGCGGCGCGGATGCTGCCGCCGTGGAGGTAGGAGTGGTCCAGCGAGAAGCAGGACTCCCAGCTGCGCCAGCGCTCCGCCTCGCCGCCGCGCAGGTCGCTGACGTCCTCCACCGAGGTGCAGAAGCAGGTCGGACACACCATGGTGCAGTTACCGCAGGTCAGGCAGCGCTGTGCCACCTCGTCCCAGCGCGGGTGTTCGAGGTTGTCCGCGAGCAGGTCGCGCAGATCAGCCGCCTCGACCGTGCGCCCCATCCGGTCGGCCGCGCGGTCCACCGCGGCCCTGGCCGCCGTCCGGTCCGCAGGCTCCGCCGCCCGCCCGGCCAGCTCGCCCACCACCTCGGCGCCGCGGGCGGTGCCCGCCTCGACGAGCAACCGGTGGTCGGCGTCGAGGATCTCGCTGAGCACGAGATCGTAGCCCTCCCGCACCGCCGGGCCGGTGTTCATGGACACGCAGAAACAGGTCCCGCCCGGTTCGTGGCAGTTCACCGCGGCGATGAACACGTCGCTGCGGCGGGCGGCGTAGTCCCGGTCCCGGGTGCCGCCGCCGAGCAGGATCCGATCCTGGATCGCGATCGCGTGCAGCTCGCAGGAACGAACGCCGAGAAACGCCACCCTGGTGCGTGGGGTCGGTTCCTCCGCCGCCTCGAACTCCTCCGCCGCCTCGAACTCCTCCGCCGCCTCGGACCCCTCCACCGCCTCGGACCCCTCCACCGCCTCGGACCCCTCGCCGCCGCCGCGGCGGATCCGCAGCAGGCGCAACCGGGGCGGCAGCAGGTGCTGCTTCCACGAGTGCGGCCCCACGGCGTAGCCGAACAGCGCCGCGTCGCCACGACGTTCGAGCCGGTAACGGCCGGGCTGTTGGACGTCGGTCCAGCCNACCGGAAGCTGCGCGGCGCCGGCGATCTCGTCGTAGACGATCGCACCGTCCCGCACCGTCGGGCCGACCACCCGGTAACCGCGCGCCCGCAGCACCTCGACGAGGGTGCCGAGCGCGGCCGGCCGGACGACGGCCTCGACCACCTCTGGCTGCGCCACCGCACCCCCGTCCCCTCCGTCCGGCTGGCCGGCCGGCCGGTCATGACGTCCTGTAGTCGAGGCCATACCCTGAGGTGNCCGCCGAGGAACCTGGGCGCCGGATCCGTCCACGCCCGGGAAGCCGCCCGTTCGACCGCGGCACTCCCACGTGTTCGTCCGTGCGCTCGCCGTCACTCCCTGCGGGTGTCAGTCTGAGCAGGTCGAACAGCCGGGAGCAGGCCGAACAGCCGGGAGCAGGTCGGACAGCCGGGAGAGGAGATGCCGTGGGAGGTGAGGACGTCCCCGGGGCGCAGATCGTCGTGGGGATCGACGGTTCCGCGGACGCCGAGCGGGCACTTCGCTGGGCGGTGGACGCGGCACGCCGGCGCGACGCCCAGGTGCGCGCGGTCCTGGTCTGGGCGGCCGCCGGGCCCCCGCACGAGCCGGGCGTCCCGCCTGCGGCCACCTCGCCGGAGCATCCGCGCTGGACGGCCCCGTGGCTGCTCCACGAGGTCGTGGAGCGGGTCCGCAAGGACGAGCCCACAGCCCGGATCGTCGAACGCACGGTCTTCGGGCCACCGGTCCAGACGTTGTTGGCCGAGTCCGACCATGCCGCCATGCTCGTCCTCGGCGCCCGTGGGGTGGACCGGACCAGGCGCATGCTCACCGGCTCGGTCAGCCTCGCCTGCGCGCACGGCGCGACGGTGCCGGTCGTGGTGGTCCACGGCGGGACCGCACCCGGCCACCGCCCCGTCGTCGTGGGGGTCGACGGTTCGCGTGCCTCGATCGAGGCCCTGGCCTGGGCCGCCGTCGAGGCCGAACTGCGCGGGGCCGCGCTGCGCATCGTGCACGTGTGGGAGCCGCCCCCACCCGCCGCCGACCGGCTCGACGAGGGCGACGGGGTGTTTCGCGCCGCCGCCCAGGCCGTCCTGGACGAGTCCGCGAGCGCCGGCCTCGCCGGCCGGGCGGACCTCACGGTCGACACCGACCTGGTGATGGGCAACGCCGCCTACGGCCTCATCAACACGGCGGTGCGAGCCCAGCTCCTCGTCGTCGGCGCTCGGGGCCGCGGTGGGTTCGCCGACCTGCTGCTCGGTTCCACCAGTTCGCAGTGCCTGCTGCACGCGACCTGCCCGGTCGCCGTCATCCGCCGGCCTGCCGGCGGAGAGGGTGGTTGACGGGCCCGGGTCGGTCAGGCGACGAGGGCACACGCGGCCCGAAGCGCGTCACCGGCCGGACCGGTCGTGGGCACCTCGTGGGCCGTCGGCCACGGGTCGTTGCGGGCCGCCATCGCGGCGTGGACGGCGATCGTGGCGTCCGAGGCGTCGCCGCCTACGGCGGCGCGGCGCGCGATCCGCGCGGCCGCCACCTCCGGCGGCGCCACGCAGCACAGTTCGACGAGGTCGGCGTCGGTCTCGGTGGCGAGCTGGGCGGCGAGCCGCCGGTGCGCGCCGGAGGTCCAGGAGGCGTCGAGCACCACGCTCTCCCCCCGTTCCAGGGCCGTCCGGGCGCGTCGCACCAGCTCCGAGTACGTCGCCTCCGTCGGCTGCGGACCGTACAGCCCCGCACCGAACGCGTCGGCGGCGGACTGCTCGGCAGCCAGACCCGCCAGCCCCTTGCGCACCGCGTCGGATCCGATCCGCACCCAGCCGTCCGCCCCGTCGGCCAGCCCCTGGGACAGGGTCGACTTGCCGGTCCCGGGAAGGCCGCCGACCAGGACCAGCCGGATCCGGCCGCGGCGCAGGTGGCGCAGGGCCAGCGCGGCCAGCTCGCGGGCCGCGTCGGCCGCGCCCGGCTCCCCCTGGTGGTCCCGGATGCCGGCGACCTTGGCCCGGACGAAGGCCCGGTAGGCGAGGTAGAGATGTTCCAGGGAGGCTGGGTGGGTCTCGCCGGAGAACTCCCGGTAGGCGTCCAGGAAGTACCGTGCCGCCCCCGGCTGGCCGAGCCGTTCGAGGTCCATCGCGAAGAAGGCGACGTCGCCGAGGACGTCGCCGACCCGCAACCGCCGGTCGAACTCCAGGCCGTCGAGGATGCGGAGACCGTCGTCGAGGCAGAAGACGTCGTCGGCGAGCAGGTCGCCGTGCCCGTCGCGGATGCGACCCGCCCGCTGCCGCTCGGTGAACAGGGCCGCCCGGCCGTCGAGGTAGCGCAGGGCGAGTCGGCCGATCTCGTCTACGACCTCGCCGTCCAGCAGGTCACGGAACGGCTCGACGCCCACCAGGCCTTCGAGCCACAGCGCCCGCAGCGCGGCGAGGCCGCCCGCCCGGGCGATCTCCGGCGAGGTCTCGCCCTGCTCGTGGAACACCGCCAGCCGGCGGGCGATCGCCCGCAGCTGCGGCTGCACCCGGGCCCCGGAGGCCACCAGCGAGGACAGCCGTCGTTCGTCGGGCAGCCGGTCCGGCGGGGGCAGCCGGTCCGCGGTGGCCGGGGTCGCGTCCCGGGCTGAGGTCAGCAGTACCTGGTCCTGACCCGACATCGATCGTCTCCTGTCCTTGTCCCGAAGGATCCCGGCGTCCCGAAGGATCCCGGCGTCCCGAAGGATCCCCGGCCGGCCCGAAGGCGATCGGGGACCGGTGGGTTCCCGAGCCGGCCCGTGTCCCCCACCGATGTGGGCAATGTCATCCTGTCCATGGAGCATCTCGGCGACGAATGCCGGAAGGCACCTGGCCTCGGGCCCTTCGGACCCCCGACGGCAGACCTTCCCGGTTCGGGGACCTTCCCGGAATCGGACACCTGTATGTGGTGGGCGGGACGGGTGGGAGTCTTGGCACCATGACTGCCACGGTGGACGTCGACGGACTCGACCGTCCGACTCCGGAGCTGGACGAACCGTCGCTGGACCGACTGATCGCCTACTGGAACGCCGCCAACTACCTGACGGCCGCCCAGATCTACCTGCGGGCCAACCCCCTGCTGCGGGAGCCGCTGCGCCGCGAACACATCAAGCCGCGGCTGCTCGGNCACTGGGGGACATCGCCGGCGCTGAACCTGGTGTACGCGCATCTCAACCGGCTGGTCAGCCTGACCGGCCAGGACGTGCTGTACGTGGCGGGCCCGGGGCACGGCGGCCCGGCGCTGGTCGCGAACACCTACCTGGAAGGCACCTACTCCGAGATCTACCCGCGGGTGTCCGCGGACACGGCGGGGCTGACCAGGCTGGTCGAGCAGTTCTCCACCCCGGGCGGGATCCCCAGCCACGTCAGCGTGCCGACGCCGGGGTCGATCCACGAGGGCGGCGAGCTCGGCTACGCCCTGGTGCACGCCTTCGGGGCCGCGTTCGACCACCCCGATCTGCTGGTCGCCGCCGTCGTCGGCGACGGGGAGGCCGAGACCGGCCCGCTGGAGGGCAGTTGGAAGGGCATCACCTTCCTCAACCCGGCCCGGGACGGCGCGGTCCTGCCCATCCTGAACCTCAACCAGTACAAGATCGCGAACCCCACCGTTCTCGGCCGCCGCAGCCGCGACCAGGTGACCGCCTACCTCGCCGGCCACGGTTACGAGGTCCTGTGGGTCGAAGGCTCCGACGTCCGCCAGGTCCACCGGGACTTCGCCGCCGCCCTCGCCACGGCCCACCAGGCGATCCGGCGCATCCAGCACGCCGCCCGCCGCCCCGGCGGCANGGTCACCGACACCCCGACCTGGCCGGTGATCGTGCTGCGCACCCCGAAGGGCTGGACCGGCCCGCATGAGGTCGACGNCGTGCAGGTGGAGGGCACCTTCCGCGCCCACCAGGTGCCCCTTGCCGGGGTCCGCGACAACCCGGAGCACCTGGCCCAGCTCGACGCGTGGCTGCGGTCCTACCAACCCGAGCGGCTGTTCGACGCCGACGGCCGGCTCGCCGCCGAGCTGGCCGCGCTCGCCCCGGTCGGGGACAAACGGCTGGGGGCCACGAGCTACGCCAACGGCGGCCGGCGCACCGAACCGCTGCGCCTGCCCGACCGGCGCGCTTACACCCTGGACATCGACCCGCGCCACCGCGGTCGCGTCTCCTACGAGACGACCCGGCCGCTCGGCGAGCTGCTGCGCGACGTCTACCGCGACAACCCGACCACCTTCCGGGTGTTCAGCCCCGACGAGCTCACCAGCAACCGGCTCGGCGCCATCCTGGAGGTGACCGACCGCTGCATGGTCGCCCCCATCGACCCGCACGACGACCGGGTCTCCCCCTCGGGCCGGGTCATGGAGGTGCTCTCCGAGCATCTGTGCCAGGGCTGGCTGGAGGCCTACACCCTCACCGGCCGCCACGGCCTGTTCGCCACCTACGAGGCGTTCGCCATGGTGTCCGCCTCGATGCTCGTCCAGCACACGAAATGGCTGCAGGAAGGGGCCAAGCTCGGCTGGCGGGAGCCCGTCCCCAGCCTCAACGTGCTGCTGACCAGCACCTGCTGGCGCAACGACCACAACGGCTTCTCCCACCAGGGACCCGGCCTCATCGACACCGTCGTGCCGCTGTCCCCCGGAGTCATCCGGATCTGGCTGCCGCCGNACGCCAACAGCCTGCTGTCCGTCGCCGACCACTGCCTGCGCAGCCGCGACCACGTCAACCTGCTCGTCGCCGACAAGCAGCCGCATCTGCAGTACCTCACCGCCGCCGAGGCCGACGAGCACGCCGCCCGCGGTGGCTCCGTCTGGGACTGGGCCGGCACCGAATCCCAGCTCGGCCGCGATCCCGACATCGTTCTCGTCGGCATCGGCGACGTGCCCACCATGGAGATCCTCGCCGCCGCCCAGCTGCTACGCCAGTTCGTGCCCAGCCTCTCCATCCGGGTCGTCAACGTGATCGACCTGATGGCCCTGCTGCGCAGCGACCTGCATCCGCACGGCTTCTCCAACCCGATGTTCCGGGCCCTGTTCACCGACGAGACCGACGTCGTCGTCGGGTTCCACGGCTACAGCCGGGGCGTTCACCAGCTCCTGCACGGCCGGCGCAACCCCCAGCGCTTCCACGTCCGCGGCTTCATCGAGCAGGGCACGACGACCACCCCGTTCGACATGCTCGTCCGCAACGAGGTCAGTCGTTACCACCTCGNTCGCCTCGCCATCGAGTTCNCCCGCACCACCCATCCCGGCACCGACCGGCTCGTCACCCATTGCGAAACTCAGCTCAGCCNCCACCACGACTACATTCGCGACCATCTGGAGGACCTGCCCGAGATCCGTAACTGGACCTGGGACGACTCCCAGCCGGCCCCCGAACCGTCCGTCTAGAGGGCGACGGTCCAGGTTCGACCGGCGTGCCACGCCGAGGATCGCCCGGGCAGGCGGGACCTACTCGGGCGTCCTGGCGGCCGGGGCGGCGTGGACGGCGGATCGCTGGAGGCGCCGGCGCAGCCCGTCGAGCTGCTCGCTCATCGCCGCGGGCAGGCGGTCGAAGCCGGCGAAGTGCTCCTCGATGGAGTCCGCCTCGGCCCGCCACTCCTCGACGTCGACGGCGAACAGCTCGGCGACGTCTCGCGCGGGCAGGTCGAGGCCGGTCAGATCGAGCGCACCGGGGGCGGGCAGGAGCCCGATCGGGGAGTCCACCGCCTCCGCCGTCCCCGCCGCTCGTTCGAACACCCAGGCAAGCACCCGGCTGTTCTCCCCGAACCCGGGCCACAGCCAGCGGCCGTCGGCGGCGCGCCGGAACCAGTTCACGTAGAAGATCTTCGGCAGTCGCGCGTGCGGGACCCGGCCCATGGCGAGCCAGTGGGCCCAGTAGTCGGCCATGTCGTAGCCGCAGAACGGCAGCATGGCGAACGGGTCGCGGCGCAGCCGGCCGACCGTCCCGACCGCGGCGGCGGTCGTCTCCGAGGACACCGTGGCGCCGAGGAAGACCCCATGCGCCCAGTCCCGGGCCTCGACGACCAGGGGGACGACGCCGGCGCGGCGCCCGCCGAACAGAATGGCGTCGACGGGCACCCCGGCCGGGTCCTCCCACCCGTCGGCGATCGACGGGCACTGCGATGCCGGCGCGGTGAACCGCGCGTTCGGGTGCGACGACAGCGTCCCGGACGCCGGCGTCCAGTCGTCACCCCGCCAGTCGACGGCGTGCTCGGGCGGGGCGTCGGTGAGACCCTCCCACCAGACGTCGCCGTCGTCGGTCAGGGCCACGTTCGTGAAGATGCAGTTGGCGTGCAGGGCCGCGACAGCGTTCGGATTCGTCGACGGTCCGGTTCCCGGAGCCACCCCGAAGAAGCCGTTCTCCGGGTTGATCGCACGCAGTTCCCCCGACCGGTCGAACCGCATCCACGCGATGTCGTCGCCGACCGTCTCGACCCGCCAGCCGGGGATCGTGGGGACCAGCATGGCCAGGTTGGTCTTCCCGCACGCCGACGGGAAGGCCGCCGCGACGTGACGCACCTGCCCGGCCGGATTCGTCAGCCTCAGGATCAGCATGTGTTCGGCGAGCCAGCCCTCGTCACGACCCATCACCGAGGCGATCCGCAACGCGAAGCACTTCTTGCCCAGCAACGCGTTCCCGCCGTAGCCCGAACCATAGGAGATGATCTCCCGGGTCTCCGGGAAGTGCGTGATGTACTTCGTGGGGTTGCAGGGCCAGGCAACGTCCGTCTGACCGGGCGCCAGGGGGGCACCGACGCTGTGCAGGGCCCGCACGAACATGCCGTCCGCCCCGAGCAGGTCCAGCGCCGCCTTCCCCATCCTCGTCATGATCCGCATGGACACGACGACGTAGGGCGAGTCGGTGATCTGGACCCCGAGCTGGGAGATCGGCGAACCGAGCGGGCCCATCGAGAACGGGACGACATACATCGTCCGTCCCCGCATCGCTCCCGTGAACAGGCCCCGCAACGTGGACCTCATCTCGTCCGGATCCGCCCAGTTGTTCGTGGGCCCCGCATCCCCGGGCGACACCGAACAGATGAACGTGCGGTCCTCGACCCGGGCGACGTCCGAGGGGTGTGAGCGGGCCAGGAAGCTGTTCGGGCGCAGGGCCGGATTCAGCCGGACGAAGGTGCCCGCCGCGACAAGCTGGCCGGTGAGCCGCTCCCATTCCTCCTCGGAACCGTCGCACCAGACGATCTCGTCGGGTTCGGTGAGCGCGGCCACGTCCCGCACCCACGATGCCAGCCCCTCATGATGCGCCGGCCGGCCATCCACAACACTCATCACGGGCACTCCCAGCCATCCTGATCAAGTCCAGAACTCGATCGCGTCCGGAGCAGTACATCGCTGCGGGCAGCACGGACACAGGGACCTCGAGAAGAGCCCGCGGGGACCTTCGGCCCGGCGAGCAGTGCCGCCTGCCGCTACTCCGGGAACTCGGCCAGGGCCCGCTGGAGCTCCTCGCGCGTCCCGGCCAGGGCGACGACACCGAGATCGTCGGTGGCCGCCCACACGAGGTGATCGCCGAGCTGATAGTCGGCGATACGCAGCGTGCCGTGCCGGGCGGCGGCATCGACGGGGACGTGACGGGGGATCCGCGGCGTCGGACTGCCCATCGCCCTCACCTCCAGCTAGAAGATCCCCAACATAGCCCCGCCGGGCCGCTCGAGATGTCTCGCGGGTGCCCGCCGGCGGGTCGGGCCGACCGCAGCGCGACGGCCAACCTCAACGCGACGGCCGACCTCAGCGCGACGTCAGCGGTCGCGCCAGGCAGCGAGGATCCCCTCGGCGGGTTCGGGGTCGGTGTGCGGGCGCGGGGGCGGCGCCGGGGTGGCGGAGAAGCGCGGAGTCGGCGCGGCCTGGGTGATCCCGTCCACCTCGACGACCGTACCGCGGGCGGCGATCTGCGGGTGCGCCGCCACCTCGTCGAAGGTCAGCACCGGCGTCAGGCAGGCGTCGAGGTCGGCGAAGGCGGCCACCCACTCGTCGCGGGCGCGGCGCGCGAAGGCCTCGGTGAAGCGGGCGCGCAGCACCGGCCAGCCCTGCTCGTCGTCCTGCGGCGGGAGGTCGGCGTCGGCCAGGTCGAGGCCGCGCAGCAGGTTCGCGTAGAAGGCCGGTTCCATCGCCGCGACAGCGACGAACCGGCCGTCGGCGCAGGTGTAGGTGTCGAAGAAGGGGGCGTGCCCGTCGAACAGGTTGCTCTCGCGGGCATCGTTCCACCGTCCCTGGCCGCGAAACGACCAGACCATCTGGGCGAGCAGGCTGACCCCGTCGACGATGGCGGCGTCGACGACCTGGCCCCGGCCGGAGNGCTCCACCTCGTGGAGCGCCGCGAGGACCCCGACGACGCCCTGCATCGCGCCGCCGGCGAAGCCGAGCAGGTTCAGCGGCGGCAGCGGCCGTTCCCCGGCGCGCCCCAGCGCACCCAGGACACCGGTCAGCGCGATGTAGTTGATGTCGTGGCCGGCCTGCTGGGCCAGCGGCCCCTGCTGGCCCCAGCCGGTGATGCGCCCGTAGACCAGCCGGGGGTTGCGGGCGAGGCAGTCCTGCGGGCCGATCCCGAGCCGCTCGGCGACGCCGGGGCGCATCGCCTCCAGCACCACGTCGGCCGCCGCGGCGAGGTCCAGGGCCGTGTCCCGGCCCTGCGGCGAGCGCAGGTCGACCGTGACATGCCGGCGCCCGCGCAGCACCGGGTCGCCCGCCGTGGCGGGGTAGGGGCCGCCGCCCGGACGGTCCAGGCGGACCACGTCCGCACCGAGATCGGCGAGCGCCATCGCGGCCATCGCCACCTGGCCGAGGCCGGCGAGTTCCAGCACGCGCAGTCCGGCCAGCGGTCCCGCACCCCGATCCATCCGACCTCCGGTTCTTGGCGCCAAGAAAGCAGCTCTCCCCTGTGTTTAGCGCACGTGGGCGGCAGATGTGGCCGGGGCCGGCGCGGCGATCGCTCAGCCGGCGCCGCCGGACGCGGGCAGNTCCCGCCCGCACAGCCGCTCGTCGAGGACGTCGAAGGAGCCGGCGGCGTTGGCCTGGACGAACGCGAGGCAGGTGGTGGGCCGGCCCAGGTTGGTGCTCAGGTCGAGGGGCGAGATCAGGCCCCCGGCGTCGTAGCTGCGCACCGAGCGCAGGGCGTCGATGAAGNCCCGCCGGGTCGGGCAGGCGCCGGCCTGCTGCAACCCGCGCAGGAACAGGTCGGTGTCGATGTAGGCGATCATCGCGAGGTCCTGGCGGGGGTTGGCGATCTGGGGGGCGTAGCGCGTCATCGCATCGAGGTAGCCGGCGATGGGCGCCCCGCCGGCCTCGAAGGGCCGGTAGAACACCGGCACGATGACGCCGGTCATGGCGCCGCCCGCCTCGGCGAGGAGCTGGCTGTCGTAGCCGCTGNCCGAGAGGATCACCTTCGGGTTCCACCCGGTGGCGGGCAGCTCGCGCAGCACCGCCGGCAGGTCGGGGGTGCCGACGACGGTGAGCAGCGTGTCGGCTCCGGTGGCGGCGAGCCGCCGGGCGATCGCGGCCGGGCTGTCGGCGTTCGCGGTGTAGCCGATCTGGTCGACGACGGGGATGCCGACCGCGCGCAGGCTCGCGGACAGGCGGGCGCCGGCGTCGCTGACCCCGGTGGACAGGGCGGTGGTGAGCAGGGCCGCCCGGGTGCCGCCGCGGGACTTCACGAAGGTGCCGTAGGTGTCGCTGGCCGCACCGGTGGTGTAGGAGAAGGAGAACATGTTCCGCCTGGTCGACCAGCTGTCGCTGGCGGCCAGGCCCGCCACCGGCACGTCCCGTTCGGCGAGGTAGCCGGCGCTGCCGTCGGCGGCCAGGGAGTACTCGAGGATGCCGAAGTCCCCCTTGCCCTCGATCAGGTCGCGGGCGCCGATCGTGTTCGCCTCCGTCGTGCCCTGGTCGTCCCGCCAGTCGTAGACGATCTTCCTACCGTGGATGCCGCCGGCCTCGTTCGCCAGCCCCAGGCGGGCGTCGATCCCGGCCCGCACGGCCGCCAGCGACGACGCGGTGGGGCCCGAGTCCGGGTAGAGCAGGCCGAGGCGGACCTGGTCGGCGGTGATCCCGGGGGTGTCGCAGCTGGCGGCCGCGGGTTGCGTGCCCGACGAGCAGCCGCCCGTGAGGACGGTCAGCGCGAGCAGCGCGACGGCCAGGACCAGAGACGAACGTGTGCGAGGCATACCGGCGGGACTCCCGAGCGAACGCGAACGGCGTGCGGAACACGAACCCGCGGACGCGAAGGATCACTCCGGAAATCGCCGGACGCGCGCACCCCCGTACTCGCGGTTCGTCGTAGCTGCCGGCCCGACCATCCGCCCGGCTCCCGCCGCGGCGGGGCACGCTGACCAGCCGATGGGGACGCTACCCAAAGTTGTCCGCATACGCCACACCTGTCGTTCAGGTGATCGCACCGCCGCGCCGAGGCGCGTCGAGCCTCGGCGGGACGCGTCGAGCCTCGTCAAGACACGTCGCCTGCCGGCGGGCCCGTCCCGTCGCGGCCCCCGCGATCCGACGTGATCGCCCCCGACCCGACGCCCTTGAGCGCTAAATTATTTACATCTTAGAATGCTCGACATCGGTCCTCGCTCCGCCCGATCCCTCCCCCGCCCGACCGAAGGAGACAGCGTGGCTGCAGGCGGTCCGCAACGGCCACGCGACGCCATCGGCCGGCGGATGCGCGTGCCGAAGATGGCCGAGCTGGTCGCCTCGGACCTGCGGCAGGCCATCATCCGCAACACCCTCGCCGAGGGTCAGGCGCTGCCACCCGAGGCCGTGCTCATGGGGCAGTACGGGGTCTCGCGCCCCACCCTGCGGGAGGCGCTGCGCATCCTGGAGGCGGAGTCGCTCATCACGGTCCGCCGGGGCGCGGGCGGCGGGGCCCGCGTCCAGTCGCCGAACCCGGCGGTCGCGGCCCGCTACGCGGGGCTCGTCCTGGAGCACCGCGCCACCACGATCGCCGACGTCTGGGACGCCCGGCTGCTGCTCGAACCGCCGACCGCCGCCGCGCTGGCCCGCCGGCGCACCAAGGCCGACCTGCGGGCGCTGCGCGCCCTGCTGGCCGAGCACGACGCGGCCACCGAGCGGGTGCAGGGGGTGCGGCTGCACAACGAGTTCCACACCCTCGTGGTCCACCTCGCCGGCAACGAGACGCTCGCCCTGCTGATCACCCTGCTCGGCGAGATCATCAACCGGACCACCTGGACGCGCGTCGAGGCCGACCTCGGCACCCCGGAGCTGGAGCGGGCCGAGCGCGGCACCGTGCGGGTGCACGCCATGCTCGTGGACCTCGTCGAGGCCGGGGACGCCGCCGGCGCGCAGGACCTCTGGCGGCGCCACCTGGCCGCGGGCGCCCGCTACCTCGGCCAGGGCGGGCGCGACGAGGCCACGCTGGACCTGCTCGGGCGCCCCGGCGAGCCCGGGGCGCCGACGGACTCAGGCGGCTGGCTCGCGGGGTAGGCCGAGGACGCGCTCGGCGAGGATGTTGCGCTGCACCTCCGAGGTGCCCGCGTACACCGTGCCCGCCCNGGCGTTGAGCGAGACCTCCCACCAGCTCGCCGTCGACTCCGGGTCGGCGCCCGGGTCGTCGGTCCGCAGCGGCCGCGACGGCCCCTTGCCGACGAGCACCAGGCCGTCGAGCCCCTCGATGTCCAGCGCGAGCTGGGTGACCTCGCGGTGGTACTCGCTCCAGTAGAGCTTCGACACCGACGACGCCGCCCCCAGCTCGCCGCCGGCCAGCACGTCGCTGAGGATCCGGTAGCCGAGGAAGCGCATGACCTCCACCCGGGCCCGGAAGTACGCCAGCCGCCGGCGCACCACGGGATCGTCCGCGACCCCGCGCCGGCGCGCCAGCTCCACCAGCCGGTCGAGCTCCGCGGCGAACAGGATCGGGTTGGTCGCCGCCTCCTCGCCGCGCTCGTAGGTCAGCAGGGTCGAGGCGACCTTCCACCCGTCGCCGGGCTTGCCGACGATGGCGTCCGCGGGGCAGCGGGCGTCGGTGAAGAACACCTCACAGAAGTCCTCCCCGCCGGTCATGTGCCGGATCGGGCGGACCTCCACCCCCGGCTGGTCCAACGGCACCAGCAGGAACGACAGCCCCCGGTGCTTGGCCGCCTCGGGCTCCGTGCGGGCCAGCACGAAGATCCCCGTGCTACGGTGCGCACCCGACGTCCAGATCTTCTGCCCGTCGATGTGCCACTCGCCGTCGACCAGGCGCGCCCGCGTCCCCGCCGCGGCGAGGTCGGAGCCGGCGTTCGGCTCGGAGAACCCCTGGCACCAGATCTGCTCGCCGGACAGCAGGCCGGGCAGGATCGCCGCCTTCTGTGCCTCGGTGCCGTAGCGCAGCAGGGTGTTGCCCAGCATCTTGAACCCGGTCGAGTCCTGCGGCTGCACCCCGAACGGCACCCCGGCCCGGGTCAGCTCCTCCACCAGCACCACCTGGTGCAGGGTGGTCAGCCCCCGGCCGCCGTGCTCCACCGGCCAGGCCACCCCCAGCAGCCCGCGGCGGTGCAGCGTCCGGCGCCATCCGGTCACGAACTCGCGCACCGCCGCCGCGTCGCCCAGGGCGCCCGTCCCCGGCCAGCCCGGGGGCAGCTCCTCCGCCAGCACCGCCCGCACCTCGGCACGGAACTGCTCCACCTCCGCCGGATACCGCGTGTCCACCCGGACCTCCCCACACCCGCGACGGCTAGAATCAGATAAACAATATCCCTATCCTTGTGTCTCGAGCACAGTGTCCTGTCTCAAGCACAGGGTCCCGTCGACGTCCGCCGACTCGCCGACACACTCCGGTCGCCGGGCCCGGTCACCCGCTGGAGGTTCCGTGCAGTTCCGGTACAGTCCCGAACACGACGAGCTGCGCCGCGGCATCCGGCGCTACTTCGCCGAGGTCGCCGACGCCGATGCGGTGCGGCGCGACATGGCCACGCCGACCGGGTGGGACCCGGTGACCTGGCAGCGGCTGTGCGACGAGCTGGAGCTGCCGGCTCTCGCCGTGCCGGAGGAGTACGGCGGGGCCGGGTTCGGCCTGGTGGAGCTCGGCATCGCGCTGAGCGAGGCCGGCCGCAGCCTGCTGTGCGCGCCGCTGCTGTCGACCAGCTTCGCCACCCAGGCGCTGCTACACGCCGGCGACGCCGATGCCGCCGCCGCCCACCTGCCGGGCCTGGCCGCCGGCACGACCACCGGCACCCTCGCCGCCCGCGAACCCGGCCGGGCCTGGGACGCCACCCCCACGACCACGGCCGAGCGCGCCGGGGACGGCTGGGCGCTGACCGGCGTCAAGGACTGGGTGCTCGACGGGCAGAGCGCCGGGCTGTTCGTCGTCACCGCCACCACCGCCGCCGGGACGTCGCTGTTCCTCGTCGACGCCGGCGCGGCGGGTCTGGCGGTCGAGGCGCTGCCCGTCGTCGACCCGACCCGGCGGGTGACCCGGGTCACCCTCACCGGCACGCCCGGTGTCCTGCTCGGCGCCGACGGCGCCGGCGCGCCGGGCCTGGCCCGCACCCTGGACGCGGCGGTCACCCTGCTCGCCGCCGAGCAGCTCGGCGTCGCCGAGGCGGCCCTGGCGTCGGCGGTGGACTACGCCAAGCAGCGCGAGCAGTTCGGCCGGCCGATCGGCTCCTTCCAGGCGATCAAGCACAAGCTGGCGACCGTGCTGCTGGAGGTGGAGGCGGCCACGTCGGCGGTGATGTACGCGGCGTGGACGGCCGACGAGTCCCCCGCCGAGCTGCCCGAGGTGGCCAGCATCGCCGGCCTGACCTGCTCGGAGGCGGCCCTGCTCGCCGCCGGTGAGAACGTCCAGGTGCACGGCGGCATCGGCTTCACCTGGGAGCACTCCGCCCACCTGTACCTCAAGCGGGCGACGACCGACCGGCTGCTGCTGCGCGACCCGCAGCACCAGCTCGACCGCATCGCCGCGCTCGCCGGCATCACCGCGCAGGCCCCCGACGCCCCGGCCCCCGCGGAGCCGGCCGGGGCCGCGTCGCCCGACGTCCTCGCCGGGTCCACCGAGAGGTGAGCCCGGCCGGCGGGCGGAGCACTGCGGGCAGCCACCGGGTGACGAGCGGCCGGCAGGTGACGGGCGGCCGGCGCGGGGCGGGCTGGTCAGCCGAACATGTCCAGGACGGTCGTGCCGTCGCCGCGCTCCAGGTAGTCCCGGCCGGCGACGAGGTGGCGGCGCCACAGCCGCTCGGCGCGTTCGGCGTCGCGGGCCTCGATGAGGTCCACGACCCGGGCGTGCGCGGCCCGGCTGCGCGCGATCGCCGTGTCCAGGTCGGGCGAGCCGGCGTCCGACTGCACCCGCGAGCGGTCCGCGAGCTCGACGATGTGCTCGATCATGCCCATGAGGACCCGCAGCGTCTGGTTGCCGGTCAGCTCGATCAGCAGCGGATGGAACCGCTCGAAGTGGCGCAGCGTCTCCAGCGGCGACGCGGCGGGGTCGACCGGCTCGGCCAGGGCCGCCCGCAGCCGGGCGATCTCCTTCGGCCCGCCGGCGCGGGCGAGGTGGGCGACGGCCTGCGGCTCGGCGACCTCGCGGACCGCCAGCACGTCGGCGAGCGCGGTGCCCTGGTGCTGCAGGATCAGGCCGGCGTAGCGGGCGGCGACGTCGACGTTCGGCGGGCGCACCCGCACCCCGCCGCCGGGCCCCATCCGCACCATGATCAGCGATTCGCTCTCCAGCACCCGGAAGGCCTCGCGCAGCGTCGGGCGCGAGACGTGGAACTGGGCCATGAGCGCGCTTTCGGACGGCAGCGCCTCGCCGGCGGCGAGCTCGCCGCGGACGATCTGCCGGCGCAGGTGACCGGCGACGAGCTCGGCCGACTTCGGCAGGCGCACCCGTCGGTCCGCCCCCGGGCGCTCCTCGTGGGCCGCCCCGACGGGCTCGGCAACAGACATGTCCGCAGCTTCCTCACGACGACATTCGCGTCGCCGGCTGTACCGGCCCGCCCTACAACGGTTTCCTTCATACTCCATCCGGCGCGCGCCGCAGATCGCCTCGGCACGCCGGCCGCCCAGGGTGACCATTCGCTTGACTGGCCGGAAGGTCAGCGCAAATGTCCCTCTAGCTCGGCCGTCGGCCTCAACCACTAGGAGTACGCCCGTGTCCGAAACCCCCACCCGCGTCGCGATCGTCACCGGAGCGGCCCGCGGCATCGGCGCCGCGATCGCCCAGCGGCTGTCCCGCGACGGCCTGGCGGTCGCCGTGCTCGACCTGGAGGAGGCCGCCGCCAAGGGCACCGTCGAGGCGATCACCGCGGCCGGCGGTCGCGCCCTGGCGGTCGGCGCGGACGTCGCCGACCCCGAGCAGGTCACCGCGGCCGTCGCGGCCGTCACCGAGGGGCTCGGCGCGCCGACCGTACTGATCAACAACGCCGGCATCACCCGGGACAACCTGCTGTTCAAGATGAGCGAGGCCGACTGGGACTCGGTGATCGGCGTGCACCTGCGCGGCGCGTTCCTGATGACCCGCGCGGTCCAGAAGCACATGGTCGACGCCGGCTGGGGCCGCATCGTCAACCTGTCGAGCACGTCGGCGCTGGGCAACCGCGGCCAGCTCAACTACTCCACCGCCAAGGCCNNCCTGCAGGGCTTCACGAAGACGGCGGCGATCGAACTCGGCAAGTTCGGCGTCACCGCGAACTGCATCGCGCCGGGCTTCATCGCCAGCGACATGACCCGGGCCACCGCCGCCCGCATGGGCAAGACCTGGGAGGAGTACGTCGCCGCGTCCTCCGGGGTGATCCCGGTCGGNCGGGTCGGCGAGGTCGACGACATCGCGCACACCGTGTCGTTCTTCGTCAGTGAGGGCGCCGGCTTCGTCTCCGGTCAGATCATCTACGTCGCCGGCGGGCCGAAGGCTTGACCACGACGACGGGGCGGGCCGAGCCGCCCGAGGTCGAGGCCAGGGAGTACGCCGAGACCCGGTTCCGGGTGCTGCCCCCCGTGCACGGCGACGACGGCACCCGGGTACGGATGCGGATCGGGCCGTGGCTGGCCGGGCCGGGCGGCGTCCCGACGGTCGGCTCGCTCGGCGTCGTGGTCGACGACGCCATCGGCTCGGCGATCCTGCGGGCCCGCCTCGGCGACCGGCATTCGGTGACCTCCCAGCTCTCGCTGGAGGTCGTCGTCCCCCCGCCGTGGGCCGGCCCGGAGCTGACCGCGCACGCCACGCTGCTGGGCCGCGACGCCGTCGGTGGGCTCGCGGCCGCCACCGTGTACGACGGTGAGGGCCGGGTGGTGGCCGTGGCCACCGGCCGCTGCCGCTACGTCCCGGCGGACATCCTGCCGCCGGGCGGCATGCGCCCGCCCCTGCCACCCGCGGACCACGGGTCCCTGTTCGAGACCCTCGATCTGGCGTCGGCGTCGGCGTCGGCCGGAGCGATCCCCGAGCAGGCGTCACCGGCGGCCGGGGCGTCACCGGCGGCCGGGGCGGCGGGGCCCGAGGCGGGCTGGCCGGCGCTCGTCCTACCGAGCGGTCCCGGGATGCAGAACCCGCACAACACGGTGCACGGCGGCGTGCTGCTGTGCGGCTCCGATCTGGCGGTGGCGCTGGCGGACCCGGACGGGCCACCCCACACCACGTCGATCCGGATCAGCTTCCTGCGCCCCGGCGACGGCAACCATCCCGTCACCTTCACGACCCGCGCGGTCCACCGCGGCCGTTCCCTGGCGGTGTACGAGGTCAGCGCGGGCGGCCCGGCCGGCCGTCCATACACGGTGGCGACGGTGATCCGCGAGCACTGAAACGCCGCTGCCGCGACCGCATCGGTCAGCAGTTGCCCACTCCGCGTGACGTCACTACGGTGCACGCATGCCGAGTTCCGCGGACCGGCCCGGCGTCCTGGTCGTCGGCGCCGGCCCGACCGGTCTGCTGGTCGCCGCCGAGCTGGCCCGGCGCGGGGTGCGCACCCGGATCGTGGAACGGGCGACGCTCCGACCCCCCGGCAGCCGCGCCCTCGCCGTCAGCAGCCGCACGCTGATGCTGCTCGACGACCTCGGCCTGGCCGCCGAGGCGGTGCGCCGCGGCCGTCCGCTGCGCCAGGTCGAGGTGCACGACGTCAGCGGCCGACACGACGCGGGCGGCAGCAGGGAGGCGGGCCGGCGCGCGGGGACCGTCGTGCGGCTGCCCATCGATCGGGTGCCGAGCCCCTTCCCGTTCACCCTGTCGCTGCCGCAGCCGCAGATCGAGGACCTGTTGCGCTCGCACGCCGCGCGGCTGGGGGTGCGGATCGAGACGGGCGCCGAGTGTGTGGCGGTCCGGCAGGAGGACGAGCATGTCGTGGCGGTGCTGCGGCACGCGGACGGCTCGACGCGGACCGTCCTCGCCGACTGGCTGGTCGGCTGCGACGGCGCGCACAGCCAGGTCCGGCACACCGCCGGCATCGCCACACATGGCTACGACCTGCCCGAGACCTTCGCCCTCGGCGACGTCGTGACCGACTGGGCGCGCGAGCGCGCGCACGGCCAGGTGACCTTCTCCCCCGCCGGGGTCGTCGCCGCCTTCCCGATGCCCGGCCCCCGGCACTGGCGCTTCATCGCCGATCTCCCCGATACCGCCGGCTCCCACTCCGACGACCGCGCCGATCTCGATCTGGCGGAGCTGCAACGGCTGCTCGACGAGCGGCTGCCTGATCCACCGCGGCTGACCGAGGCGATCTGGACCACCACGTTCCGCGTCCACCAGCGCCGGGCGGAGACGTTCCGGCGCGGGCGGGTGCTGCTCGCCGGCGACGCGGCGCACTCGCACAGTCCCGTCGGTGGGCAGGGCATGAACACCGGCCTGCAGGACGCCTATGCCCTGGCCTGGCGGCTCGCGCTGGTCGCCACCGGGCGGGCCGACGCGGCGCTGCTCGACACCTACGCCGCCGAGCGGGAGCCGGTCGCCGACCGGCTGCTGGCCGGCACGGCCCGGGCGACCCGCGTGATCACCGCGCAGCATCCGGTCGCCCGGCAGGCGCGTGGCCTCGCCCTGCGACTCGTCGCCGCGAGCCCGCCGCTGGGCCGCCGGGCGGCGGCCGCGCTCAGCCAGCTCGGGCTCGGCTACCCCGACGGCCCCCTCACCGAACGCGAACCGAGCCGCACCGGTCGCCGCCGCGGGGTGCCGGACCCGGGCGCGCTCGCTCCCGACGTCGCGCTCGCCCCGGATGCTGCGCTCGCCCCGGACATCGCGCTCGCCGCCCCGGACGGCCCGACGCTGCGCCAGGCGACCCGGACCCCCTGGTTCTCGCTGCTGCTGTTCGCCGGTGGCGACGACGACGCGGCCCGACGGCTGCACGACGACGCCGCCCTGATCCATGCCCGCTTCGGCGACCTCGTCATCGCTCGGGTCGTCGCGACCTCCCCCGCCGGCCGGAACACCGGCGACGATCCTTCCGGCCGCGCGCATTCCGGCCGCGCGCATTCCGGCGGCGATGGCGCCGTCCTCGACCCGGCCGGCCGGGCGCGGGCACGCTACGGCGCCGCGATCGGCGAGGCCGTCCTCGTCCGTCCCGACGGCTACCTCGCCTACCGGTCGACCGCCGACCACGTCGGCCGGCTGGAACGCTACCTGCGCGCGCACGGCATCGCCCCGGCGCCCGCGGGGGCCGCCGCGCCGGCCTCGACGACGGCCGCGGGCAGGACCTCATGACCACCCGAGGCGAAGCCGGCCGGCGACGCGGAACCCGTCGCGCCGCGATGGGGTCGTGCCCCCAGCACGCCACTATTCAGCCGGGGTGGACAGCTCCATGCGCGCCTCGGCAAGGGCAAGCGGATTCAGGTAGTCGCGATACAAGACGATCTTTCCATCGTGGACTTGAAACACGGCGATGATGGACTGCTGGTATGCCGCACCGGTTGTTGTGATCTTTCCGCGGGCGTTGTACTCGACGATGACGACCTCCGGGTCGGCGGTCTCGTGGACCACCATGTCGTCGAACTTCTCCCACCGGATCGGAGCCTTGGCCGCCGCGGCGAAGTAGGCGCGGATCTCCTCCGGCCCCTCCAGGCGCGCGGGCACCCCCGCCACCCGATCCCTACCCGCCGACCAGGCATCACGGAAAGGCGGAGACTCAATCGTCAGCTGGGTGGGGGCGCGGCGAACGGGACGGAGGGCGGCGGATGTTGCGCAGGGTGATCAGCCCGGTGGCGCACATCGTCTGTGCGGGTTCGCGGGGGCCGAACGAATCGTCGGCCCTGGACCGGCTCGCCGCCGCGCCGGCGCCGATCCCGAGACCCGCACCGCCGTGAGCCGTGGGGAGGTCCGTTGCGCCGTCTGTGGTCGGAACGCACCAGACGTCGGCGGCGGCAATGGTCGTCGTCAGGCCCGCGTTGACCGCCCTGCCGCGGGCGAGGAACGCTGCGCCGCTCGCCGGGGCGAGGATCTTCAGGGTGATGTCGACGGTCATGTTGACCCAGCCGACCGGCAGCAGGGTGCCCGCGGCGCAGCCGGCGGCGAGGTCCGCCAGCGACGCGAGGACGCCGGCCTGGAGGTGGCCGTCGTGCTGGGTGAGCTCGTGGAGCCAGGGTTGGAGGAGCTCAGCCTCACCGGGGGCCACCCGCCCGACCCGGAAGCCCAGCCGGGCCGCGGCGGGCATGNTGAGAACCGTCTCGGTCACGAACCGGACGTAGTCGGGGTTGGTCGGGTGCACCGCCATCGGGCCGTCTCAGCCGGCCGGGGACGAGGGCGGCGCGGCGAGCGTCGACGCCGCCCACGGTGCGAAGTCGCCCGCCAGGTAACGCCGGCGGGCGGCGGCTCGCATGATCTTGCCACTGCTGGTCTTCGGTAGCGCTCCGGGGCGGACCAGCACCAGATCCGCCAGCGTGAGGTCGTGTTCGCGCACCACTGCGGCGCGGATCGACGCGGCGACATCCGCGGGGTCGGCGGCCGGACCAGGTTCGCCGCGCACTTCCTGGATGATGACGGGGCGTTCCCCGCCGGCGCCGGGTACCGCGAAGGCGGCGCACCCGCCGGGCCGCAGCGCGGGATGCGCCGCCACCGCGGTCTGTTCGAGGTCCTGCGGGTAGTGGTTGCGGCCGCGGAGGACGAGCATGTCCTTGCGTCGGCCCACGACGTACAGCTCCCCGTCGACGATCAGGCCGAGGTCGCCGGTGCGCAGATAGGACCGGCCGGGCGCGTCGGCGCAGCGGGCCTGGAAGGTGGCGGCGGTGGCCTGCGGGCGCTGCCAGTAGCCGGCCGCCACGTGGTCGCCGGCCACCCAGATCTCCCCGATCCGGTCGGGCGGAGCGCCGCGCCCGGTCTCCGGATCGACGATCCGCACCTCGGCGGCGGCCCACGGCCCGAGCGCGGCGGCGCCCGTGTCCTGGGCGGCCGAGGGGACGAGGCCGGAGCCGACGAGGGTACGGCCGCGGTCAGGCGGGGCTGGGGCGTAGCGGCCCTCGCCGAGGCCGTCGATGTCGGCGTCGAGGGTGCGGGGGCCGCGGCCCTTGCGGCTTCCGGTGACCAGCAACGTCGCCTCGGCCAGGCCATAGCAGGGGTAGAGCGCCCGCGGGTCGAAGCCGGCCGGGGCGAAGGCGTCGGCGAAGCGGCGCAGCGTGTCGGCGCGGATTGGTTCGGCGCCGTTGAACGCGACCCGCCAGCAGCTCAGGTCCAGGTCGGACACGCCGCCGCGGGCCGCCGCGGCCGCACAGACGTCGAAGGCGAAGTTCGGGCCGCCGCTGGTGTGGGCGCGATAGCGGGAGATCGTCGCGAGCCACAGCAGCGGGCGGCGGATGAACGCCCCCGGGTCCAGCAGGACACCGGTCGCGCCAAGGTACAGCGGTTGCAGCACGTTGCCGATGAGGCCCTGGTCGTGGAACAGCGGCGCCCAGCCGACGAACGTCGAGTGCCGGTCATGGCCGAAGGCGTGCCGGATCATCTCCTGGTTCGCGGCCAGGTTGCGATGGGTGACCATCACTCCCTTGGGGTCGGCCGTGGACCCGGAGGTGTACTGGAGGAACGCGACCGCGTCCGGTTCGCCGGACCACACCGCCATCCCGTCGGCCGCCAACCCGTCGGCCGGCGCAGCGACTGCCGGCGGGGTGGCGCCGGCCGACTCCGGGGACGGCTCGGGGTCGATCTCGTCCACCGCGATCCAGGCCAGCGGCCCGCCGACCGCCTCCAGCGGCGCCCGGACCATGTCGATCATAGAGCCGGTCGACAGGACGGCAGTCGGCGCACAGTCCCGCACGATCGCGCGGGTGGCGTTCTGGACCGCGCCGCGCCGGGGCGGGTTGACCGGCACCGCGATGACGTGGGCGTACAGGCAGCCGAAGTAGGCGACGATGAACTCCAGGCCCTGCGGGAAGACCAGCAGGGCCCGCTCCCCCGGCCCGCAGCGGCGGCCCAGCCGGTCGGCGGTGGCCAGCGCCCGGGTGTACAGCTCCCGGTAGGTCAACGTCGCCTGCTCGTCGCCATGCTCGTCGAGCAGGACGAACGCCCGCGCGTGCGGATCGCCGACGGCGCGTCGGCGCAGCACGCCCGGCAGCAGCACGTCCGGCGACACCGCGTCCGGCGGCGCCGCGCCGGCCACGTCGTGCCCGGTTCGCGTCCCCGCCGCGGGCCCGCCCGTCACCAGGCCCCCGCCAGCACGACGGGCAGGCTGGTCAGGCCGCGGACGATGAGGCTGTGCTCCTGTCGGGAAAGGCCCCGCCCACCGGGGTCATCGCGCAGGTCCACCGCGGGCGCGAGGCGTTCGGCGCGGCCGGTGAGGCAGCCGAGGACGACCTCGGCCTGCGCCCTGGCGAGCAGACCGCCGAGGCAGCCGTGCATCCCGTGGCCGAAGGCGAGATGGGCCCGCTCCGGCCGGGTGATGTCGAAGCTGTCCGGCCGGTCGAACACCGCCGGGTCCCGGTTGGCCGCGCCGAGGCAGAGCAGCACCTGCTCACCGGCGCGGATCGGGGTACCGCCGAGGTCGACGTCGCGGGTGGCGAGACGTTTGGTCAGTTGCAGTGGGCTGTCGTAGCGCAGCGCCTCCTCGACGGCGGCGCCGACCAGCTCCGGCCGCCGGTGCAGCAGCGCCGCGGTGTCGGGATGGTGCAGCAACGCGAGCAGCCCGTTGCCGATGAGCGCCGTCGTCGTCTCGACGCCCGCGACGAAGCACATGATGCACAGGAAGCCGAGTTCCTCATCACTGAGCCGGTCCCCGCCACCGGTGCGCGCGGCGAGAAGCCGGCTGACCAGGTCGTCGCCAGGCTGAGCGCGGCGGGCGGCGATGACGCCGGCCAGGGCGCCGGCGAAGGTCGCGACGACCTCGCCGACGCGGGCGACCTCGGCGGGCGCCATCAGGCCGGGCTCAAGCAGGAACCGGATGTCGTGCGTCCACCGGCCGACCTCGGCCCGCACGTCGCCCGGCAGCGCCATCCAGTCGCTCAGGACGGCGACGGGCAGCGGCGCGGCGAGGTCGGTGACCGCGTCCAGGCCGCCGCCCGCGGACAGCGACCGGTCGACCAGCCCCCGGGCGATCGCGGCGATCCGGGGCCGCAGCCGGGAGACCTCGGCGGCGGTGAACACCCGGTTGACCAGGGCGCGCAGCCGGGCATGCTGGGGGTTGTCGGTGAAGACGAGCGACGTGTGCGCCAGCCGGACCATCCGCGCCGCGTTGCCGGACCTGTCCGTGCTGTCGGACCTGTCCGTGCTGTCGGCAGAACCGGAGTCGGGGGTGTCGCCGCCGGCGGCGCGGCTGACCAGCCGCGGGATCAGGCCGGCGCTGAAGGTGCGGTCGTGCAGCACGGCGCGCACGTCGGCGTGGCGGGTCAGCACCCACATGCCCATCGTCCGCAGGACCGGCGACGTCCGGCGCAGCTCCCGGTAGACCGGGTAGGGGTCGGCGCGGAACGCGGCGCTGAACGGGTTGAACCGCGGCGCCGCCGACACCGCCGTCCCAGCCGACACCGCCGTCCCAGCCGACGAGGCCATCCCGGCCGACGAGGACATCCCGGCCGACGAGGACATCCCAGCCGACGAGGCCATCCCAGCCGACGAGGCCGAGCGGTGCGTCATCGGGCCGGACCGCCGGGGCCGTCGACGCCGGTGGCGCGGTAGGGGACGAGCACCAGGCGCAGCAGGCAGATCCTGCGCATCCGGAAGCCGACCGCGGACAGCCGCAGGTAACGCTCGTAGCGGGCGACGACCTCCGGCCCGACGAGCGCCACCGCCTCGTCGCGGCGGGCCCGCAGCCGGCGGGCCCACTCCTCGCAGGTGCGGGCGTAGTCGAACCGGCCGTTGTGCAGCGCCCGGACCTCGAAGATCCCCTCGGCGGCGGCGGTGATCTCGGCGAGGGTGGGCAGGTCGGCGTCGGGGAAGATCTCCCGTTGGATGAACCCGTTGGCCTGTTCGCGGCGCATGTTCGCGTAGGCGATCGTCTGCAGGGACAGCACGCCGTCCGGTGTCAGCCAGCGGTGGCAGCGGGTGAAGAACTCGCGGTAGAGGCGGATCTTCTCGGCCGGCGGATCCGCCGGCGTGGCGAAGTGCTCGAACGCGCCGATCGAGATGATGCCGTCGAAGCGGCCTTCCGGGGTGTAGTCCAGCCAGTTCTCGAGGCGTACCTCGACGCCGGGATGGGCCTGCGCGCGGATGTGGGCCGCCTGGCGTTCGCTGAGCGTGAGGCCGACCGACCGCGGCACCCCGTGGCGCACCGCCAGCCGGGCCAGCACCGACCCCCAGCCACAGCCGACGTCGAGCACCGCCCGGGCCCGGTCGGCCCCCACCGCGTCGAGGTGGAAGCGCAGCTTGCGTTCCTGGGCGGCCGCCAGGGCGTCCCCGCCGACGCCGAGAGTCTCCCCGGGGACCGGTTCCCACATCGCACAGGAGTAGGTCAGCGAGCTGTCCAGCCAGAGGCGGTAGAACTCGTCGCCGACGTCGTAGTGATAGCGGACGGCCGCCGCCGCCCCCGCCGTCCGGTCGGCGTCGACGGGCGCCGTCACCGCTGGGCCAGGTCCGGCGCGCCCTGGTCGTACAGGTAGGCCGCGAGCGCGTTGAGCGTCGGGTTCTCGAACAGCGCCTCGGGGGCGACGTCGACGCCGTAGTGGTCCTCGACCGCGATCAGCAGCGAGACCGCGACGGCCGAATCGACGCCGAGCCGGTCGAAATCCGCGTCGAGGTCGATCTCGGACACCGGCTGCTCCAGGATGTCCGCGACATGGTCCCGGCACCACTGCGCGATGCTCGCCCGAGCGGCAGCGTCATCCGGAGCGGCGGCGTCATCCGGAGTGGCGGCGTCATCCCGAGTGGCGGCGTCATCCCGAGTGGTGAGGTTCTCCCGGCTGTCCGGCACCTGTCTTCTCCTCCGTGCGTCAGGTCTGGGGAATCCGGGTCAGGCAGCGGGGTCGAGCCCGACAGCCTCGCGGCGCCCGGTCCGCTGGGCCGCCCTGCGCTGCCCGGACGGCAGCCGGAGGTCCCGGGCGAGCCCGAAGGCCGCCATGATCCGGATCAGCCAGTAACCGGGGTCGAACCGGTACCAGGTGAGCCCGAACGACGGCGAGTCGGGAAAGGCGTGATGGTTGTTGTGCCAGGATTCCCCGAAGGTCAGCAGGGCGAAGATCCCGCCGTTGCGGCTGTTCTCCCGGGACTCGTACGGCCGGGTACCGAACATGTGCAGAAACGAGTTGATCGCCCAGATGGTGTGTTCCAGTACGAACATGCGCACGAGGCCGCCCCAGAGCAGGCCGCTGACCGCGCCCTCCCAGCTCCGGTAGGCCAGNCCGCCGACGAGGGCGGGCAGCAGCAGCCCCAGCACGACCCACAGGTGATAACGGCGGGCGACGCGCATCAGCGACCGGTTGCGGATCAGGTCCGGGGCATAGTGCGCGACGTTGGGGTATTCGTGCCGGCGCATCCACAGAAAGTGCGAGTGCACCAGGCCGCGCAGCCGCCCCGGCAGCCCGGCGCCGGCGAGGTTCGGTGAATGCGGATCGCCCTCGCGATCGCTGCACTCGTGGTGCCGGCGGTGCAGCGCGACCCAGGACACGACGCCGCCCTGCCCTGCCATGGAGCCGCAGATCGCAAGGACCGCCGCCGCCGACGGCGCGGCCTTGAAGGTGCGATGGGTGAACAACCGGTGATATCCGACGCTGATGCCCAGGCCGGTCACCAGCCAGAGCACGAACAGCAACGCGATTTCGGTGACGCCGAGCGGATGCACCCACAGAAAGGCGACGGCGGCCCCGGTGCCGGCGATCGGGAGCACGTCGAACAACAGAAAGTGACGGCGCTGGAGGCGGTGCAGAAAGGGATTGCTGACCGTCTTGCGGCGCGGCTCCGACACCACGGCGACCCGGCCCCCGACGGCACCGACGNCCCCGACGGCACCGTCGGCACCGGCGGGACGGGCAGCACCGGCGGGGCAGGCAGCAGGATCGACGCTCGCCATGCGCGGTCTCCCTCCCGGTCACGTCGCTGTTCGACGCATCCACACCGGAGCATTTGCTCCAGGACGGGCCCAACGCTAACCACGACGGCGCCGGGCCCACCGTCGCCATTGGTTTATCCAATCGCCGGACCCGCCTTTCCCGTCGGCGTCCCGCGGGGATGTTCACCGACTCGACGGCTGGGCGACCCCCGCGGGCAAGGCCCGATCCTCCGTGCCGAAATCTGTCCTCGCTTCGCTGGGTGAGCGCCGCCAGGGGCGAGGGTCGCCACCCGGGCACGCTGGAGGATCCGTGGACCGCCGCCGCGTGCTTGCGGGGATCGTCGCCACACCACTCGCCGCCGCCCCGCTCGCCGCCTCGGTGGCGGCGGCCGGGCCCGCGCTGGCCGCCGCTGCGCCCACCGCCGGCGGCGAGCGCCGCCGCTCGACGCTGGTCATCGGTCACCGCGGCGCCTCCGGCTACCGCCCCGAGCACACCCTGGCCTCCTACGAGCTGGCCGCACGGTTGGGTGCGGACTTCGTGGAGCCCGACCTGGTGCCCACGAAGGACGGCGTCCTCGTCTGCCGGCACGAACCGGAGATCGGCGGGACGACGAACGTCGCCGACCACCCCGAGTTCGCCGGCCGGAAGAAGACGGCGTCGCTCGACGGCGTCGCGACCACCGGCTGGTTCACCGAGGACTTCACCCTGGCCGAGCTGAAGACGCTACGCGCCAAGGAGCGGCTGCCCGAGGTGCGCCAGGAGAACACCCTCTACGACGGACTGTTCGAGGTCCCCACGTTCACCGAGGTCCTCGACCTGCGGGCCCGGTTGTCGAAGGAACTCGGCCGCGAGATCGGCGTCTACCCGGAGACCAAGCACCCGACCTACTTNGCCAAGGCCGGGCTGCCNCTGGAGCAGCGCCTCGTCGACACGCTGAACCGCTATGGCCTGAACCGGCGCGACGCGGCGGTGTTCGTCCAGTCCTTCGAGACGACGAACCTCGCCCAGCTGCGCAAGCTGGGGCTGCGCACCTCGGTGGTGCAGCTGCTGTCGGCCGAGGGGGCGCCGTTCGACCTCGTCGCCGCNGGGGACAAGCGGACCTACGCCGACCTCGTGACGCCGGCCGGCCTGCGCGCCATCGCCGCTTACGCCAACGCCATCGGCCCCGACAAGCTTCAGGTCATCCCCAAGGCCGCCGACGGGACGCTGGGGCGGCCGACCTCGCTGGTCGCCGACGCGCATGCCGCCGGGCTCGTCCTGCACCCCTACACCTTCCGCGCGGAGAACACGTTCCTGCCGGCGGACTACCGCCGCGGCACCTCGGCGAACGACTTCGGCCGGGCCATCGACGAGCAGGTCGCCTACCTCAAGGCCGGNATCGACGGGCTGTTCACCGATCAGGCCGACATCGGCGTCCTCGCCCGGGCGGTCGCCGCCGGCCAGTCGATCGCCGCCACCCAGCCGAGCCCGCGCTCGGCGACCTGAGAGCCGCCGCTCAGCGGTGCGGCGCGGGGACAGGGCCGTCCCCGCGCCGCACCGCACGGCGGACCAGCCGCCGCCGCGTGGTGCGGGGCCGCCGCCCGGCTATCTCACCCCTTCCAGCCGCTCCAGCCAGCGGTGCAGGTCCCGGGCGGTCGACGCGGCGTGCTCGTTCATCATCGACTGGTGGTCGCCGGCCACGTCGAAGGAGTCGTGGTCCATCGACCAGTCGGTCGTCCACGCCTGGCCGTGCCCGGTGACGTCCTCGGCGACGGTGCGCCGGGGCATCCGCTCGGCCGCGCGCAGGAGCATGACCGGGGCGGCGACGCCGCGCGGCCGCCAGTTCTCGAACAGGTCGAGGTAGGCACCCTGCGCGGTGATCTGCGCCTCGGTCATCAGCGCGAACGCCTGGTCGTTGACGGCGATGCCGCGCAGCTCCTCGTGGATGTCCTCCTCCGGGATGCGGTCGGTGGGCAGCCACGTGTCGAGCAGTGCCACCGCCGCGGGGCGCACCCCCCGCTCCTCCAGAGCGGAGGCGATCGCGTGCGCCAACCAGCCGCCGGAGGAGTACCCGGCGAGGACGACGGGCGTGATGGGGAAGGCACGCGCGACGGTGTCGGCGTGCATCTCGACGACGAGCTCGGCGTTCGCCGGCAGCAGCTCGCCGTCGCCGAACCCCGGGTGCGGCAACGCGAAGACGTCGCGCAGGCCGTGCAGGTGCAGGGCGATCCGGGCGAAGTTGTGCGGCCCGGACGGGGCCACCATCGACGGCAGGCACACCAGCGCGACGGGTGCCGGGCCGGTGGCCAGGCGCACCGGCCGCGCGGGCGGGCCGAAGGCGGCGGCCGTGTCGAACACCGGGCGCAGCCGGGCGGCGGCGCGCAGCACGCCGACGCCGGCGGCGAACTTGCCCTGCGCGCAGGCCTGCCGGTACAGCCCGCGAACCCCGACCTCGGCCGCGCCACCCGTCGTGGCCGTGCCCGACGCTGCTGCGGTGGCGCCCGGGGTGGCGCCCGAGGCGGCGTCGGCCGGGTGGGGGGCGGCGGTCACCTGGGCGGCGAGGGTGTCGAGGTGGGCGGCGAGCTCGGTGACCGTCGGATGCTCGAACACGACCTGGGTGGCCAGAGTCAGGCCGGACGCCGCGGCCAGTCGGCGGCTGAGTTCGACGGAGGCGAGTGAGTCGAAGCCGAGTTCGAGGAAGCGGCGGGTCGGGTCGAGCTCCTCGGGAGTGTCGTAGCCGAGGATGGCCGCGGCCTCGGCCTGGACCAGTTCGGCCAGCGCCCGGGCGCGCCGCGGTGGCCGCAGGCCGAGGACGGTCGGAACAGCCTGGCCGACCCGCGCCGACAGTGCCGGCTCCCCGGGTGGTCCCGCGGGCGGGGCCGCGACGGGCAGTTCCTCGAAGAAACGGCTGGGCCGGGCCGCGGTGATGGACGGCAGGAACGTCTCCCAGGCGACGTCGACGACGGTCATCGCCGTCTCGCCCGCGGCGACGGCCCGGGTGAGCGCGGTGACGGCCGGTTCGGCAGGCAGCGGACGCAGGCCACGGCGGGTCAGGTAGTCGCGCAGCGCCGGTTCGGCGCCGAGGCCGGCGTCGGCCCACGGGCCGAAGGCCACCGCGGTGGCCGGCCGGCCCTCGGCGCGGCGGCGGGCGGCGAGGGCGTCGAGGTAGGCGTTGCCGGCGCTGTAGGCGGCCTGGTTGCCGCTGCCCCAGACCCCCGAGATCGACGAGAACAGCACGAACGCCGCCACCTTCGCCCCGTCCGGGCCGTCGAGCAGACGGTCGAGCGCGCCGGCGCCGGCGACCTTCCCGGCGACGACGTCCGCGAACTCGGCCAGTGTCAGCCGTACCAGCGGCATCGTCGGGCCGGCGGTGCCGGCGGCGTGCACGACGGCGGTGACCGGTTCGCCTGCGTCGGCCAGCTGGCGCAGCAGCGCGGCGAGCCGGTCGGAGTCGGCGACGTCGCAGGCGTCGATCGTGGCATGGGTGCCCAGCGCGGCAAGCTCGTCGAGCAGCGCCCGGGCGCCGGGGCTGTCAGGTCCGCGCCGGCTGGCCAGCACGACGCGGCGGGCGCCGTCGCGGGCCAGGCGGCGGGCGGTCTGCGCGCCGAGGGCGCCGGTGCCGCCGGTGATCAGTACGGTTCCGTCGGGTCGCCAGGCACCCGCCCGCGCCTCGGTCCGCGCCGACGCGGGATTCGTCTCGGCGATGCCCTCGGGGGGGCCCTCGGGGAGGCGCAGCAGACGGGGCACCCGCAGGCCCTGCGGGCGGGGGGCAAACTGATCCTCGCCGCCGGGGGCGGTCAGTGCGGTGCCGAACCACAGCAGCGTCTGGTCGTCGAGGCTGGTGGGCAGGTCGATGAGGCCACCCCAGACCCGCGGCGTCTCCAGCGCCAGCGAGCGGCCGAGACCCCAGATCATCGCCTGCTCCGGCTGAGTGACCGGATCCTCCACGCCCGTCGTGACCGCCCCGCGGGTGACGGCCCACAGCGGCGCGCCCACCCGCAGATCGCCCAGCGCCTGGACGACGGTGACGGTGAGGGCGAGCCCGGTGGTCAGGTGCGGATGGTCCTGGTGGGGGGTGCCGTCGAGGGCAAGCAGGGAGACGATGCCGCCGACCCCGTCGCCGACCGGCGCGCTGGCGGCAGGCGGCTGTGCGCCGCCGAACCCCGCCTCGACCAGCCGTGCGGCGATCGCGCCCCGGTCGGCGCGGGCGAGCGGCACCACCAGCGGCGTGCCGCCGAGACGCTCGATCATCCAGGTGACGCGGGCGAGCAGATCCTCGTCCACCCCGGTCGGCGGGACAAGCACGGGCCAGCGGCCGTCCAACGGCGCGATGGCGCTGGCCTGCGCGGCGATCGCCGCGGTGACGTCCGCGTCGGCCAGCGGCTGCCAGCCGGTGCGGTAACGCCAGGTGCCGGGATCGCTGGCCTCGTCCGCCGCCCCGGCCTGCGCCCCACCCGCCGACACGGCGGCGCCGGACTGGGCGGGGACGGACTGGGCGGGGACGGACTGGGCGGCGGCGAGCGGCGAGCTGGCCGGGGCGGCGTCGGCCTGGCGGGGGGCGGGGATGACGGCAGCGGTGCCCGCGAGCCAGTAGCGCCGGCGCTGGAACGGGTAGGTGGGCAGGTCGACGACGGTGCCGGCGCGGCCGATGACGGCCCGCCAGTCCACGTCGACACCACGGGTGTCGAGGCCGGCGAGGGCGGTGAGCAGGGTGGCGGCCTCCGGGCGTCCGGCGCGGGTCGACGCGACCGCGATCGGCGCCGCGGCGTCCGCCGGCAGGCAGCCGGGCAGCAACGCGGTGAGCACCGCGTCGGGGCCGAGCTCGCAGAACGCGGTGGCGCCCTCGGCGTGCAGGCGGCGGGCGGCGTCGAGGAAGCGCACCGCGCCGCGCGCGTGTCGGGCCCAGTAGTCGGGGGTGCACAGCTCCGCGCCGGCCGGCTCGCCGGTGAGGGTGGACACGATCGGGATCGCCGGCCGGTGGTGGGTGACCTGCTCGGCGACGGCCCGGAACTCGGCGAGCATGCCCGCCATGTGCGGGGAGTGGAAGGCGTGGCTGACGGTGAGCCGCCTCGTCGCATGGCCGCGGGCCGCCCAGGCCGCGGCGATCCACTCGGCGACGGCGGCGTCCCCGGCGATCACCGTCGCCTCGGGACCGTTGACGGCGGCGATCTCCACCCGCCCCTCGTACCCGGTCAGCGACGCGGCGACCTCGTCGGCGCCCGCCCGGATCGCGATCATCGCGCCGCCGGGAGGGCAGGACTGCATGAGCCGGCCGCGGGCGGCGACCAGCGCCACCGCGTCGTCCAGCGACCACACGCCGGCGACGTGCGCGGCGGTCAGCTCGCCGATGGAATGGCCGGCGAGCAGCGCCGGGGTCACCCCCCAGGAGGTGATCAGCCGATAGAGCGCCGCGCCGAAGNCGAACAGCGCCGGCTGGGTGTACTCGGTGCGGTGCAGCAGGGCCGCCTCGGACGTGCCGGGGGCCGCGAACATCACCTCCTGCAGCGGCCGGGCGAGATGGTCGGCGAATCGTTCGCAGATCTCGTCGAGGCCGTCGGCGAAGGCGGGGAAGGCGTCGTAGAGGTCCCGGCCCATCCCGTTACGCTGGCTGCCCTGCCCGGTGAACAGCAGCGCGGTGCGGCTCGGCGCGGCCGAAGCGACCGCGCCGAGGACGACCCCGGCCGCCGGTCGGCCCGCGGCGAACGCGGACAGGGTGCCCGCGAGGCGCCGGATGCCGTCGCCGCCCCGGCGCCGGCCGGCCAGCGCCACGGCCCGGTGCTCGAAGCGGGTCCGGCCGGCGAGGGTGTGGGCGACGTCGACCGGATCGAGATCCGGGTGGCGTTCCAGGTACGCGGCGAGCTGCTCGGCCTGGGCGCGCAGCGCCGCCGGCGTCCGGCCGGACAACACGATCGGCACCGGCGCGCCGGCCTGTGCCCCGTCCTGCGCCGTCGGCGCGACAGGCGACGGGGCAGCGGCAGGCGGCAGGATGGTGCCGGGGTGGTCGGCGGTGCCGCTGCGCGGCGCGGGTGGGCGCGGCTCGGCCGGGGCCTCCTCGATGATGATGTGGGCGTTGGTGCCGCTCACCCCGAACGCCGACACGCCGGCCCGGCGCGGGCGGCCCTCGCGGCGCCGCCAGGCGACGTTGTCGGTGAGCAGCTCGACGTCGCCGGCCGACCAGTCGACGTGCGGCGACGGTTCGCGCACGTGCAGGGTGCGCGGCAGCACCTCGTGCCGCAGCGCCTGGACCATCTTGATGACGCCGCAGACCCCGGCCGCGGCCTGGGCGTGACCGATGTTGGACTTCAGCGAGCCCAGGTACAGCGGCCGACCGGCCGGCCGGTCCTGGCCGTAGGTCGCGAGGACGGCCTGGGCCTCGATCGGATCGCCGAGCGTGGTGCCGGTGCCGTGCGCCTCGACCGCGTCGACGTCGGCGGTCCGCAGGCCGGCGTTGGCCAGCNCCTGGCGGATGAGCCGCTGCTGGGACAGGCCGTTGGGGGCCGTCATCCCGTTGCTGGCGCCGTCGGAGTTGATCGCGGTAGCGCGCAGCACCGCGTGCACCCGGTGGCCGCGGCGGCGGGCGTCGGAGAGCCGTTCCAGCAGCAGCACGCCCGCGCCGTCCGCCCAGCCGGTGCCGTCGGCGTCGGCGGAGAACGCCTTGCACCGCCCGTCCGGCGCCAGCCCGCGCTTGCGGCTGAACTCCACCAGGATCCCCGGCGTCGACATGACCGTCACCCCGCCGACGAGCGCCAGGTCGCACTCCCCCGCGCGCAGCGACTGGCTGGCGAGATGGGTCGCGACCAGCGAGGCGGAGCACTGGGTGTCCACGCACAGCGCCGGCCCCTCCAGGCCGAAGGTGTAGGCGACCCGTCCGGCGATCACCCCGGAGGCGTTGCCGGTGAGGAGTTGCCCCTGCGCGTCCTGCGGCGCGGTGTGCCAGGCGGGCCCGTAGTCCTGCAGCGAGACCCCGGTGAACACGCCGGTGCGGCTGCCGCGCAGGGACCGGGGGTCGATGCCGGCCCGCTCCAGCGCCTCCCAGGAGACCTCCAGCATCAACCGCTGCTGCGGGTCGAGGGCGGCGGCCTCCCGCGGGCCGATCCCGAAGAACGCCGGGTCGAACTGGTCGATGCCGGTCAGGAACCCGCCGTGGCGGGTGTAGGCGGTGCCGGGATGGTCGGGGTCCGGGTCGTAGAGCCCGGCCAGGTCCCAGCCTCGGTCGTCGGGCAGGCCGGCGACGACGTCACGCCCGGCGTGCACCAGCTCCCACAGCGCCTCCGGCGAGTCGACGCCGCCGGCCAGCCGGCAGCCCATGCCGACGATGACGATCGGGTCGTCCGCCGGCCGGTCCCCGCCGCCCGCCGCAGCCCCACCCGCCGCCGGTCCCGCCGTCGGTCCTGCCGTCGGGCTCACGGCGGTGATCTCGTCGCCGATCCCGAGCAGTTCGCGGCGCAGGTGGTCGGCGAGGGCCTGCGGCGTCGGCCGGTCGAAGAACAGGGTGGCGGACAGGCGCAGCCCCGTCTGCTCGGCGAGCGCCGCCCGCAGCCGCTCGGCGATGTGGCGGTAGACCCCGAGGGCGCGCCACGGCGCCCCCCGGTCCACAACGCCAGCGCCCGGGCCGGCCACCGCGGCGATCTGGGCCGCGATCAGGTCTCCCAGCAGCTCGTGCTGGGCGTCCGCCGACCGGCCGGCCAGCCGGGCCCGCCACGCCTCGTACGACTCGCCCGCCGCGCGCGGGGATCGTCCGAGGGTCTGGCGCAAATCGCGCATGCGAACTCCCACCTTGCTCAGGAACAGGGCAACGATCTGTCGGCGACGGTTGCCTGCGCCCGCACGTGGCCAGCGGACAACCGGCGCGCAGGCGCGACGGGCACGGACAAGGTCCGTGCCCGCGCAGAGGCGACGCGCCAGCCGCCGGTGTGCAGCACAGAGATGGAGACTGCGTCCCGGTGGACCCGGGCCAATCCGGTGCGTCCGCGCGGCCACGCGGACGCCGACACGGGCGACCGGCGGGAGGCCGGACCGGGCTGCCGTTCGCCTCCGTTCGAAAGGCGACGACGCGTTGTTCCGGTCGGACGACTCAGGTGCCGGTGCCCGCGAGTTGATCACCTTGAACGCATGGTGGAATCGTGCCTGATGCTGTCGAACTACGACAAATGACCCTGGCGCGATCGGGCCATGCCGGTCTGAGCCGGCCCGCCATCCGCGCAGGTGGCGGCAGGTGGCCGGGCGCGGGATGTCTGCACGCTCACGCCCGACCGCCTGTCGCGGGGGACGCCCAGCACCGCCCCCGCACCCAGGCCNCCGACCTGGCCGCAGGGGCCGCTGGACCCACCGGCCGGCAGCGCCGGGCTTCCCACCGGGGCCGCCGTTGTGTCCAGCCGGGCAGCCCGGTCCGGAGAGGCCTGCCCGAAGGAGCCCTCGACGAGGGCACCTCTGCCGGCCCGATCCGGCCCCCTCCCCCCGTAACGTGCTCCACACCGCGCGGCCGGAATCGGCTCCCCCGCCCGTGACAACCACGACGTCCCCGCACGACCCGACGTCCTCACAGGACACGACGTCCCCACAGGACAAGGCGTCCCCACAGGACAAGGCGTCCCCGACCAAGGAGCGAGACCATGGGCANCATCACCCACCTCAACCCGCCCGAGCTGCACTCCTCGCCCGCCTACTCGCAGGCGACGGTNGCCGAGGCCGGCCGGACCCTCTACATCGGCGGCCAGAACGGGACCGATCGCGACGGCGTCATCACCGGCGGGATCGCCGAGCAGACCGCCCAGGCGCTGCGCAACGTCCTCACGCTGCTCGCCGCCGCCGGCGCGGGGCCCGAGCACGTCGCCCGGTTGAACGTCTACCTCGCCGCGGACGTCGACCCCGCCGAGGCGTACGCGGCGACCGGCGCGGTGTGGGGCGCCCATCCCACGGCTGTCACGGTCGTGCGGGTCGCCGGCCTCGGCCGCCCGGAGGCCCTGGTCGAGATCGAGGCCACCGCGGCCCTCGGCTGACCACTGCGCGACTCCGCCGGCCGCCGACGCGCCGCAGGCGGGTGAGCCTTCAGGCGGGCGGCCTGGGTGGTGGCGCCGGGCGGGACGGCGCCGAGAGCTGCACGGCGGCGCCGACGAGGGCGATGGCCGCGCAGGCCAGTGGCAGCTCGGTGAAGTGGCCGTCGGCGATCCGCCCGCCGGCCAGCGAACCGACGGTGATCCCCAGGTACATGGCGCTCTGGTTCCAGGCCATCAGCCGCGCCTGGTCGTCCGGATGGCGGGCGATGAGCTCAGCCTGCTTGGCGGGAAAGGCGGTGTAGGCGGCCAGCGCGACCAGCGCGATGGCCAGGCAGCCGAGCGGCACCGCGCCGCGCAGGCTCACGGCGAAGACGACCTCGGCGGCGCCGAGCAGGCCCAACGCCACCCACGTGGTGTGGTGGGCGCCGCGCCGGTCGGCGATCCGCCCGCCGAGGAAGGTCGCCGCGACCGCGCTGAGCCCGTAGGCCACCAGCAGGGCGTTCACCCACGCGGTGGACCAGCGGGACCGATCGTCCAGGCCGGCGGCCAGGTAGGTGTAGAGGCCGTAGACGGCCGCGCCCCAGCAGGCGGTGGGGGCGACCGCCCGGCAGCGGTCAAGCGGGCTCATCGACGACGATCCGCCCGCGCCGGCCGCGCCGCCCGCCGGCCACACGCGCCGACTGGCCGCCATGATGCCCAGCGCCAGCACGGACAGCCCGACGAAGACGGCCCGCCAGCTCGTGTGCCGGGCGAGGAGACTGCCCAACGGGGCGCCAGCCCACAGTGCGGACAGCAGCCCAGAGGTGGCGATCCCGAGCCAGGACGCCCGCCGGTCGCCGGGCGCGCTCAGGCCGACGAGGGTGAACACCGTCGCCGTGGCNCCGGAGACGAACAGGCCCGCGCCGCCCCGGGCCGCCAGCAGCACCCCGAAGTCCGGGGCGAACGCCGTCAGCAGGTTGAACGCGCAGAAGCCGACGAGCGCGAGGGTAAGAACGTTCTGCGGCGACGCCGACGCGGCCCGGCGCCCCCAGGCGGGCGCCGCCAGCACGTAGGCGACGGCGAACACGGTCACGCTCAGGCCGGCGGTGCGCAGCGAGACGTCGAACCGGGCCCGCCACACCGGCAGCAGGGGCGAGACGACGAACAGGTCGGTGCCGATGACGAACAGCGCCAGCCATCCGGTCAGCAGCGCCACCCACCCCGGCGAGGTGCGCGCGTTCACGGTCCGGTCGCTCCGGCATCACCTCCGGACGACCTTCGGCCCCTGTTCTGCGCGGACTGTTCCAGCCAGCGGGCCGTGGCGGCGATCGCCTCCGGTGCCCGGCGGCGGGACTCCGCGACGATGTCCGCCACGGTGGTCGAGGCGAGCTCGCGCCGCCACGCCTGTTCGGCCGCGCCCACCGCCGCCGCGATCGCGCAGGGCATCCGATAGCTCGCCGGCGCCAGCGCCGCAGGCCCGCGCTGGCGGATCTCCGTGCACAGAAACACGGGCCCCTGGCCCTCGATCGCCTCCACCACGTCGAGCAGCCGGATCTGGTCGGGTGGGCGACCAAGCCGGTATCCCCCACGCGGGCCAAGCACCGACAGAACGATCCCGGCCCTCGACAGCGCCTGCAGATGCTTGGCCAGGTAGGCCGGGTTACCGGCGTGCAACTCGGCGAGCTGCTGCACCGTCAGCGCCACGCCGCCAGGAGCCTCCGCGAGCGCGTGACAGCAGTGCAGCGCCCACTCGACTCCCTGGGTAATCCGCATATCCCGGATAGTACATAACCGGAATACTGCATGGCGCCGACCTCCGGCGTAGCCCCGACGCGGGGATGCACGAGGNGGTGGTCGACCACACAACCTGATGCCGCGCCCGGGACGGCAGCCGGCCGACCTGAGCCACCTCACCCCGCCCTGCGCACCGCCGGACGTCGGGTCTGTCGGTCCGCCGGTATGCGGTGACGGACACTGGCCGTTTCAGGCCGCGCGTTCGGCGACGAACACGAACTCACGCCCCGGGCGGTCCGGTGCCTCCCGCACGTCGAGGACTCGGTAGCCGTGGGCGACCAGGCTCGACTCGACCTCGCCCCGGCTGCGGAACCGCAGGGTCGAGTCCGAGGTGACGACCACGCCGTCGGTCAGGAAGCGGTAGGTGTATCGGAAGGAGACGAACGGAAGGCTGACGTCGGTGACCTCCAGACGTCGTTCCACCAGGCCGATGTCCGCAATGTCAAGCGTGACCGGATCGACGTCCACCACCCATTCCTCCCAGACGTGACGTTCGGGGCGCCTGGTCTCGAAGACGAGATGGCCGTGGGGGCGAAGGGCGGTGTGGATGCCCTGCAGGGCCCGGCTCCAGTCGTCGTCGGTAAGAAAGACCTGGGCCACGTTCCCGGTCATCGTCGCCAGGTCCGCGTCGAGCGCCGGCAGTGCCGCGGCATCGCCCTGGATCCAGCGGACCCTGCCCGCCCGGTCCTTCGACCTCGCGATCCTGAGCGACTCCTCGGCCGGGTCGACGCCCACGACCGTACAGCCGCTTCCCGCGAGCAGGACCGCCAGGGAACCGGTGCCGCACCCGACATCGAGCACAAGACTCGCGGTCAACTCGGCGGCGGTCGCGAGGTAGGCGGCCAGGTCGTCGCGGTCTCCATCGAAGGAGTCGTAGACACGCGCAAGGAGAGGGTGGGCAAAGATCGGATCTGGCATCCAGGGACCATACCCACCGTCAAGCACCCCGGNGGAGGGCATTCGACTACTTGCCCCTATCCACTCAAACCGATATTCGGCTCCGCCTACGCCAGCGGGATGGCACGAATACGAGCGGCTGTCCCCGGGAGAAGCGGCCAGATGAGCGCGGGCTCGTTGTCTTCCCCCGATCCCGATTCCCCCGATCCCGACAGAAGGCGATCCTGCAGCGGTCCGGCGGCGATGCACATGCGTAGGACGGGGCGTTGACCGGAAATAGTCGCCGGGGCCGCGGAGTGACCGACACGGACCCCTTGCGACCATGGCGGACGCACACGGCCGCGCCCCATTCCGATGATCACGGTCATGCGGATTCCGCGGAACCGCGCCACTCCCCGACGTCCGCCCGGCCCCGCTTCCGGCTTCGGTCCCGCGATCGCTCCGAGCGGTGCTGCGAAGGTGGGGGCGGTGTCAGGCCGGCGACGCGGCCGGGGCGGCGGGGTCGATGGCCGGCGAGGCCTCCCACAGCGTGTCGGGGTAGGCGCGGCGCAGCTCGGGGGCGATGTCGGCGGCGAACCATTCGAGCTGTTCGCGCTGCCAGGCGAGCGGCAGGGAGTCGACGCCGATGCCGGTNAGCTGCTGACCGTACAGCTCGGTGAACCGGTGGATCTTGTCGAGGACCTGCTGCGGGCTGCCGACGAGGGCCGAGCCCTGCTCGATGAACTCCTCCAGCTCCCAGAACGGCGAGTTGTTGTGCTTGGCGGCGGGGGTGGCGCGCTGGGCGTTCCAGAACGGCCGGTACGCCTCGAGGGCCTCCTGCGAGGTCTTGCGGATGAGCAGGGCCGGGAAGCCGCTGCCGACCAGGGGCTCGCCCGGGTGACCATGCTCGGCCCAGCGCTGGCGGTAGTGGTCGATGAGGTCCTTGTACTGGGCCACCTTGAAGAACCCGTTGGCCGAGTACAGCGGGTCGCCGTGCTTCGCGGCCAGCTCCGTCGAATGCCGGCTCGTCGCGCTGCCGTGCCAGACCCGGATCGTCGGCTGGTAGGGGCGCGGCTGCGTCGTCAGGTCGACCAGCGGCTCCCGGTAGCGCCCGGACCAGGTCACGTTCTCCTCCGACCACAGCCGGCGCAGCAGCTCGTACTTCTCGGCGAGCACGTCCCACTGCTCGGCCGGGTCGAGCCCGAAGGTCGCGTAGTGGGGCGCGTGGTTGCCCTTCGCGATGACGAGGTCGAGCCGGCCGCCGCTGATGTGGTCGAGCAGCGCGTACTCCTCGGCCACCCGGACGGGGTCGTGAATGCTCAGCACGGTGACCCCGGTGAGCAGGCGGACCCGGCTGGTGCGGGCGGCGACCGCGGTCAGCAGCACCGCCGGCGACGAGCACAGGAACGGTGCGCCGTGCCGCTCGCCGATCTGGTAGGCGTCGTAGCCGAGCTGCTCGACCAGGGCCGCCTGGTCCAGGATGCTGGCGAGCTTGTCGTGTTGACTCATCGTCACGCCCGTGTGCGGGTCCGGAGCATTGATGATCAGCGAAAGCACGACGAACTTCACGGCCGTCAGCATACCGATCGGTCAGGTTGGTTTTCGCCCGAACGCCACATCCACGCTGCGGGAACGCTGCCCGGGCGAGTGGCGGACGTCGGCCTGCCGCGAAGCCGGCGGGCCCGCGAGGCAACCGGGGACCACGGACGCACGCTCACCGCGACCGGCCGTGCGCTAGAGTGACCGCATGCCTGCGCGCCGGAGTCTCTGGTGGGCCGCCACATCGGCGGTCCACACCCAGCGCGCGTAATCCACACGCACGCGGCCGCCCACCCCGGCGGCCGCCATCGTCACCTCGGCACGGCGAGGGACGGCCGTCGACCCCGGCGGCCCGCCCGACCCCACGAGGAAAAAATCATGGATCTGCTCCGTTCCCTGCTCGACACCGCCACCGCCACCGCCGGCGGCGAACCCGGCCCGTTCGCGCTGCTGCGCCGCGAGGGCGCCGATCATCTCGACGTGCTGCGCGGCGAACTCGACGTCGTCGACCGGCTCGCCGACCTCCCCCTGCCCACCGCAGGTCCCGCCGGGCCGCGCACGCTCGCCCTCGTGCCCTACCGCCAGCTCACCGAACGCGNCCTGACCTGCATCGACGACGCGATGCCGCTGGAATGCCTGCGCGTCGACGAACACGTTCGAGTCCCGCTCAAGACGGCCCTCGCCGCGTTGCCCGACCGTGCCGTCACCGCCACCGGCGGGCACTTCGACCTCAGCGACGAGCGGTACGCCGAGACCGTCTCCACGGTGCTGCGGGAGGAGATCGGCCGCGGCGAGGGCGCGAACTTCGTCATCCACCGCGTCTACACCGCCAGCCTCGACACCCCGCCGCTGGTCGCCGGGCTCGCCGCGCTACGCCGGCTGCTGCTCGGCGAGCGCGGCGCCTACTGGACGTTCCTCGTCCACACCGGGACCCGGACGCTGGTCGGGGCCACACCGGAGCGGCATGTCAGCGTCGACGACGGGCTCATCATGATGAACCCGATCAGCGGCACCCACCGACTGCCCGCCACCGGCCCGGACCCCGCGGCGCTACTGCGGTTCCTCGCCGATCCCAAGGAGATCGACGAGCTGTACATGGTGCTCGACGAGGAACTGAAGATGATGGCCCGGGTCGCCGACCGCGGCGGCGAGGTCATCGGTCCGCAGCTCAAGCAGATGGCCCACCTCGTGCACACCGAGTATCTGCTCGCCGGNCGCGGTGACGCCGACGTGCGCGACGTGCTGCGCGAGACGATGTTCGCCCCGACCGTCACCGGCAGCCCGCTGGACAACGCCCTGCGGGTCATCGCCCGCCACGAACGCCGGGGACGGCGCTACTACGGCGGGGTGTGCGCCCTGCTCGGACGCGACGAGGCCGGCCGCCAGACGCTCGACGCCCCGATCCTCATCCGCACCGCCGAGATCACCCCCGACGGTCGGCTGCGGGTGCCCGTCGGAGCGACGCTGGTCCGCCACTCCACCGCCGCCGGCGAGGTCGCCGAGACCTACACCAAGGCCGCCGGCGTACTCGCCGCCCTCGGCCTGCACCCGCCGGCCGGCCCCCTGCCCACCAGCCCCCTCCCCACCGGCACCTCCACCGCCGGCACCCTCCCCACCGGCACCTCCACCGCCGAGGGCGACGCCACCAGCGGCGAGTCCGCCGAGCGCGACGACGAGCCCCGGGCCGACCGTGCTCCCGACTCGCGGCGAGGCCTCGGCCTGCCCGCGCCGGGCCGTCCGCACGTACCGCTTGCGGCAGATCCGCGGATAGCGGGGGCGCTCGCCGCCCGCAACACGCACCTCGCCCCCTTCTGGCTCCGGCGGCGCGAGCCGGAGGCGGCCGCGGTGCCCGCGCTGACCGGCCGCAGCGCCCTGATCGTCGACGCCGAGGACAGTTTCACCGGCATGCTCGCCCACCTGCTGCGCGAGCTCGGCCTCGCGGTCACCCTCCGGCCGTGGCAGCAGGCGGCAGGGCAGCAGACTCTGCTGCTTAATTCGGCTGGGTGTCGTGGGTGCGGCATGATCTCCTCTGCGGTCCGGGTCGCCTCCCGGGCCGGGGGAGGTGGGGGACATGTCGTTGCAGCCGAAGGGGCTGCCGGAGATCCCGGCGCGGACCGTGGCGGTCGCGCGGGCGGCGTTCCCGNGGGGGACGTTGGCGATGCGGCTGCGGGATCGTCTCGCCGAGGTGTTCGTTGATGAGCCGTTCACCGGGGCGTTCGGGCGCCGTGGGGCGCCGGGTCTGCCGCCGGCGGTGTTGTCGCTGGTCACGGTGTTGCAGTTCGCCGAGAACCTGACTGATCGGCAGGCCGCGGCGATGGCGGTCCGCGCGATCGACTGGAAGTACGCCCTCGGGG
>NZ_LJJX01000024.1:11033-108770 GCF_001421075.1 Frankia sp. CpI1-P | reverse complement strand
GGCGGTGTCGAGCAGCCCCAGCCCACACGCGGCCTTCCACCGCAGATCGCACCGCAACGCCTGCACCGTCTCGAAATCCGACAACCCGTGCAGGCTCTGCAGCACCACGGTGGCCGCCAGCACCTGCGGTGGCATGCTCGGCCGTCCGTTGGACGACGGNTACATGTCNGTGAACATCTCCGCCGGGAACAGCGCCTCCCGATGCTCGGCCAGGAACGCGAACACACTCCCCGCCGGGATCAACTCCCGGCAGGTCTCCCACACGTCCGGCCCGATCAGCTCGCCCACCCACTCACCCTGCATGATCACAACACTGGCGTCGACCACCACACCAGAACCCGGACCCGCAAGATTTTCAGTGGTCTCCTAGAGACCCACTCCCGCGTGGACGGGAACGGTGACGTCATGCCCGTGAGGGTCGGGGTTGCGAAGTCGGTGATGGCTTCCCTTGACGCGCACCGGTCTCCTGGTATAGCCGCGCGATCGCCCACTCGATGGGTCCGGTCGGTATCCGCGACCACAGGAAGGCGCTGGCGTGGCGTCGACTCAGGGTGGTAGGCGGTAGCTGTGGTCATTCCTCGCACCGCGATAGCCGTTCGGCACGTCCCGTTCGAGGATCTCGGCATCCTCGAACCCCTGCTGTCCGAACGCGGCTACCGCGTGCGGTACCTCGACGCGGGCGACAGCGACGCGGGCGACAGCGACGACACGTCCGTCGGCGCGGTGGACGCCGCGCTCGCGGACGCGGACCTGGTGCGCGGCTGGCCGCGCGTGCCCGCCTGGTGTTCCACGCGTGGCTCGACCAGCTCGACGCGTCGCGATGAGCCGGGGCGGGCCGCCCGGTTCGCCATCATGGGCTATGTGGGGCGCCGGAGAAGCCGCGGTGTCGGCGGAGGGGCGGGCGATGGCCGGGGAGCAGGCCCGTCGGTGGGAGACGGTGCTGCGCACGATCGTCGGGATGCTGCCGGCCGGCGGGGTGCGGGTGCTGGTCGACGGTGCCGACGACGGAGGCATGACCGGGCTCGTCGCCGGCTGGATCGCCGACGAGGTGCGGGCGACGGGTCGGGACTGCGATCGGCTCGTGGGCGCCGCGTCGATGGGTGAGGACGGTGGGGTGGCGGTCACTGATGCTGCGTCGTGGCGGGCGGACGCGCCGGCGGGTGGGTGGGATGTCGTCGTCCGGCTGCGCAGCAGGCGGGTCCGCGGCGACGACGGTGGGCGTCGCGCCGACGTCGTCGTGGATGTGGATGACCCGGCCTGGCCGGTGATCCGTCGGGTCGCGGACCGGCTGGCGGGCGACGGCGGCTGGCACGTCCGGGAGAGCCAGGCGTTCTTCGGCGTGCGCGCCGCGACGTGGGACACGAAGTTCGGCGACGACCTGCCCGCCTACGCTGCCGCCGTCCGCGAGATCGGTCTTCGTCCCGGGGCGGTGGTCCTCGACGCCGGGTGCGGCACCGGACGCGCGCTGCCGGCGTTGCGGGACGCCGTCGGTCCCACCGGCAGGGTGCTCGGCCTGGACGTGACTCCGGAGATGCTCGCCGCTGTCCGCCGCCCGGCTCGGACCGATGCTCGCCGCCTCCGGCTGGCGGCTGGACAGCCACGACGACCCACCGCACCGTTTCCTGGCTCTCGCGACCCGTCAGGTGGTCGTGGCGGCGCCGCGGCGGGCGTTGTAGAAGACGACGTCGTCGCGGCGGTCGCGAGACGGCCGACGGTGACGGTCAGGCTGGTCGCTCCCCCGCCTGCCCGGTGAGATGGCCTCGAACCGTGTCGAGGAATTCCTGCGACAGCTCGCTGCTGTTGACCGCTCGAGCGATCAGCATCGCGCCCACCATGGTGCTGAGGGTCGTGACGGCTCGTTGCCGGGCGGCCGGATCAGCGGTGCCGCCGACTCCGCCGACGGGTTCGCCGATGAGCTCGCCGATGAGCTCGAGATAGAGCTCCACCTGGTGGGTATACGCGGCGCGAGCCCGCTCGCCGCTCCTCGCCACGTCGCCGCCCACCGCGACCACCGCGCAGCCGGTTGCCGGGGAGTCACGGTGGGCCTCGGTCAGGTACTGGTTGATCAGGCCGGTGAACCCGTTCTCGGCGGCCGCCGCCATGCCGTGCTCGAACTGCGTTCTCATGTGCTCCACCGCCTCGGCGACGAGGTCCTCGCGGGAGCGGAAATGACGGTAGAAGCCGCCGTGCGTCAGCCCGGCCTCCTGCATGAGTTCGGCCACCGCGGGGCCGTCGAGCCCCGCCTCGCGGAACCGGGCCGCGGCGACGCGGACGACCCGGTCGTGGCTCGCCGCCTTGTCCTGCTGGGAATGTCCCATGGGTCCGCCTATCCGGTGGGCAGTGCGGGGAGGAGTTCTCTCGTCGACACGATGGAGTGGGCGTAGGTGGGGCCGTTGATGTCGTGCGCGGCGTGCATCGCCTCCGCGCTGCCGGCCGCGGTCGCGTCCTTGACCAGCGTCACGTGGTAGCCCAGTTCCGCACCGAACCGGCCCGTCGACTCCACGCAGGTGTGCGCCACCAGACCCACCAGGATGATCTTCTCGATTCCGTGCTGCTTGAGCTGGAAGTCCAGGTCGGTGTTGGCGAAGCCGCCGGAAACCCAGTGTTCGTGCACGACGACGTCGCCCGGCCTCGGGCCGAACTCGGGGTACCACTGCGCCCCCCAGCTTCCCGCCGCGAGCATCGCGCCGCTCTGGATCGCCCGCTGTCCCGACGTGAGGTGCTTCCAGTTGTCGAAGTCGCCGGGCTGCCGCCGCCGGTGCGGCGCCACGAAGACCTGAATGCGCGCGGCCCGCACCGCGGCCAGCACCTCGGCCAGATGCNGGTGCAGGTCGACGGCGCCGGCGATCTCCCGCACCACCTGCCAGATCTTGCCCCCCTCGGCGAGGAACTCGTTGTACGGATCGATCAACACCAGCCCGGTCCGGGCACGGTCGTATTCGACGTTGGTCACTGCCCCACGCCTTCCGCATCTCGTGGCGAGGCCCCACGCTCCGACCACTCNCCACTTGGTGGATGACCACGATCATCCAGAACAGGATGATAATCATCATCCAGAATGTCAAAACGGTGGCGCGGCGTTCTGGGCAAGCCGGGGCGGACGCGACGCCGGAATACAGTGCAGACGGGTCAGTCGCAGACGGGTCAGTCGCAGGCGAGGCGGTCGGAACCTGGCGAGCGCGCTCGGGCCCGTCCGCCACGGGNANGGGTGAGGCACGAAGGGGGGACCATGCGACTGCAGGTGGGATGCGCGATGTGGACGCACAAGTCGTGGCAGGGGCGATTCCTCCCGCATCCGCTTGCGCCGCACGAACGCCTGCGGCACTACGCCGGCTGGTGCAACGCGGTCGAAGGGAACACCACCTTCTATGCGACTCCGACCCGGGACACCGTGGCCTCGTGGGCGCAGCAGACCGATGCCGACTTCCGCTTCGTGCTNAAGCTGCCGAAGGTCATCACGCACGAACGCCGACTCACCGACGTCGACGAGGCCCTGCACGCCTTCCTGGCGGCGATCGAGCCACTCGGCCCGCGGGCCCATGCGGTCTGGATTCAGCTACCGGGATCGTTCGCGCCCGCCGACGTCCCCGCGCTCGCCCGCTTCCTGGGCCGGCTTCCCCGGTCCCACCGGTACGCCGTCGAGGTCCGCCACCGGGCGTTCTTCGACGATCCCCGGGCGATGCGCACGCTGGAGGCGGCACTCGCCGTCGCGGCCGCCGAATGGATTCCCTTCGACACCACCGCCCTCTTCCGCAGCCCGCCGACCAGCGATGCCGAACGGGACGCCTGGACCAAGAAGCCGCGCGTGCCGCTGCGATCGGTCGCGCTGACCGACCGGCCGATCGTCCGCTACCTCGGCCGCGACGATTCCGCCCGGACGGTCGAAGGCTGGCAGCGTTGGGTCGACGTCGTGGTCGACTGGCTGCGCGAGGGCCGCTCCCCCACCGTCTTCATCCACACCCCGGACAACGCCGACGCCCCGGAACTCGCCCNCCGCTTCCACGACGAGGTACGGGCACGCGTGCCCGCGTTGGCGCCCCTGCCGCAGCCGATACCGACCGCGCCCGCGACCCTCTTCTGACGCGAGCCACCTCCACGGTCGCACGACGCCATTGTTGCCCGGCCATGAAATACCGCGGCCGGACTGCTGCCACCAGCCCTCGACATTCCCTTTTTCCGCGGACGAGGCCCGATTCTCCGTGCAACGATGCTGATACCAGGTCTGCCGACCAGCAGCAGCCGACCAGCGTGGGGGATGTTCACATGAGTGGTGTCACGAATCTGACCGTACTCGTCGACGACGAGCCGACACCGGATGGCTGGATCAAGATAGGCAAGGATCTCAACGCCGGCGCTGGGGGCGCCTACCTCTATTTCGCCTACGAGCAGGGTTCCGGTGCACCTATCACAAACATCATCTTCCTGCTGAGCAAGGACGAGTCGGCGCCGCCGAGCTATCACCGCATCGATGTCGACCTGAACAAGGGCGCCGGCGGCGCCTACATCTACACCGCCTTCACCCGCGAAGCCCACCTGGGCAGCCCGATCGAGGATCTGGATGTCATTCTCGGCGACAACAGCGGGATCCAGCCGCAGGCACCGTGGCGACGCATCGATGTCGACCTGAACAAGGGCGCCGGCGGCAAGTACGTCTACCTGGTGTACCGGAACGCCTGAGGATTCACCTCGCCGAGCACTGCGCGAAAGTCCGCGGGCCGCTCGAGGCGGACACGCGGCCGTCGGCCCCGACCCGGGCGCGGCCGTGTGCGTGCGACGCCCCTCCCAGCTTGTGGGAAACGAGCGGGAGGGGTCGCCGCGGGGCTCAGAGGCCGAGGCTGCGCCCGATGATCTCCTTCATGATCTCGTTGGTGCCGGCCCAGATCTTCGTGACCCGGCCGTCCATCCAGGCCTGCGCGGCGCGGTATTCGGTCATGTAGCCGTATCCGCCGTGAAGCTGCACGCAGGCGTCCAGGACGGCATTCTGGACTTCGGAGGACCACCATTTCGCCTTCGCCGCGTCGACGGNGGACAGCTGTCCACGACTGTGGGCCGCGACGCACGAGTCGACGAAAGCCCGGGTAACATCGATCTTCGTGACAAGCTCCGCCAACAGAAACTTGTTGTGCTGAAAGCTGCCGATGGCGGCGCCGAACGCCTTGCGCTCGGCAACGTACTCGAGCGTCTCGCCGAGGATCTGGGTGGCATGGGCTATGCTGGAGACGGCGACGCTGATGCGCTCCTGCGGCAGCCGCTCCATCATGAGCGGGAATCCGCGGTTGACCTCGCCGATCACCGCGTCCCCCGGCACCCGCATATCGGTGAAGAAGAGCTCGGCCGTGTCGGATTCCGGCTGGCCGACCTTGTGTAGTTTGCGGCCCCGAGAGAACCCCGGGGTATCCGCCGTGACACCGAACAGCGTGATGCCGCGGGCGGCCTTCGCCCCCGGATCGGTCCGCGCGGCCAGCACCACGAAATCGGCGGAGTAGCCGTTGGTGATGAAGGTCTTCGATCCGTTGATGATCCAGTCCGAGCCGGCCGGGACCGCGGTCGTCCGCAACGCGGCCAGGTCGGAGCCGGCCGCCGGCTCCGTCATCCCGATCGCGGCGACCACCTCGCCCGAGCAGAACGCGGGCAGCCAGCGCTTCTTCTGCTCCTGNGTGGTCAGGTCCGCCAGATAGGGCGCGACGATGTCGGTGTGGACGCTGAACGACGACGCGACCCCGGCGCTGACCTTGGACAGCTCCTCGACCCAGACGGCNTTGAATCGGTAGTCGTGCACACCGCTGCCGCCATGCTCCTCGTCGACACCGAGGCCGAGGAAGNCCGCGCGGCCCGCCTCGTGCCACACGTCCCGGGTGATGACCCGATCCGCGATGAACTGGCTGTAGCCGGGACTGACGAACCGCTCGACGAACGCGCGCACCGACTCCCGGAACAGTTCATGATCATCCCCGTAGAGCGTGCGTTCCACGTCCGACCTCCTCACCTGTCCGGGCGCCGCCGGCCGCGGGCCCGCGCCGACGCGACGCCACCGGGAACCGAAGGCGATCTCCATCCGCGACAGTGATAGCTGACCAAGTAATACACCAGCACTACGCCTGCCGCAGGAGAGCGCCGCGGAACCGGGCGACGGATCCCAACCCCAGCCCCAGCTCCAGCTCCAGCTCCAGCTCCANCTCCAGCGATCATGAGTGCGGGCAAGCCCTCCTTGATCGCAACCCGGGGCACGCGCCAGCCGCTCACAGGTTCCATTCCGGTGTTCGGTGACGGAGTGTGATGCCAGCCGGATGCGGCGGGCACTCGGTGGCGACGCNGCTGGTGGGGCGTTCCCCGGGCGGTCCGCAGCACCTGCGCGCGGCAAGCGACTACCTTCGGAGCAGACCTGCCGGCACCAGCGCGGATGCCCGGATCACACGAGTCGCGACTGGGGGATGCGCATGAGCTTGACCACCGACCCGGACCCGGATCCGGACCCGACGAGAGACGTAGGCCAGGCCAGGGACGTCGGCCCGGCACGAGACGTCGACCNGGCACGAGACGTCGACCCGGCAGGGGACGTCAAGCCGGCAGGGGACGTCAAGCCGGCTGACGACGTGGCCGGCTTCGCCGAGCTGGCGCTGCGGCCCGAGCTGCTGCGCAGCCTCGCCGCCCTCGGGTACGAGGAGCCGACGCCGATCCAGCGGGAGGCCGTTCCGCCCCTGCTCGCGGGCCGTGACCTGCTCGGCCAGGCGGCAACCGGCACCGGGAAGACGGCCGCGTTCGCGCTCCCCCTGTTGCACCGCCTGACGGATGACCGCACCGGCGACCGCGGCCCGCAGGCCCTTGTGCTGGTCCCGACCCGGGAGCTCGCCGTCCAGGTGTCCGAGGCGATCCACCGGTACGGTCGTGATCTCGGCGCCCGGGTCCTGCCGGTGTACGGCGGGGCTCCGATCGGCCGGCAGGTCCGCGCGCTGGTGCAGGGGATCGACGTCGTGGTCGCCACGCCCGGCCGCGCGCTCGATCACATGGGTCGCGGGACGCTCCGCCTCGACGGCCTGCACACCGTCGTCCTCGACGAGGCCGACGAGATGCTCGACATGGGCTTCGCCGAGGACATCGACACGATCCTGGAGCAGGCGCCGCAGGATCGCCAGACCGTGCTGTTCTCGGCGACGTTACCGCCTCGGATGGACCAGATCGCCCGCCGTCACCTGCGCGATCCGGTCCGCATCCAGATCGGCCGCGCGGCGCCGGAGCCAGGCGCGGCACCGCTCGTCCGGCANGTCTCCTACGTCGTCCCCCGGGCATACAAGACGGCGGCGCTGGGCCGCATCCTCGACGTCGAGTCGCCCCGATCGGCGATCGTGTTCTGCCGCACCCGGGAGGAGGTCGACCAGCTCGCCGACTCGCTCAACGGGCGCGGCTACCGGGCGGAATCGCTGCACGGCGGGATGAGCCAGGAGCAGCGGGAGCGGGTGATGGAGCGCCTGCGCACGGCGACGGCCGACCTGCTCGTCGCGACCGACGTCGCCGCCCGCGGACTGGACTTCGAGCAGCTCACCCACGTGGTGAACTACAGCGTCCCGTCGGCGCCCGACTCCTACGTCCACCGGATCGGCCGGGTCGGGCGGGCCGGCCGCGAGGGGGTGGCCATCACCCTGGCGGAGCCGCGCGAGCACCGGATGCTCAAGACGATCGAGCGGGTCACCCGGCAGCGGATCGCCGTCGAGAAGGTGCCCACCGTCGCCGATCTGCACGCCCGGCGGCTGGAACTGACCCGTGCCGCGTTGCAGGAGAGCCTGCTCGAGGACGACCTGGAGCGGTTCCGCGTCGTCGTCGAGACGCTCACCGACGAGTTCGACCCCATCGAGATCGCGCTGGCCGCGGTGAAGCTCGCCCACGACGCCAGCTTCGTGCCGGACGACGCAGACGACATCCCCGACCTGCCGCCGGTGGCCGACGCGCGCGGCGAACGGGCAGGACGCGACGGCGCCGGCCGCCGGGAGCGGCGACCCCGACCGGCCAGCGGGGGCATGGCTCGGCTGTTCGTCGGTGCGGGCCGTGGCGCCGGCGTCCGGCCGCAGGACCTCGTCGGCGCGATCACCGGGGAGACCCGGTTGTCGGGCCGCGACATCGGCGCCATCGAGATCGCGCAGCGGTTCTCGCTCGTCGAGGTGCCCGACGGCGCGGCCGACGAGGTGATCGCCTCACTGCGGGGAAGCACCATCAAGGGTCGCCGGGTCGCCGTCCGCCGCGAGCGCCAGGACAGTCGCTAGCGCCCGCGGCGGGTGCGCGCGGGCCCGGCGGACCCGCCGCTTACCGGGTCGCGGTGAGCCGCTGACGACCCGGGGGGCCGCTTACGACCCGGTGAGCAGCATCGCGCCGGTGAAGGGGCCGACCGCGTTGGCCCACAGCGCGACCTCGGCGTCGGCGACCTGGCGTTCGCCCGACTGGCCGCCGCGCAGTTGCCGGGTGGCCTCGATGCAGAAGTTCGCGCCGTGGCGGCGGCCCACGTTGCACGCGCCGCCGTCGGTGTTCGTGGGCAGCGCGCCGGTGAGGCTCGTCCCGCCGCTGCTGACGAACGGACCGGCCTGCCCCGGCTCGCAGACCCCCAACGCCTCCAACCACTGCAGGGTGATGACGCTGAAACCGTCGTAGAGCTGGGCGCAGTCGAGGTCGGCGGCGGTCAGGTCGGTGTTGGACCACAGCTCCTGCAGGCAGTGCACCGGCGACGTCCGGACCATGTCGGGCAGCAGCTCGAAGGTCATGTCGTGGATCGCCGAGAGCGCGGTCGCCTCGACGAACACCGGCTTCTGGCGCAGGTCGCGGGCCCGCTGTTCGGTGGTGAAGATGACGGCCGCACCCGAGTCGCAGGGATAGTCGCAGTCGAGCAGCCGCAGCGGCTTGCTGATGTAGGGCGCGGCGAGGTAGTCCTCGGCCGTCAGCGGCTCCCGCAACAGCGCCTCGGGATTGTTCGCGGCGTAGCCGCGCTGGGTGACGGCGAAGTTCGCGAAGTCCTCCTCCGTCGCGTCGGACTCGTGCAGGTAGCGGTTGGTCAGCAGGCCCGCCCACTGCGCCGGCATCAGGTCGCCGAACGGGTGCTGGAACTGCGCGTCGAAGGCCATCCCGGTCCCGCCGGCCCACAGGTTGGCCCGGCTCGGCTGCTGCAGGATCACCCGCATGGCCACCACCACGTCGGCCTGGCCGCTGGCGACCGCGTGCGCGGCGTGGATGGCCGGGCTGATGAAGGCCGGCGAGATGCCGACGTCGAGGTGCCAGCGCAGCGGCGAGAAGCCGAGCATGTGCGCGAAGTCGATCGGGTTGCCACCCCAGGTGGTCAGCCCGTCGATGTCGGCGGATTCGAGACCGGCGTCCGCGAGGGCCGCCCGCGCCGCCTGGGCGGCGTGGTGGCGTTCGCTCAGNCCGGTGCGCCGCCCGGCGTCGGAGTAGCCGACGCCGACGATGGCGACCCGGCGCCCGCCCCTCACGCGAGGCTCCCCGCGGGCGCGAACACCGGGATCGTGAGGTCCGCGGAGAGGTCCTCGAAGGTGACCTCGACCGGCATCCCGAACCGGACGTCGGGCTCGGCGATCCCCACCAGGTTGGACAGCATCCGCAGGTCGGTCTGCTCCGCGAGCTCGATCGACGCGAGCAGGTAGGGGACTCGGTCGGCGAAGAACGGGTGGAACACCCGGCGCGTCTCGGTGAAGCTGTACACCGATCCCCGCCCGGACACCGGCTCGAACTCGAGGCGGAAGGAGCCGCAGCGCCGGCAGACCGGTCGCGGGAGGTGGATGAAAAGACCGCAGTCCTGGCAGCGCTGGAGCTCCAGCCTGCGCTCCCGCGCCGCGGCCCAGAACGGCGCGCTCAGCGCGTCGATCACCATTTCGGGGGGCGCGGGCCTCGCTAAGTCTGCCTGCTGCGTCATGCCGGCTTCGTCCTCTCGGGCTGGAACAGCCCATCCTCGGGCGCCGGGGGCGGCTCGGCCTGGGACCAGGAGACCACGGCAGCAACCGCCCCGTCCGCGCACCGACGACCGCCCACGCCGATCATGACCGACAACGGCGTCGTCCGGCACTTGCTCCCACCAGCACCGTAGTTCGACGCCTCGTCCCCGAGCAAGACGCGTCGTCCCGAGCAGGGGGTTGGCGCGGCGCGGACCTTCCGACGCACCGGCGTCAGAGCGCGAGCTGCTCNACGCTGGCCCCGACGGCCTCGTAGGTCACCGCGGCACGCTGATCAAGGCTCAGCAGGGTCGCGTCATGCTCGGTGGCGGTGAAGGCGATGAGGGCGTCGTAGGCCGGGCCGCCGAGGATCTGACTGGTCNCCAACCTGGCGAGAAGGTCCCGGTAGCCGGCGTCCGACAGGGGCAGGAACGGGCGGGAAACCGCTCGGCGAGGAACGCGTGCACCAGCGACGGCTGAGCCCGGTGCGGCGGAGGCAGTCGGGTCAGGACGGAGTAGGACTCAACCGCCGCATGAGCGATCAGGCGTGGCCGCCTCGCAAGAGCCTTGCGAGCGAGGTCGTGATGCTCGTGCCAGGTCGCAAAGGCCGCCACCACCACGCTGGAGTAGACCGCGTTCACCGCCGGGTCCGTTCCAGTGTCTCCCGGACCTGGTCGGCGGTCAGGACTGGCATGTCGGCGTCCGCCACGGCGACCACGCCGTCGCCGTCGTCGACGAGTCGCATCGGCGTGGGTGCCGGCACGATCTCCAACCGTCCGTCCCGTTCGGCAATCTCCAGAGGCTGGCCCGCCGTGAGGCCGAGCGCGTCGCGCAATACCTTCGGGATCACGACCCGCCCGGCAGCATCGATGGCAGTTCGCATACCAATAATCTACCATTCAGATCACACCGAGCAACCATCAGTCACTCGCTGTTCCTCGCAGCATCGCCTCCCTGTAGGGCGGCGGGAGGGGCGGCGGCGACGCGGGTTGTGGTGTCAGCCCCTGGTCGGGGCCTGGAGGCTCCAGGTGCGTCCGTCGGGGTCGCGGACGGTCATCTCGCGGGTGCCGTAGTGGGTCTCCTCGAACGGCGTGACCACCTCGACGGCGGGGTCGAGGCGGAACGCGTCCGCGTCGGCCACCGTCAGCACGGGCTGGATCCGGGGCACCTCGTCGGCGGGAACCTCGCGAAGGAAGACGTAGGGGCCGTCGCCGGCTCGCAGCAGCCCCGAGCCGTGGTCGGTCTCGAACTCCAGGGTGAACCCCAGCGACTGGAAGAACCTGGCCGCCCGGCCCCAGTTGTGGGTCTCCACGACCATGCCCTCGACGCCCTCGGTCGCCATGTCAGATCCCCTTCCCGGACGCCTGCCCGCGCTGGTCGCGGAGGGTGTCGTGGTCGCCGTGTGCGTCGAGGTCGTCGAGGTAGGTCCGCAGCGCGTCGGCGACCAGGGCCGACAGGGACAGCTCCGACTCGATGGCGCGATGCTTCACCCGCTTGATCAGCCCGATCGNCAGGTACACGTTGAACTGCTTGACGTCCTCATCCCCCACGGGCTCGATGCTAGCATTCTAGCCACGAGCTTCGCCACGGGTGCCGCGGCGCCGACGACGGCTCAGCGCTCGGCCACGTGGTATCTGCCGGCGATCCCGGTGGCGAGCAGCTCCAGGCCCAGCCGGAAACCCCGCTCGTCGACTCCCAGCACGCCGTCGATGTCGGCCAGCCGGCTGAGCTGGGGGTACTCGTCGGCCGGAAGCCGCCTGCCGGAGGCCGGCCCCGCGGCCGGCGCGCCGACCCCGCCGGCCGCGATGGCCCCGCCGGCCGCGGTGATGGTGGCAGTGGTGGCGGTAGCGGCGGTGGCCCGCGCCGCGTGCTCGAAGGCGACGAAGGAGCGGGTGTAGTTGAAGCAGACGTTGTAGACCGCGGCGGCGTCGGCCAGGGGCAGGCCGGCGCGCAGCAGCAGCCCGATGCCGGTGTCGAGCCGGCGGAGCTGGGCGGGGGTGAGGGCCGCGCGGATCACGAACGTGGGGGCGTAGAGCACCACCTCGCGGTACACCGGGAAGCTCTCCATCAGATCCCGGTAGGCGGTGAAGTAGGTGATGAGCTCGTCGCGCCAGGGGCCGCCCCCGGCGGGCGGCAACTGGCGGTGCAGGTCGGACATCACCTGGTCGNCCAGAGCCCCGAGCAGGTCGTCCTTGGTGTCGAAGTACCGGTAGACGCTCATCACGCCGCAGCCGAGCCGCCGGGCCAGCGCCGGCATGCTCAGCCGGGCGAGGCCGTCCTGCGCGGCGAGATCCCGCGCGGCCGCGAGGATCTCGCCACTGCTCAGCGAGCCGCGCGCCCGCCGGCGTCGCCCGACGGCCGACGACTGGGTGCCTTCGGCAGATTCACGCACGCCCGCCATTGTCGGGGCTCCACCCGTTGGCTGCGCTGTCGCGGCCCCGCCCGAAGCTGCCCTGTCACGGCCCCGCCCGAAGGCTGCGCCGCGCCCGACAGCCGCGCCCGACAGCCGCGTCGGGCGGGCGCGCTGCGGGCGGGGCCGGGCGTCACGGACGGACGGGCCGGGTCTGGGTGATCGTCGTGCCCCAGCTGTGCAGCGCGGCCCCGTGCAGGCCGCCGAGACCGCCCGCGACCATCACGAGGACGTCCTCGGGCCGGCGGGTGAGCGGGACCCGGCCGCGCGCGTCCACCCACCCGATGTCGGAGTACTGGCGCTGATGCTGGCGGGGGAACTCCGACAGCGGGATGGAGGCGTGCTCCCACAGGATGCGGCGCACGTCGTCAACGTCCGGGTACGCCTTGCCGACGAGCGCGGCCCAGACCGGGTTGAGCGCGATGACGACCTCGGCGAACGAGAGCTGGACGAGGTAGCCGTTGGCCCCGGGATGGGCCAGCGCGCGCCCGACGAACTCGAGCAGCACGTCGGCGTCGGTGGCCACCACCTCGCAGATGTTGGCCGTCCCCATCGTGCCGAACGCCGTCACCGCGTCGCCTGGCACACCGCGGCGCTCGGCGAGCGGCGCCCACGGCGAGCGTTCCTCCCACTCCCCGAAGACGATGCCGCTGACCCGGCCGGGCTGACCGAACGTGCTCTGCGAGGTGACGCCGACCCGCTGACCGGCGACGTTGCGCATGACCAACTGCAACGCCCGCCCGATCGACGCCGCCCGCCCGTCCGCTCCCCCGAGGCAACCGGCGCCGAACGGGATGCCCAGCGCATGCCGCTGCGCGCCGTTGACGATCAGGGCGGTCGTCACCGAGCCGGTCGTGGCGTTCAGGGCGTGCAGCTCGTAGCCGGGGTCGGCGACGGCCTCCACCGCGGCGCGCAGCAGCGGCAGCGCGGCCGCCGGCGCGCCGGCCATCACCGCGTTGACGGCGAGCTTCTCCGCGGTGACGGGGGCCCTCGACGGCGGCAGCGCGCCGATCACCTCGTCCGGCGGCGTCCCCCACTCGGCGAGGTAGCGCGCCACCCGCTCGGGCGTGGGCGGCACCAGCGGCAGCCCGTCGCTCCAGCCGCGTTCGCGCGCGAGGGCGTCGAAGGCCTCCTGGTCGGCGGGCACCTCGTGGACCACGCTCGCCAGCGCCGGGGGCGCGGACGTCGGGGTGCCCACGGTCGCCGTGCCCGCGGTGGTGGCGGTGCCCGCGGTGGTCACGGTGGTCATCGGACGACCGCCCCGATGGCGTCGAGCAGCGCCGGGAACGAGGAGCGGGCGTGCGCGCGCACCTGTTGCTCGGGCAGGGTGTTCAGCGACGAGGGCAGCTCGACCAGGCGCAGGCCCGGCCGGCCGTTGTCGGCGGCGAGGGTACGCGCGAGGCCGACGAAGTGCTCGGTGGCCGCGACGACCGTGGGCAGCCCGCGGTTGAGGGCGTTCAGGCCGTCCTTGACGCTCCATGAGGTACACGAACCGCAGTTCGCCAGGCCNGAGATCACGGCGTCGACCCCGCCGACGAAGGCGTCGTACTCCGCCTGCCTGCGCTCGCCCTCGGCGCCCTTGAGCCCCTGGGCACGCCGCCACGTCGTCACGATCGCGCCGGCCCGCTCCAGCTCGGCGATCCACTCGTCGACGGTCTGGTCCCACGCCTGCCACAGGACGTCGACCCGCACCCCGATGCGCCGGCCCCGCAGCGAGCCGAGATCCGGCCCCGGATCGGCGTCACCGGGCACGACGCCGCCGGTGGGGTCCAGCACGGTGATCGACGAAGGCCCCGGGCCGGCGGGCGCGACGCGGCCATCGCCGGCGACGCCGTCACCGGCGGGGACCGGCCGGCGGGAGTCGTCGATGCGCACCGCTGTGAGGCCGGGCAGGGCGCTGCGCAACCGGGTCTCGACCACCTGCCGTAACTGGTCGGGCGGCAGGGCGCAGTTGTCCCCGCAGTCCGCGTCGTCGAGGCGGAACGACAGGTCCACCGCGCCGGTGCGCTCGTCGACCGCGCTGAGCGCGAGCGTGCCGCCCTCGCTGCCCAGCAGCGCGGCGAGCTCGGCGACGGTCCGCGCAACCGTGGCGTGCCGCACACCCTGCACCAGGCCCGTCATGCCGCGACCCGATCGCGGGGCGGCCGGCGGCCGGCGGCCGGCGTCATTACCGATCCGTACATGGCGTCATCCCATCGTCGTCCGGGGAGTGGAGGCGATTAGCGTAAGCCTTACGCTAAGGGTCGTCCAGGGGCATCGGTCGACGGCGGCAGGCCGCGTCAGAGCCTGGGCGCGGAGGCAGAGGCGGGGGCAGAGGCAGAGGCGGGGGCAGAGGCGGGGACGCCCGGGCGCGCGGGGCGCAGGCCGTCGATGAAGAGGTCGAGCTCGGGGCCGAAGTCCGGCCGGCATTCGTCGGCGGCCATGACGGGCAGGATGAGCCGCAGGTGCGGTAGCTCCTCGCTGCGCGCCGCCGTGCGCGACCAGTCGTCGAGCAGGTCGGCCTGGTGCGTCTGCGCTCCGGCCGGGCTCGCCGTCTGGACCAGGACCGCGCCGAACAGCAGCCCGACCAGCGACCGGTAGCGGCGTACGGCGCTCGACCCGTCGAGCCCGGCGTCGAGAAGCGCCCCGAAGAACTCGTCGACGACGCGCAGCGCGCGGACCGAACGCGGGTCGGCCTGGCCCGCGACCACCGCTCGGGCCACGACCGGATGGGCCGCGAACGCCGCGAACGCGCTGTTGCCCANCAACCGCAGCCGTTCGTCCCAGGCGAGTGCGGGATCGGGCAACGGGATCGACTCGTACACGCGCGCCGCGATGCCGTCGAGCAGGTCACGCTTGTTCGCGACGTGGTTGTACAGCGACATCGCCTCCACCCCGAGCTCGGCCGCGAGCCGGCGCATCGTCAGACCGGCCAGGCCACGCTCGTCGGCGAGCCGCAGCCCGGCGTCGAGAACCGTCCGCNGGCTCAGGGTCTGACGCGGCACGGATCGCCTCCGAAAACAGCTGGGCAGAGCAGGGGTCGGCGGGCGTGATATTACGATACTTACCTTGTAAGCTTACGGCATAAGTGTTGGTCCAGTGCCGGCTTCAACGCTGGCTTCAGTGGAGGATCCCGTGGACGCCGAGACCCTGCTCACCACCACCCGTTCGGTCCGCCGCAAGCTCGATCTGGACCGGCCGGTGGAACCCGAGGTCCTCACCGACTGCCTGCGTATCGCCCAGCAGGCCCCGGCCGCCGGCATGCTGCGCTCGAACCTGCGCTGGATCGTGGTTCGCGACCAGGCTCTGCGCGAGAAGATCGCAGCGCCGATCCGCGAGGTGGGCCGCGAATCCCAGGCGAAGTACGGGCACCTGGTCGACGCCCGGACGCTCGCCTCCGGGAAGCACCTGCTCGACACGCTGCACCGCGTCCCGGTGCTGGTCGTGCCGTGCATGCAGGGCCGCCCCGCCGGCGACAACGGGGAACTGTCCGCCTTCTACGGCTCGGTCTACCCGGCGATCTGGAGCTTCCAGCTCGCCCTGCGCGCCCGCGGCCTCGGCAGCACCATGGTCGGCTACCACCTGATCGGCCGCGAGCAGGAGGTTGCCGGCATTCTCGGCATTCNCGCCGACGTCACCCAGATCTCGATGCTGGCCGTCGCCTACACGACCACCGACACCTTCCACCCCGCTGTCTGGCCCCCGGTCGAGGACATCACCTACCACGACGGCTGGGGCCACCTGGCCTAGCCCGCGGGCCCGCGACCGAGAGTCGGCGCAGCGCAGAGAAGGCTCCGTCACAGGGGATGACGACTGTCCGCGACGTGTAACAATCGGTAGGTAGGGCACGCCGGACACGGACCCGTTGAGAGAAGAGGAGCCTGTTGACCTTGGCCCCGGGCCCGACTCAGGCACCGGTCGCCGCCGCGCGGTGGCGGCCGTCGCGGGCGGGAATCCTCAACGTCTACCAGTACGGCGATGAGACGCTGCACTTCGCGGGCGGGCGCCTGCTGCTGCGGGGGGTCAACGGTTCCGGCAAGTCGACAGCGATGAACATGTTGCTGCCGTTCCTGCTGGAGGCCGACACTCGCCGGATCGATGCTGCCGGGGAGCAGACCGGCGTCCTGCGTTCGTGGATGCTCGCCGACACCGAGGAAACGCAGCGCACCGGTTACCTGTGGATCGAGTTCGCCCGGCCGGACGACGAGGTCCCCGGCGGGGTGCGCTACCACTGCTTCGGCTGCGGCATCCGGGCGAACCGCAGCACCGACCGGGTCACCTCCTGGTGGTTCTCCACCCCCCGACGTGCCCGGATCGACTTCTCCCTCACCGCCGACCGGACCCCCCTCACCATCGATGCGCTGCGCGCGGAACTCGGGGCGGAGGCCGTGTTCGCCAGGGCCGCGGACTACCAGGACGAGGTGTCCCGGCGGCTGTTCGGTGGCGCGAACCCGGCCGGCTACCTCGCGCTGCTCCACCAGATCCGCAACCCACGGGTCGGTGACCGCATCGACGCCGACCTGCCGCAACGCCTGCGGGAGGCGCTCCCGCCGGTGCCCCAGGACGCCATCGCCGACGCCGCCCAGCCGCTGGAGGACCTCGAGGACCACCGGCGCAACGTCACCGCGCTGGAGCAGACCGACCGCGCCCTGGGCAGCCTGCTCGACACCTACCGGCACTACGGTCGCCGGGTGCTGCTCGCCGCGGCGACGCAGGCGGTGACCGTGGTCAGCGCGGCCCGCTCGGCGGCCCAGCAGCGGGGGCGGCTACGCACCGCTGCCGAGACGGCGGTCGAGACCGAGCGCCGGCTCGGTGCCCAGGTCGACGCACTGGTGAAGGAGCAGTCCACGACGCAGGCGCGCCTGACCGGGCTGCGCAACTCCGCCGCCTACCGCGACCACCAGGCCCTGCTCGCCCGCGAGCAGCACGTGGCGGACCTGCGCACGCAGGCGACGCGGATGGCGGCGCAGCGAACGGACGCCCAGCGTCGCGTCGGCGTGGCCGCGACGACGGTGACCGCCCGGCGGGCCCGCGTCGATGGCGATCTGGACCGGATCCGACTCGGGTTGGCCGAGGTCGCTCGGCGGGCTCTGCCCGCGGCCGTCCCGCTGCGCCTGCCGGACCCACCGGTGCTGCGGGTCGAGCCCCACGCCGGTGGGGTGGAGGGACCGCGGTCGGGCGTCGACCCGCTGGCCGAACTCTCCCTGCGGTCCGCCGCAGACGCGCTGCGTCGACGCCGCCAGGACGTGCGCGAGGTGAGCGACCTGCTACGGGGCGCGGAAAGGGCCGACAGCGCGGCCGCGACGGCGAACGGCGTCGCCGAGACGGCTGGCGTCGACGCCGACCGGGCGCGCGAGCACGCGGCGAAGGCCCGTGACGAGGCCGCGACGGCCGGAGAGCGCCATCGCGCCGCCGTGCTGGACTGGGCCGGGCGCTTCGCCGAGCTGCTGCGGGCGGTGCCGCCGGCCGAGCCGGCCGGCCCCGCGGGCTGGCTGCCCGTGCCACCCGCGCCTGACCCCGGCGGCGACGAGCTGCGGGCCGTCGCCCGCGCCCGCGTCGACGCCGCGGCCGCCCTTGCCGCCGATGCCACGGAGGCGCTGGCCGCGGCCGTGGCGGCGGCGGGGGTCCGCGTCGAGGCGGCCACGTTCGAGGCCACTGGGCTGGCCGCGGAGCTGGCCGCGGTGCGGGCCGCCGCCGAGCTACCGCTGCCGCGGGGTGGTTGGCGCGCCGCGGAACCGGCGGACGCCGCCCTGTTCGCCTCGCTCGTCGACTTTGCCCCCGGTCTCGACGACGCCGCCCGGGCCGGTCTGGAGGCGGCGTGCGAGGCGGTCGGGCTGCTGACGGCACGGGTGCTCGACGACGGCAGCGTGTTGGCGGCGACGGGCGAGCTGCTCGTCGTCCCGGGACCCGCGGTGGCGCCGAACCTCGCCGCCGCGCTCGTCCCGGCGTTGCCGGTCGGGGCGGCGGTCGGCGCGGACGCCGTGCGCCGCGTCCTCGAGCATGTCGGGCTGGGCGCCGCGGCCGGGACCGCGCTGTGGGTGGACGTCGACGGCGCCTTCGCCGCGGGACCGCTGCGCGGCCGGCACGCCAAGACCGGTGCCGAGCATGTCGGCGCGGGCGCGCGGGCCGCGGCCCGGCAGCGCCGGATCGCCGAGCTCGCCGCGGCGCTGGACGTCGCCGAGCGGCGCCGCGACGTCCAGCGGGAGACGCACGGCACGCTGCGGCGGCACGCCGAGGCGCTGCGCACCCACGCCCGCACCGTGCCGTCCACCGCGCCGGTCGACGACGCGGCGGCGGCCGCCCTCGGCGCCACCGGTGACGCCCGGCGCGCCGCCGGCCGGGCCGCCGAGGCGCGCGAGGCTGCGGTCAGCGCCGAACGCGCGGCCGAGCAGACCTGGGCACGGGCCCAGACCGGCGCGGCGGCCGCCCGGCTCCCCCTCGACGACGACGCACTGACCAGCGCCGCAGCCGCGGTCACCGACGCCCAGGCGGAGCTGGACCGGATGCCGGGGCGAGTGGAGGCTGCCAGGCGTTCCCTCGACGACTGGGCGGCGGCCGTCGCGGCCTTTGTCGCGGAGTCCGACACCCTGACCAGGGCCGCCGAGGAGGCCGCCGAGACGGGGCTGGCCGCCGAGACGGCCACCGAGGAGCTGGCCGCGGCCCGCGCGGCGCTCGGTGAGGAACCGCGCCGGGTTGCCGAGCAGATCATCCAGCTGGAGGCCAGGTGTGGCCGGATCGACGGTGAGCTGGCTGCCGCCCGCCGCGCCCACACCGAGGCGTTCGGCCTGTCGGTGTCGGCGCGGGAGAGGGCGGACAGCGCCGCGGACGCCGCGGACCGGGCCGAGCGGGCATGCCGCGACCAGCGGACGGAGCTGCTCGCCGTGGCCACGGTCGACGGCCTGCTCGCGGCGTCCGCCCGGGAACGTCCGAGCGGCACCGAGAACCACAGCGACGCCGAGGACCACAGCGGACCGGCAGACCAGGACGAACAGGCTGCACAGGACGGGCAGGTGCGACCGCCGTCCACGCCGGACACCATCGAGGGGACGTCCCGGCTGGTCTCCTGGCTGCGCGAACGCGTGCCGGAGCCGGAGCGCGACGTCAACGAGGACGCACTGCACCGCTCGCTGCGCGCCATCCGGGACGGCCTGGGCGCCGGCTGGGACGCCGAGTCCCGCCGCGGCGCGGACGGCGCGCCGCTGGCCGTGGAGGTGTCCGGCCCCTACGGCCGCCGCGTGCTGCCCGACGCCACCATCCAGGTCGCGGCCGACCTGCGCCGCGCCCGCGGGCTGCTCACCGCCCAGCAGGATCAGGCGCTGCGCAACCTGCTGCACGGCCGGGTCGCCCAGGAGGTCGCCCGCGCGCTGTTCGACGCGCGGGAGCTGATCGACCGGATGAACGCGGTCCTCACAGCGGTGACGACCAGCCAGGGCATCGGCGTCCGGCTCGACTGGCGAACCCGCGGCGATCTCGACCCGGCCACCGCCACCGCGCTGCGGCTGCTGGCCAAGGACCCGGACGCGCGCACCGCCGAGGAGGACGCCGCCGTGCGCGCCGCGGTCGCCGGCCTCGTCGACGAGGCCCGCGCCGAGCGTCCCGAGGCGTCCTACCGAGACGTCATCGGCGTGGTGCTCGATTACCGGAACTGGTACGAACTGCGGATCTACCTGTGCCGGCCGGGGCGCGCCGACGAGCTGCTCGGCCGGCGGACCCGGCTGTCGGAGGGAGAGAAGAAGCTCGTCACCTACCTGCCGATGGCGGCGGCGGCCTCCGCGTCGGCGGCCGCCCACGATCCCCACGGCGTCGGCGCGCCGCGACTGATCCTGCTCGACGATGCCTTCGCGAAGGTGTCGGAGGACAACCACGCTCGGTTGTTCGGCCTGCTGGTGAGCCTGGATCTCGACTTCGTCGTGACGAGCGAGCGATTGTTCGGCACCCACGNGGACGTACCCGAACTGTCGATCATCGAGGTGCTGCGCGACCCGGACCTGCGCACGATCGCGCTGGTCCACTACCACTGGGACGGCCGGGCGCGCACCGAGCTGGCGGTCGCGTCCCGATGAGCGACGCCGGGACCGCCGGGTCGAGCAGTACCACGGGCGCGAGCCGAGGCGAGGTGCACGCCTCGGTGTTCGCCTACGTGACCGAGAGCCCGGACTACCGGGTGATCCTCGGAATCTTCGCGGGAACCTTCTTCGCCGAGCTCACCCCGGACGACATCACCGCCCGGCTCGCCGAGGCGGGCGTGATCCTCCCGATCGAGACGGTCACCGGTCGGCTGGAGAAGCTGCGCGAGTGGGGCAACCTCGACGTGTCGGCGTCGGTCGGCACGGTCGGCACCGTCGCCGACTACTACCGGCGCCGCAACCGGTATCTCATCACCCGGATCGGGCAGGAGGTGCACGAACTCGTCGAGGGCGTACTCGCCCAGGTCGACGACGTCCGCGACGTCTCCCTCGGCCGGCTCGACGCGCTCGCCGCCGCGCTGGACGCGTTGCTGCGGCTTGACCTCGAACGTGCCGACCCGGCGGTGCTCGCCGACCACGTGCGGGCCGTCTTCGACCCGCACCGCGCCTTCTCCGCCGAGATCACCCAGTTCTTCGCCGCGATCAACCAGTGGCAGTCGCGGTTCGACCTCGACGAGACCGAGTTCGCGTTCTTCTCCGAGGTGCTCGTCGGCTATGTCGGCGAGCGGCTGGAGGCGCTGGAACGCCGGGCCCGGCCAATCGCCGCGCTGCTCGCGGTGCTGGCCCCGGACGTGGGTGTGCTGGTGGCCCGGGCCCGGGACGGCCTGGCCGCGCGGGTCGCCGAGGCGGGGCTGACCGGGGTGCGGGTTCGCGCCGAGCATGGCAGCAGCGCGGCGGACTGGGAGAACCTCACCGCCTGGTTCCTCGGACGGCCGGGCACTCCGAGCCGGGTCGCGACCCTCGGCCACGATGCGGTGAACGCGGTGCGCACCCTGACCCAGAATCTCACCCGGCTGTCCCGCTCCGGCGTCGGCGGCACCTCCCGGCGGGCCGACTACCTGCGCCTCGCCGCCTGGTTCGAGCAGGCCGGCCGCGACAGCCCGCAGGAGTCGCACCGGCTCGCGGCGGCCGCCTTCGGCCTGTTCGGCGCCCGGCACCTCGCCGCGGCGGCCGGCGACGAGACCGATCCCGTCCCGTCCGCCACGTCGTGGTGGAACGCACCGGTGGCGCGGGTGCCGGTCAGCCTGCGCCAGCGCGGCGACACCACCAACCGGGGCCGCTCCGGGCAGATCCTCGACCGTTCGCGGGAACGGGCGCACCTGCTGGCCCGACGCCGGGCGGCGCAGGAGCGGGAGGCCGCGGCGCGCCAGGAGCTGCTGGCCGCCGCCGGCCCCGACGGCGCCCTCGGCGACGGCACCCCGCTGTCCGAGGCGGCGCTGGCCCGCCTGCAACGCCTGCTGGGACCGGCCGTCGCGGCGATGGGGCCGAGNCGGTCGAAGGGCGAGTCCGAGGCCGACGGGTTGCGCTGCGTCGTCGAACGTCGACCGGGGCAGCCGACCACGCTACGCACCCCGGTGGGCACCCTGACGGTGCACGACCTGGCCCTGACCCTGCTCCCGCTGCGGGAGGCGTGATGACGCGCGACGATCCGCAGCGGCCCGGCGAGCTGACGGCCGCCGCACGGGCGCTGCTCGCCCGGCCCTGGCGCCCGGNCGAGGCCGACCGGTCGCTGTTCGTCCTGATCCGCCGGCATGCCGACGTGCTCGACCGCTGGTTCACCCAGCGGCTGGGCTACCGGCTCGTCGTCGGCGCCGACACGGCGCGGCTGGTCAAGTCCGGCTACGTTCCGCCCGACCGGCCGCTGCGCACCCACACCGACCATCCGTTCACCACCCGCCAGTACGTCGTGCTCGCCCTGGTCCTGGCCGCGACGGCGGCGGGCCCCGACCGGATCAGCCTGCGCGACCTCGTGCTGCAGGTGCGATCCGCGGCGGCCGACGCGGAGATCACCCTGGACGGTGCCGCGGGGGAACGGCGGGCCCTCGTCACCGCGTTGCGGTTCCTCATCGAGCACGGCGTGGTGCGTGAGCTGGACCGGTCGGTCAGCGGCTACGAGACGGACGAGGGTGCGGACGCCCTGCTGGAGATCCGCAACGACCGGTTGGCGATGCTGCCCGCGCCGGCGCTGGTGGGGGCACGATCGGCCGCCGACCTGCTGGAACGGGCCGGGGGCGAGGGGCGCGGTCGGGCGGCGCTGCGCCGGCGGCTGGTGGAGGACCCGGTGTTGTACGCCGACGACGTGGCGCCCGAGGACTGGGCGGAGCTGCGCCGCCGCTTCGGCGAGGAGGCCCGCTACTGCGAGGAGATGTTCGGTCTGCTCGTCGAGGCCCGGGCCGAAGGGGTCGCCGCCATCGATATCGACGGGGGATGCAGCGACGTGGTGTTCCCCGCGGGCGGGACGACGGCGCACGCGGCGCTGCTGCTCGTCGAGGCGCTCGTCGCCCGCCACCGCGGCGGCGCCACCACGGACGACGTCGACGACGAGCTCGACGATCTGCTCGAACGTTACGGCCGGTACTGGCGCAAGGACGCCGTGGCCGAGCCGGCGCGGCTGCGCGACGAGGCCGTGGCGCTGCTCGCCTCGATGGGGCTGGTCCGGTGGGAGCCCGACGGCCGGTTGTGCCCCCGTCCCGCCGCCGCGCGGTTCGCCGCGCGCGTCACGGTCAGCGAACCTCGAAGCGAGCCGCCGGCGGACGAGCCCGAGCAGGCAATGNTGCTGTGAGGCCACCGACGGTTCCNGGCAATGCCGAGACCGGCGCCCAGACCTCCGACGCGCACCCGTTCCTGGCCGATCCGGCGCTGCGCCCGCTGTGGCAGTCCGTCGCGGCGGCGCTGGACCGCAACGGCCTGGACTGGCGCGGCCGGCTCGCGCTGCCCGCTCTGCCGGCCGAGGGACGCCGCCGCCTCGGGGTCATGGTGGAACGGCCCGTGCCCGCGGGACGCCGGGCGCTGCCGCTCACCGACGTGGCCGCCGCGGTCGAACGGCTGACCGGGACCGGGCTCGTCGAGGCGCTCACCGCCCTTGGCTACGCGCCGCGAGGGCGCCACGAGGCGGCGCTGGTACGGCGCGAGGAGTCCCGGCGACGCCGGGCCGCCCTCGACATGGCGGTCGAGACCCATCTCGCGGCCCTCCCGCGGCCGGACCGGGATACCGGTTCGGCGACCGGCTGGGCGACCGGCTGGCGGGACGCGGCCTGGTCCGACGGGTTGTTCGCCGGCCGCGCGCCGGACGAGGTCGCGGCCCTGGTCCGCACGGTGGCGGCGGTGCTCGCGCACACCGGCTCGGGGCTGAGCCGTGGGGAGATCGCCGCCAGGGAATGCGGCGACGCCCACGCGCTGGACAGCTCCACCCGGCTGACCGCCCTGGTCACTCGGGCCCTGGTGGCCCGGGACGGCCCGGCGGGCGAGCGGGCCGCCTGGGAGCGCGCCGGCATCCCGCTCGACCTCGTCTCCGCGCCGGTCCTGACCTGGGCACTGCCGCTACTCGGCGACTCGGCCGCGGCCTTGGCCGCCCGCGCGATGACCGCCGCCGGGCTGCCTGTGCACCTGACCGTGCTGGCGCTGCGCGCGGCGCCGATCGCCGTCGTCGCGGGCACGCCCGTGCTCGTGGTCGAGAACCCACGCCTGGTCGAGGCCGCGGCCCGCCGCCGGCTGCCCGCGGCGGTGCTGTGCACGGGCGGCAACCCGGCGACCGCCCCGTCGGAGGCGATCGCGCGGCTGCGGGCGAGCGGCGCACAGCTGCGCTACCACGGCGACTTCGACGCCGCCGGCCTGGCGATGACGGCGCGGGCCCGGGCGGCCGGCTGCACACCGTTCCACATGTCGGCCGCCGACTACACCGCGGCCCTCGCCGCGGCCCGCGCCGAAAACGTCGACCTCCCCCGCGACTCGGCCCCGGCCCCACCCACCCCGTGGGATCCCGATCTCGCGACGGCGTTCGACGACACCCGGGCGATCGTGCACGAGGAGCGGGTGATGGACGAGGTACTCACCGCCCACGGCGGCACATTCCCGCGGTGACCCGACCGCGCGAGGTCCGACCCTGCCCCGACCCAGGTGGGGCGGAATCAGTGCAGCGGGGAGAAGGCGGTCGGCCAGGCCATGATCGACTGGGCGTCGAGGATCTGTTCCGGGGCGCCGGCCGGGGGCCAGATGCCGCGGGCGGCGAGGTCGCGGCGGATCTCGACCCGCTCGTCCAGGCCGCCGAACGGCCAGATGTGGATGATGCGCGTCGGGCCGTCGAGCGCGTACATGGCGACGGTCAGCGGGTCGATGACGTGGCGGGCGGGCAACGCCCCGCGCCAGGCCTCGATGGTCGGCGACAGGCCGCCGGGGCGCAGGTGGTAGTCGCGGATCTCGTAGACCCTGCCGAACTCGCCGGGTCGGACCGGGGGGACGAACGGGAACGGCGCGAAGCTCGCCAGGGAGAGGTCGGTGACGACGCTGCCGGGCCCGGCGCCGAACGGGGCGGCGGACAGGCGGGCTCGGGTTCGCTCGGCCGCGAGCTCGCCGTCATCGTCGAACGACCGCAGGACGAACAGCCGGCCGAGTGGGCCGTGCTCGGTCTGCCAGCAGCCGAGCAGGCGACCCCGCGCGCCCTCGCCCTCCACCCAGGGCAGCACCCCCTCGGCGGCCCGCCCGCCGTCGGCCAGGCCGAAGTGCAACGTCGCCAGCTCGTAGCGGACGGCCTGCTCGGCGGCGCCCAGGTCGGCTCCGGTGATGGCGGCGGGCTCGGTCATGCGGCTCCTTCGGTCACGATCGGTCGGTCGCGCCGGCGGCATCCCAACCGCCGAGTCGACTACCTGACCTATCGACTACCTGACTTACTGACCTATACCTGACCCGCCGGCTCGCCGCCGCGCCCATCGGCGGGCCGTCCACCGCCGGCACCGGACGGCGCCGGTCCGGACGCGGCGGCGGGCGGTGCACGCGGACCGCCGGTCCCTCCGGCGTCCCCTCCCGTCTAAGGTGATTCGGGACGATCGCGCCGAAACGTAGGGGGTCGACGGCGATGAGCGAGGCCGGGGCGGGCACGACCGGGACGGGCTGGTTCACGCCGGTGGCGGCGGACGTCCAGCCGGCGGACCTGAACACCGGGGTTCCCCATCCGGCCCGGATGTACGACTACTACCTCGGCGGGAAGGACAACTTCCCCGCCGACCGGGAGNCCGCCGAGCAGGCCATCGCCGCGTTCCCGAACACCCGCAACGCCGCCCGGCAGAACCGCGCGTTCCTGATCCGGGCCGTGCGCCACCTCGTCGGTGAGGTCGGCGTCCGCCAGTTCCTCGACATCGGCACCGGCATCCCCACCTCGCCGAACCTGCACGAGGTCGCGCAGGGCATCGCGCCGGACACCCGCGTCGTCTACGCCGACAACGACCCGATCGTCCTCGCCCACGCCCGGGCGCTGCTGACCAGCACCGCGCAGGGCCGCACCGCCTACCTCGACGCCGACATCCGCGACCCCGAGCGCATCCTCGCCTCCCCCGAGCTGCGCGGCACCCTCGACCTGACGAAGCCGGTCGCGCTCTCCCTCATCGCGATCTTCCACTTCATCGACGACGCGGACGACCCGTACGGCATCGTCCGCCGGCTCGTCGACGCACTCCCGTCCGGTAGTTACCTCGCACTGACGAACGCGACCGGCGACCACGACCCGACGTTCGAACCGGCCGCGGAGACCTACCGCAGCCGCGGCGTCACGATGCGCCTGCGCCACCGCGCCGAGGTGGAGCGCTTCTTCGACGGCCTGGAGCTCATCGACCCGGGCGTCCAGGTCGTCCACCGCTGGCGCCCCGACCCCACCACCGAGGACCTCACCGACGCGCAGGTCAGCGTCTACGGCGGCATCGCGCGCAAGCCATGATGCGCCGACCGCCATGATGCGCTGACCGCGGTGGCCGGCCGCAACCCGATGGACCGCATCGTGGTTGCGGGGCTGCCGGATCGGTCAGCCGGCGGCAGACCAGGAGTCGATCATGGTGCGGGCGATGGACATCCGGCCGGGCAGGCGGATCGGCGGGGTGGCGGTCGCGGGTGAATCGTCCGCGGTGGCCCAGCCGTCGCCGCGGGCCAGGGCCTCGCGCACCTCGTCGCGGGTCACCCACAGCGCCTCACTGATCTCCGTCTCGTCCAGGCGCAGCGGCTGGGCGGGATCGGCCACCGCGTGGAAGCCGAGCATCAGGGACCGCGGGAACGGCCAGGCCTGGCTGCCGAGGTAGCGGATGTCGGTGACGTCGAGCCCCACCTCCTCGCCGATCTCGCGCGCCACGCACGCCTCCAGCGACTCGCCCGCCTCGACGAAGCCGGCGAGCACCGAGAAGCGGCCCGCCGGCCAGGCCCGATGGCGGCCGAGCAGCATCCGATCCGCGCCGTCGTGCACCAGGCAGATCACCGCCGGGTCCGTCCGCGGGTACTCCTCGTGGTGCTGCGCCTCGCAGACGCGCGCCCAGCCGGCGTTGGCCAGCCGGGTCGGCGAACCGTCATGGGCGCAGAACTGGGCCCGGCCGTGCCAGTTCAGCAGGGCAACCCCCGCGGCCAGCAGCGCAGCGTCGCGTTCGCCGAGCTCGGNGCCGACCGAGAACAGGTTGAGCCACCGGACCTCGTCGCCGGCCGCGGTCTGCTCCGCGCCGCCGCGCACCGCCCAGTACGCGACCCCGTCGGCCTCGCCGAGCAGCAGCGCGTCCGGCGGCGGGGAACCAGCGACCTCGGTCGCCGGCGGCATCCACAGCCTGGGGTTGGCGCCCGCGTCGTCGACGCCGGGCACCGCGTCGGCGCCGGACCCGTCGACCGGCGGCCCCCACCGCACGGGGCTGCGGCCCTCCTCGTCGACGAGGACGACCCGGGCCGTCGCCCAGGCCTCCTTCTGCCGCCCGGTGTCCTGCCGCAGAGGCTCGTCCCGCAGCAGGGCGGCCCCCGCCAGGACAGGCGGCCGAACCAGCCCGAAGTCAGTCACAGTGGCATCCTCCAGTAGAACCCGCGCGCAGGTAAACGGTATGCCGCCCCCGGCACCCCCTCACCCGAGTCGNCTGGCCGGTCGACCGCTGGGAGTAGACCTCGTCGGCCCGGGGATTCACGGGACGCCGACGACAGTCAGCCCACGTGGCCGCCGCGGACCTGGCCGTCGGCGTCACGCCAGGCGTACATGTTGCCGACGAGCGCGCCGGCGAACCGCGGGGTCGTGCTGGGAACATCGACTGCTCCGCCCCCGGCGCACGGATACCAGCGCTCGTCCTTGTACTGGGCATCGCCGGTTCCCTTGATGGTGAAGCCGGGCTTCGCCAGGGCGCCCGTGAAACACCACCCGGATGCCGGGGGCGGGTCGTCCAGCGGGCCGTTCGCGACGTCGAGCAGAATCGTCCGCTGCGGGGTCCGGACGGCGTAGCGGGTGTCGTCGACCCGCAGGATGTCCGGCGAGCCCGTCGCGGTGCCGAAGACGAGGCCCGGAACCGCCCCGGCCACCCACCGCCAGGTCGTCCGCCCGCTCTCGACCCCGAATCCCTCCACCGTGACCTGCACGCCCTCGACCGAGGAATCCTGCGCGCCGTACCGAACGGTGCCTGCGTACGTGCACCGGATCGGATTGCGGATGTCGGTGTCCAGGCCGCCGCAGTACGTCGTGGCCGTCGGCGCGACCCACAGTGTCTCGCCGGTCTGCGCGTCGAAGGCGGCGGTTGCCCACAGCCTGNCTGCGTCCCGGGTCAGCGGGGCGCCGGACCGGTCCGCAGCGAGCTGCTCGGGCGACGGGACGTAACCCAGCGACACGACGTAGAGGTCGTTGCTCAGGCCGACNTTCCAACCGTAGCCGGGGCTCACGTTCAGGCCTCGGAACAGGGTCGCGTAGGGCCGCCGCCAACGCTCGGCCCCGGCCTCGGTGTAGGCGATCAGGTCCCGTCCGTTGTCGTAGAGCCCGGCGCCGATGGAGCGGAAGTATCTCGGGTTCGGCGCGGTCTCGACCTCGACGGTGGACGCCGTCACGGTGGACGCCGTCACGATCGAGGCCGTCATGATCGTGGGCCTGGTCGGGGTCGCCGGATCGGGATGGTGGAGCGGGCGCTGGATCTGGCCGGGGCCCGCGAGGTTCGCGGGTTCCGCCGTGGAGTTGCGTGGCGCACCGGTGCGACCGTCCAGGATGATCGGACCCGACCCGTTGCCGGCTGGCACGCAGACGTCACCTTCCCCGCAGATCTCCGGCGCGGACGGCAGCTCGAGGCGCCCGTCGCCATAGGACCACAGTCGGCGGCCGGATCTGGCCTCCGCGGCGACCACGGACACGCCGCCCGCCGTCACCGTGCCGGCCGAGACCGGTTGCCCGGGTTCCATCCAGACGACGACCCTGCCGCCGGACAGCGTCATGGTGCGCAGCCCCACCCCCGGCGGCACCCGCGACGGGCTTGCCGGGGCCGTCCACCGCNGCCGGCCCGAGCCTGGATCGAGGCTCACCATCTCGAAGTCGCCCGCCGCTGTCAGCGCGTGGAAGACGACGGAGTCGTCGGCGGCGAGCGGCGACTCCACCGCGCGGATGCCGCTGCGCCACCGCCCGGCGACCTCTGTGGCGCCGTGCCACGACCCGTCCCCGGCGTCGGCGCTGGCTCCAGCGCCGGTCGTATCGGGAGCCTCGCCGAGGCCGGCACCGTTGGAGCAGGCGCCGAGGACGAGACCGGCCAGGCCGGCGGCGGCCGCGATCCGCCGCAGCCGGCGTCGCCGTTGCCCACGGGTGCGACCGGACGCTTCGACCTGCTCTCCGGCGCACCGCCGCAGGCTCTCCAAGGTGCGCTCCTCGCATCCGACCGCCCACCGGCGGTGATTTCGGGTGGAGAAGTCATATCAGGACGTGCGCGGAGCTGTATGGGCCGGACGGCCGCGGCGACGCTGCGGTCAGGTGAACTTCGGGGCGCGCTTCTCGACGAAGGCCGTGATGCCCTCCCGGCCGTCGCCGACCGCGCTGCGCGCGATCTCGCGCGCCTCCAGCTCCATCTGCGTCTCCAGGCCGTTGGCGAACGTCTGCACCAGCAGGCGCTTGATGGCCCCGTGTGAGTCGGCCGGACCCGCCGCGATCCGCTGCGCCAGCGCCGTCGCCTCACCGGCGAGCTCCTCGGCCGGCACGACCCGGGTGACCAGCCCCCATTCGAGCGCCTCGGCGGCGGACAGCCGGCGGTTGAGGAACATGAACTCCTGCGTGCGGCGCAACCCCATCAACCGGGGCAGCGCGTAGGAGGAACTGCCGTCCGGGCTGAGCCCCACGTTGGTGTAGGCCATGGTGAAGGTGGCGGAGTCGGCCGCGAGGACCAGGTCGCCGGCGGCCACGATGCTGACCCCCGCACCCGCGGCGACGCCGTTGACGGCGACGATCAGCGGCGCGTTCATCCGCGTGAAGATCGACACGGCCCGGTGCAGGTCGTCGGCGAGCTTCTTGATTTCCACGCCGATGCGGTCGCCGTGGTCCGCCATCTCCTTCACGTCGCCGCCGGCGGTGAAGAAACGGCCGGTCGCGGTCAGCAGCACGGCCCGGACCGACGGGTCGCCGTCGCAGACGGCCGCCGCCCGCGCCAGCTCCGCGGCCATCTCCTGATTGACGCCGTTCGCGGCGTCGGGGCGGTCCAGGGTGATCCGGGCCACTCCGCCGTCACGCTCGAACTTCAGCGTCCGGAACTGCGGGCTCATCGGTGTCTCCGTTCCACGGGTCGAGCCTTCATGGGTTGCCTGCGTCCGCAGGTCCTGCCTTCACCGGAACTCGTGGGCACGCGGCCCACGGACGCCGGTCTCCGCCGGCCGCNCCGGACTTGTCCTGACAGACCTACCAGCAACCGACCCTCGCCGCCCGTCTCATGCCGGCCCGCCCGGACTCCGTCCGCTCCCTCCCCATCCCCGGTTCGGGCCACCCCCCTCGGGTCCCGTCCCCCCGGCGCCGCCGCGCAGGCTTTCCGACCTTCGCCGCCGCCTGCGCCGATCCTTCGCCGCCGATCGCCACCGCCGATCGCCACCGCCACCCCTCTCACGATCCGAAACCAATCGACCGCACACCGTGCGGATCTCGCGACACTCGGCATCAGAAATCCCACCCAGCGCAAACAGGGGCCCTCCATGAACACCGGATNGAAATCCTCTCGAAAATCATCGCTGTGATTTCCACCATCACAGCGAAGCCACAGGAACACCCAGGCAATCCACAGGAGAAATCCCCTNCGGCGCACTATCGTGGATTCCGGTCGGCAATACCGTCGACAAATCAGAAGGGAATTCGACAATGCCACTCAAGAAGATTCTTCCGCCGCCGCCGAAGCCGAAGAAGCACAAGAAGCCGCTGCCTCCTCCGCTGCCGAAGAAGCCGTTCCACGGGTAAGAACGATTCAGCGGTAAGAGCGATTCAGCGGTGACAGCTCGGGGTGCGGCGACCATGGTCGCCGCACCCCGGGTCCGCCGGGAAGGGCGGCACAGATGTCCGCGCGACACGCGGCGCGTACCGCGGCCGGCGCGGCCGCGGACGAAAGCGGAACCGCTGCGGCCCGCCGGGTGCTGCGGCGGCTGCTCCCGCTTGTCCGACCCGAGCGCGGCCTGCTCCTCGCGGCGACGGCACTGGTCCTGGCCAGCACGGCCGGCGAGACCGTGACAGTCTGGCTGTTCGGCCGGCTCACCGACTCCGCGCTCGTCCNGGCCTCGCCGCAGGCCTTCCTCATGCCGGCGGTCCTGTGGCTCGCCGTCGCCGTCGCCGGCGGCGCCTGCTCCTACGTGGGCCACTGCCTGCAGGCGAAGGCGTCGGGCCGGCTGCTGACCCGGCTGCGCGAGCTGATGCTCGACCGCCTGCACACCATGTCACCGGCCTTCTTCGCCGAGCGGCCGGCCGGTGATCTGATGACCCGGTTCGGTTCGGACGTCGACGCCGTCGACGAGCTCGCCGCCAGCGGGCTGGTGGGAGCGACCACGGCCGCCTGCGGCGCGGTGTGCTTCACCGCGGCCNCCTTCGTACTGCGCTGGGACCTGGCGCTGCTGGCCTGCGCCGCGGCACCGTTGTACTGGCTGCTCACCCGCCGGCTCGCGGGCCGGGTGCACGAGGTCGCGCAGGAGGAGCGGGCCGCCGAGGGCCGCATCGCCGCCGTGGTCGAGGAGAACATCACCGCCAACTCCCTCATCCAGACGCACGGGATGGCGAAGCACGAACGGCGGCGGCTGCGCCAGCACGGCATGGCCTGGTTCGAGGCCCGGCTGGTCGCCTACCGGATGGCGACGGCGAACGCCGTGCTGGCCACGCTGCTGGAGACGGTCTTCGTGCTGGCCGTGCTGTACATGGGCACCTGGGAGATCTCCGCGGGCCGGCTGACCGTCGGTGGCCTGCTGTNCTTCGCCGGCTTCCTCGGCTACCTGTACGGCCCGGTGCAGGAGCTCGGCGAACTCGTCGTGTCGGTCGGCACCGCGGTGAGCTCCGGCGAGCGGATCATCGAGCTGCTCGACCATCCCGCGGAGGTCGAGGATCACCCTGACGCCCGGCCGCTGCAGCGGGTGCGCGGGCACCTCCGCTTCGAACGGGTCAGCCTGGCCTACCCGGAGGNGACCCGCCCGACCCTCGACGACGTCTCGTTCACTCTGCGTCCCGGCGAGCTGTCCGTGCTCACCGGCCCCAGCGGCGTGGGGAAGTCGACGTTGACGAAACTCATGGTGNGGCTGCACGACCCGTCGGCGGGGCGCGTGCTGCTCGACGGGCAGGACCTGCGTGACATCACCCTGGCGTCGCTGCGCCGGGCGGTGACGGTGGTGGCCCAGGACAGCCAGCTCGTCGACGGCACGCTGTGGCAGAACCTCACCTGGAGCATCCCGGACGCCGACCCCGACCGGGTCGTCGCGGCCGCGCGCGCCGCCGGGGTGCACGGCTTCGCGCTCCGGCTGCCCGACGGCTACGAGACGCCGCTCGGTCAGAGCGGCCGACGACTGTCCGGGGGGCAGCGGCGACGGGTCGCGATCGCGCGGGCACTGCTGCGCGACTCGCCCGTCCTCATCCTCGACGAGCCGACCGCGGGGCTCGACGACGACGTCGCCGGGCTCGTGGTGCACTCCCTGCGCCGGCTCGCCGCCCGCCGGACCGTCCTGGTGATCACCCATGACACGCGCCTGGTGGCCCAGGCCGACGCGCTCATCGTGCTCGACCGGGGCGGGGTCCTCGACCGGGGCGGGGTCCTCGACCCGAGGGCCGGCCACAGGCCACGCGCGGGCAGCGGAGCCTGGGAACGGACGCATACCGGGGAGCCGCACACCGGGGAGGCCCGCACCGGGGAGGCCCACACCGGGAACGAGTCCTGCGAGCAGCCCGGCCGCCCGCTGCGGGACCGGACGCACACCACCGGCATCCGGATCGGAACTGTGCCGGCTACCTCCCCGGGCCGTTCCACCTCCCCGGGCCGTTCCACCTCCCCGGGCCGTTCCACCCGCCGGGCGACGCCGGCGCGGCGGTAACCCGAAGGCGGTAACCCGAAAGAGCCACCGGAAAAGGCCGTCGCACGCCGCTCGGGCAGGACTGCCGGCGACTTTCCGGCACGTCAGGTGCGGCGTTCGGGCCGGAGACCCGATCAACGAGCGGTAGCGTGCCGGCCATGACGGCGTTGCTCGACGACTACGTGGCCCGGTCGAGGAAGGCGGTGGCGGCCGGCTGTCTGCTGCTCGACGACGCCGGGCGGGTGCTGCTGGTGGAGCCGACGTACAAGCCGAACTGGGAGGTCCCCGGCGGGATCGCCGAGCCCGGCGAGTCCCCGCGGCAGACCGCGCAGCGCGAGCTGGGCGAGGAGCTCGGGCTCGACCTGCCGGTCGGGCGGCTGATCTGCGTCGACCACCTCGCCGCCACCCCGCGCCGGGCGGACGCGCTGCGGTTCCTGTTCGCCGTGGACGGTCCGCCGATCCCGGTGGACGCGCTCGTCCTGCAGGCCGCGGAGATCCGCTCGGCCCGGTACTGCACTCCCGCCGAGGTCGCCGAGCGGGCGGCGGCGCGCCTGTCCCGTCGGATCGCCGCGTGCCTGGCAGCCTCGCTCCTGCCCGTCTACCTGGAGGACGGCGCCCCTGCCGGGTGATCCGTCGACGGCCGACCCCCTTGACCGGATCTATCACCTGGATAACATAGCTCACCATGTGAGCTGGGTAACATACCCGGCTCTCGCCGCCGAGCCCTTCCGACGGGCCGAGTGGACGAGATGGAGGGGCTGTGGGCAGCACAGGTATGTGGGGGAGGCGTCCGCGCCGGGCACGGGTGGGAGCGGCGCTCCTGGCCGTCGGCCTGGGCCTGTTACCGGCCGCGTGCGGCAGCGACGGAGGCAGCGGGGGCGGCGGAGGCGCCGGGGGCGCGACCCCGGCGGCCGGGTCGACCGCGACGCTCCCCCCGGGCACGAAGGCGGCGGGTGCGCCGGTGAAGATCGGTTTCATCACCGCGGAGGGCGGCAGCGCGGTGTCCCTGCCCGAGGTCCGCGAGGGCGCCCAGGCGGCCACCGCCTACGCCAACGACTACCTCGGCGGCATCGGCGGGCGGCCCATCCAGCTCGTCGTCTGCAAGTCGCAGGAGGACGCGGCCTCCGCCCGCACCTGCGCCAACGAGATGGTCGAACAGAAGGTCACCGCCGTGAACATCGGCACCACGGCCTTCGCCGACTCGATGGTCCCGGTCATCACCGGCGCCAGGATCCCCTACACGACGGGCGTGGCGGCCAGCGGCACCGAGTTCGTCACCGACGGCGCCTTCTCCTGGACCGGTGGCTTCCCGGCGACGCTCGGCGTCATGGCGCAGACCGCCAAGGACAAGGGCTACAAGAGCGTCTCCCTGTTCGTCACGGACGCCCCCGCCGTGACCGCGGGCGCGAACGCATTGGGCAAGNCGGTGTTCGCCAAGGCCGGCGTCGGCCTCGACATCGTCCCNATCCCGCTCGGCACGCCGGATGCCACCTCCCAGGTCACCGCGGCGATCGGCAAGAAGCCCGGCGCCGTGATCCTCGTCGGGGAGGGGACCTTCTGCAGCACCGTGCTCAAGGGCCTGGTCGCGGTCAACGCCACCCAGCCGAAGTTCGTCATCCAGCCGTGCCTGTCGAAGACCGTCGAGGACGCCGCCCCCGGCGCGCTGGACGGCGCGACGCTGTTCACCCCGGGTGACACCGAGAGTGACAACGCCGAGTCCCGGCTCTACCGGACGGTGATGGGCAGGTACGCGCCGAAGACAGCCCTCGACGGCTACGCGGTGACCGGCTACCAGAACCTGCTGGGCCTCGTCCGCGCCCTCAAGGGCCTCACCGGAGACGTCACCCCCGCCTCCGTGACCAGCACGCTCAAGGCCGCCAAGGACGTCGTGCTACCGGCCGGCGACGGGCTGACGTTCACCTGCGACGGCACCGCCGTCCCGAGCCTGAAGGCGCTGTGTTCAACGGGCTCGGTCGTCGCCACGGTCAAGGGCACCAAGGCGACCGACTACCGGACCGCGGACTCGGCCAGCCTGTTCGGCGACTGATCCCGCACCCGTCATCCGTCCCGTCGGCGCCGAATCCGACGCCGCCCCCGGCACCCCCACCCGGCTGGTCCGCCCGGCTGCTGCGCTCGGACGCAGCAGCCGGGTGAGAGCAGCCACGGCGATGGCGACCCCGACCAGCACCCGCAGGCTCGCCGTGAACGCGCCCTCGGCCGACCCCGCGCCGAAGAACACCACGCCGATCACGGCGACCCCCAGCGCGCCGCCGGTCTGCTGCGCCATGGACAGCACCCCCGCCGCGGCGCCCGCATGGCGCGGGTCGATGCCCGCCAGCACCGTCGAGGACAGCGGGACGAGCACCAGGCCGATGCCGAGCCCGGTCACCGCGAGCCCGGGGACCATCGCGAGGGCGCTCGCCGCCGACGCGGTGACCACGAGCAGCGCGCAGCCGGCGGCGACGCCGAGGGCGCCCACCGCGAGGACCCGGTGACCAAGCCGGTCGCCGAGCGGCCCGGCCAGGAACATCGCCAGCATGTAGCCGGCGCCGACGGCGGCGAAGACGATCCCGGAGAACAGCGCACCGTAGCCGCGTCCCTGCTGGAGGTGGAGCGCGAGGACGAAGAAGAACGAACTCGGGATCAGGGCGAACCCCAGCGCGACGCACGTGCCGGCCGCGAAGGCGCGATGCCGGAACAGGCCGAGGTCGATCAGCGGCGCCCCGCCGCGGGCGGCGAGCCGGCGCTGGCGGGCGACGAACCCGCCGGCCACGACCGGCGCGGCGGCCAGGCAGCACCACACCCATCCCGGCCAGCCGTGTTCGCGCCCCTCCACCAGCGGCAGGACGAGCAGGGTCGCGGCCACGGTCACGAGCGCGACGCCGGCCAGGTCCAGCCGCGCCCGGGGGCCGCGCGACTCCGGCAGGACGCGCCGGGCGGCGGGCAGGGCGAGCAGGCCGACCGGCACGTTGATGAGGAACACGGCCCGCCAGCCCGAGCCGGCGAGGTCCGCCTCGATGAGCGCGCCGCCGATGAGCTGGCCGAGGACCCCGGCGATCCCCATCGCGAACCCGTAGGCCGCGAACGCCGGCCCCCGGCGCCGCCCGGCGTACAGGGTGCCGAGGATGGCCAGCACCTGCGGGGTGAGCAGCGCGCCGGCGGCGCCCTGCAGGAACCGGGCAACCACGAGCACCTCGGCGTTCGGAGCGAGGCCGCAGGCCGCCGACGTGAGGGTGAACAGCCCGAGCCCCACCAGGAACATCCGGCGTCGGCCGTAGAGATCGCCCAGCCGCCCGCCGGTGATCATTCCGACCGCGAAGGTGAGCCCGTAGCCGGCGACGACGAGCGACAGCGTCGCCGACCCGGCGGCCAGGTCCGTCTCGATCGACGGCAGCGCGACGTTGACGATGAAGAAGTCGAGGAAGGTGACGAACGTGCCGGCGAGCACCACGACCAGTGGCAGCCAGCCGGCCGTTTGCGCACCGTCGGTCCGCGGCGGAGCTTGCGTAAACGAGGTCACGGATCTCCCAGAGCAGCCGGCATCCCCACGGCGGCGCCGCCCACGCGAGCGGCCGGCCGATCGGTGCCGAGAACGGAATCGGATCGGTGGCGGCGAGGGAACCTCCCCGCCGCGCCGATCCTCCGGCCACCCGCACATCCCGTCGATGACGCGCGAGGTAATGCCGCACCGTCGGGCGGGACCTTGCGGGGCCGGGCGGCGGAAGGGGATGAGGAGGCCGAGGGGCCTCGGGTGCCTACCGCTCGGCGTCGGCCTGCCGGCCGCCGTCGACCAGCTCGAACGGCTGGCCCCGCTGCTGTCCGGCGCCTGAGGTCAACGCCCGTCGTACTCCCGGCGCGCGTCGTCGATCTGGTCCAGGTGTTCCAGGGCCCAGCTCATCAGCGCCCAGGCCGTGTCAAGCAGCGTCCGGCCGAGCTCGGTCAGCTCGTAGTCGACCCGCGGCGGGACGACCGGATGCACGGTCCGGCGGACCAGTCCGTCGCGTTCAAGCCCGCGCAGGGTCGAGGTCAGCATGCGTTGGCTGATGCCCGGCACGGCCCGCCGCAGCTCGGTGAACCGGTGGCTGCCCCGACCGAGCTCGCTGACCACCGCCAGCGTCCACTTGTCGCCGACCCGGTCGAGGATCTCGCGGACCCGGCACGTCGCATCGTCGCGGACCGCCAGGACCGCCGCCGCCCGCGTGTCGGCCGGCCCGCCGCCGTTCCGGCCGACCACACCGCCGTTCCGGCCGACCACACCGTCGTTCCGGCCATCCCCATCGCCGCTCGGGCCACCCTCGTCGCCGACGGCGGACTTCGCGCGCATGGTTACCTCCACGTCACCGAGGCAGAAAATAGTGCCGTCTTCCGAGGCACTCGATGGTTCCGCAGAATCGGTCCAGTTACCAGAAGGAACCATCAACCCGCATCGGAGTGACCACCATGACCACCCTGACACCCCCGCTCGACGAGGCGTTCGCGGTCCCGGCCGACGCGGCGCGGCTCGACCGGGCGGCCGCGAACCTCCGCGAGCGCGGCTATCTCGTCCACCTCGTGGACACCGCCGAGCAGGCCCGCCAACTCGTCCGGGAGCTGCTCCCTCGGGACGAGGAGATCTTCACCGCCGCCAGCGAGACGCTGCGCCTGTCCGGCATCGCGGCGGACATCGACGAGTCCGGCGAGTTCCGGTCGGTCCGGCGTGGCGCTCCGTCGCCGGGGGCCGACGTGGTCGCCCAGATCCGGCTCGGGGCCCTGCCCGACGTGGTCGTTGGCAGCGTGCACGCGATGACGGAGGATGGCCAGCTCGTCGTCGGCTCGGCCAGCGGCAGCCAGCTCGCGCCGTACGCCTCGGGCGCCCGCCGGGTGATCTGGGTGGTCGGGGCGCAGAAGGTGGTGCCGGACCTGGCGACCGGGATCCGCCGCGTCCATGCCTACAGCCTGCCCCGGGAGTGGCAGCGGTTGCGGGATCTCTACGGCCAGAGCTCGTTCATCGGCAAGATCCTCATCGTGGAACGGGAGGCCCTCCCGGAACGCGCCACCATCGTCCTGGTCCGCGAGACGCTGGGCTTCTGACCGTGTCGCCCGACGCGCGCGCCGGTGGCGAAGCGGCGTGAAATTCCTGGCCAGCACGCTGGCGGCGCGCGATAGCGGCCCCGCCGTGACGATGACGACGCCCGCCTCGACGACAGCGCGGTCCTCGCCGGCGGCGGAGTACGAGCGGGAGCGGCTGCGGGCTCTGGTCGACCTCGCGGCCTGGGCCGAGGGCGTGGGTTACGACGCGTTCGGCGTCGGCGAGCGGCACAATCCCGCGTTCCTGTCGTCCGCCCCCGCCGTCCTGCTCGCCCACATCGCCGCTCGGACCAGCCGGATCCGGCTGGTCACCACCGTCGCCGTGCTCTCCCTGGCCGACCCGGTCCGCGCCGCCGAGGAGTACGCCACCCTCGACCATCTCAGCGACGGGCGCCTCGACCTGATCATCGGCAAGGGCAACGATCCGGTCTCACCGGGCATGTTCGGCGTCGACGCCGCCGAGCTCTGGGATCGGCTGGCGGAGAACTACGAGCTGTTCCGCCGGCTGTGGCGGGAGGAGAACGTGACCTGGACAGGCCGCTTCCGCCCGCCGCTGCACGGGGCGACCACCCGCCCGCGGCCGTTGCAGCAGCCAGCGCCGCGCGTCTGGCACGGCTCGGCGTCCAGNGAGCGGTCGACCGACCTCGCCGCCCGCTGGGGCGACCCGTTGTACTCGGCGAACGGCTTCCGCCGCACCGACCACTACCTCGCGCTCGTCCAGCGCTACCGCGATCGGCTCGCCCACCACGGTCACGACCCGGCCGCCACGCCGCTCGCTCTCGGCGTGCACTCCCCGATCATCACGGACCGCTCGCAGGACGCCCTCGCGCTCGCCCGCCCCGCCTTCGCCGCGTTCCGCGACCTCCCGGTGGCCCGGCAGAACCACTTCCCGTTCGACTCGTTGGAGGACTTCATCGACAACGGCTCGGCCCTCGTCGGCACCGCCGACCAGATCACCGAAAAACTGCTCGACCTGCACCGGCGCTTCGGCAACCAGGTCCTCGGCGTCGGGGTGGAGGGCTTCTTCCTCACCGACCCCGCCACCACCCGCGCCCACCTGGAACGCTTCTTCGCCGAGGTCGCCCCCACCCTGCGCGCCGAGCTCCCCGCCCCCGTCTGGGCCCCCGATCCGCCGGAACGTCAGGGCCGCGGCGCCGCTCGACCTGCTCACTGATCAGCGGCCACGGCCTGCCCGCACCTGGCGGCCCCGCCCCCGCGAGACGGTGTGCATGGGCCACTACCATCGCCATCCGTGACCATCGACGCTTCCCCTGACGGCATCCCCACGGACGACGCGGCGGGCAGTGGCGACCGGATCGCCGCGGCGGCCTCACGGTCGGCGGGTCGACCTGCGGCCAGGCCGGCCGGGCCGGTCGATCTGCGCAGCGACACGGTGACCCGGCCGACTGCGGCGATGCGCCGGGCGATGGCGCAGGCCGAGGTCGGCGACGACCACTACGGCGAGGACCCGTCGGTGCGGGCCCTGGAGGGGTACGCCGCGGACCTGCTCGGCCACGATGCGGCCGTGTTCGTGCCGAGCGGGACCATGGCCAACTTCGTCGCCCTGCGCGCCAGCGCCCAGATCGGCACCGAGATCATCGCCGACACCGAGGCCCACATCGTGACCTACGAGATGGGTGGCCTGGCCGCGCTCGGCGGAATCCAGACGCGCACGCTGCCCGGCCTCGCCGACACCGCGGACCTGGCGGACGTCGCCGCGGCGATCCGCTCGCACAGCGTCGGCGGCAACTACAACATGATCCGCACAAGCGTGCTGGCCGTGGAGAACACCGCCGCCCGGGCCGGCGGGCGGGTCTGGGCGCCGGCCCGGCTGGACCAGTTCCGCGACCTCGCCACCGCCGCCGGCATCGCCCTGCACTGCGACGGCGCCCGGCTGTGGAACGCGGCCGTGGCCGGCGCCGTCGAACCACGCCGGCTCGCGGCGCCGTTCACGACCCTGTCCGTCTGCCTGTCCAAGGGGCTCGGCGCCCCGGTCGGGTCGCTGGTGATCTGCGACGCCGGTCGGGTCGACGAGGTCCGGAACTGGCGCCGGCGGCTCGGCGGGGCGATGCGCCAGTCCGGCGTGCTGGCCGCGGCGGGCCTGCACGCGCTGCACCACCACATCGAACGCCTCGCCGAGGATCACCGGCGGGCGGACGAGCTCGCCGCGCTGCTCGCCGACGCCGCGCCCGGTCACGTGGACCCCAAGCAGGTCGAGACCAACATGGTGCTCGTCAAGGTCGCCGACGCCGGGCGGTTCTCCCGCAGCGCAGCGGAGCAGGGCGTCCTGATCGGCGCGATCAGCCCGACCACCCTGCGGATCGTCACCCACCTCGACGTCGACGACGCGGGCATCCGCCACGCCGGCTCGGTCCTCGCCGGCCTGCTGCGCGCCGAGCCGGCCACCGCCTAGAACCGACCGGCCCCGGGGGACGCCGAACCCGGGAACCCAGCTCGCAGCGGGCCCAGCTCGGAACAGGCTCAGCTCGCCGCGGGCGTGGAGACGTTCGGCCCGACCAGCTTGAACACGGCGCCGGTGGGGTCGGCGGCCGCGGCGAGGCGGCCGTACGGGGTGTCCTCCGCCGGCAGGACGACCGAGCCGCCGAGCGCGGCGACCCGCTCCAGCGTCGCGTCCGTGTCCGCCGTGGCGAAGTACACCGACCAGTGCGCCGGCACGCCGTCCGGCAGGAAACCGCTCGCGTCCATGATCCCGGCGTGCGCGGCGTCGCCCGGCCCGTAGGTCGAGTAGCGGAACTCCGGGGTGTCGGCGGCGACGTGGACGTCCCAGCCGAAGACGTCGCGGTAGAAGGGGACCGCGGCGTTGTAGTCCCGGGTCAGCAGCTCGAACCAGGCCGGCGCGCCCGGCTCGGCGGTGACGCCGAAGCCGGTGTGCAGGCCGGGCTGCCACAGGCCGACGGCCGCGCCGCCCGGGTCGGTCACCACGGCCATGACACCGAGGTCGGCCACGGCCATCGACCCGACGATCACTCCGCCCCCGTGCTCGGTCGCGGCGGTGACGGTCTTCTCCGCGTCGGGCGTGGACAGGTAGATCGACCAGCCGTCGGGGGCGTCCATCCCCGGCTGCTTGGGCATGAGACCGCCGACGCGGACGCCGTCCTTCGTGAGGTTGGTGTAGCCGCCGAACTCGGCGGCGGGCTCCTCGGCCCCCCAACCGAACAGCTCGCCGTAGAACGCCTTGGCGCCGGCGGCGTCGGAGGTCATCAGGTCGACCCAACAGGGGGCGCCGGCCGGGATGGTGTCTCGCGTGGGCATGGTGACTCCTTCGAGTGCTGCGAACCGTGCCACCACCCTGGACCCCACCACCGACAGTTTTTCGTCGTCGCCTGGCGGGACGCCATCCGGAGGCCACGACGGAGACACGATGCGGACCCGGGACGGACTTGCCGACCCGGACGGCACCGGTGGCACGGAACGCCTGTGACCTGGGCGTACCCACGCCCGGATCGGCGCATCCCGGCATGGGCCACGCGGCACCGATCGCCGGTGGNGGCCGCCGATCACGTCCCGGCACGCAGGATTCCGCGCTGAGGATTCGACGCTGAGGATTCCGCGCTCAGGGCTCGGCGATGACCTTGTCGTCGAGCAGGCGGAGGATCTCCGTCTCGCCGTAGCCGAGTTCGGTGAGGACCTCGCGGGAGTGCTGGCCCAGGGTCGGTCCCGGGCGCCGGGCCGACGGCAGTTCGTCGTCGAACTGCACCGGAGCGGCCGCGAGCCGGACGTCGGGATGCTCGGGGTGCTGCATGAGGTAGCCGTTCTCGACCACCGCCGGATCGGCGACGACCTCCATCGGGGTCGCGAAGAACGAGAAGATGCAGCCCTGGGCGCGCAGCTTCGCCTCCAGCTCGGCGTGGTCGAGCGTGGTGATGACCGCGTTGATCCGCTCATGGATCACCGGCCAGCCGGCCCGGCGCGCGGCCGGGTCGGGGTAACGGGTGACGAGATCGTCCAGGCCGAGCGCCCGGCAGGCCTGCTCCCAGTAGCGAGCCTCGTCGATCATCATCAGGGACACCCACCGGCCGTCGACCGTCCGGTACTGGCGCACGAGCGGCGACACCTGCTCGTCGGCCGCCATCGGCATCTGCTCGCCGGCCAGGGTGGTGTAGGCCAGGTCGGGCCCGAGTGTCCACGCCGCCGAGCCGAGCAGGGAGGTGTCGACCACGATGCCCTTACCGGTCCGCCCCACGTGGACGAGCCCGGCGCAGATGCCGCCGGCCAGGAACATTCCGCTGGGGCCGTCGCCGAGGGCCGGGCGCTGCCTGGTCGGACGCGTCGCGTCCGCGTCGGTCAGGACGTGGGCCACGCCCCCGCGCGCCCAGTACGAGACCCCGTCGAAACCGCCGGCCTCGGCGTCGGGTCCGCGCTGCCCCTGGCCGTGCCCACGCGCGTACACGATGGTCGGGTTGAGCGCGAAGACGTCGGCCGGCTCCGTGCGCAGCTTGCGCCGGACCCGGGGAAGCTGGTTGGTGATGTACACCTCGGCCCAGCGCACGAGTTTCTCGAAGATCTCGCGGCCCGCGGGCTGCTCGACGTCTAACGCGATGCCGCGCTTGTTGCGGTTGAACAGCTCGAACTGGAAGTCGTAGCCGTCCTTCGTGGCCACCAGGCCGCTGGCGATGATCCGGCGCATGGCGTCGCCGGCCAGCCGCTCGATCTTGACCACGTCGGCGCCGAAGTCGCCCAGCGCCGCGGCGGCCGACGGCACGAAGCCGTGCTCGGAGAAGTCGAGGACCCGGACGCCCTCCAACGGTCTGGTCATGGCTGCTCTCCCTGTCTCGATGCACTTTGGCGCGGAACGTAACACCACGGCCCGGGTCGAAGTCGTGGTCAGCGGCGTCAGGCCAGACCGCGGTGACCCGTCCGGTGGTGCCACGCACGGCAGCGCTCGGGGGGCGGGAATGCGCCCCGGCGGTCGCCGGGCGCGGGAGGATGACGGCTATGGGCGCATACCAGCGGGAGTACGAACGGGCCGCGAACGATCCCGAGGAATTCTGGGCGGCCGCCGCTCAGGCCCTCGACTGGACCCGGCCGCCGCGGCGGATACTCGACGCCGACCAGGCGCCGTTCACCCGCTGGTTCCCCGACGCCGCGCTCAACACCTGCGCCAACGCCCTCGACCGGCACGTCGCCGCCGGTCGGGGCGACGCGCTCGCGCTGATCTACGACTCGCCGGTCACCGGCACGGTCCGCCGCTTCACCTTCGCCGAGCTGACCGACGAGGTGGCGCGCGCCGCCGGGGCACTGGCCGCGCTCGGGGTCGGCCGCGGCGACCGGGTCATCATCTACCTGCCCATGATCCCCGCGGCGGTGGTGAGCATGCTCGCCTGCGCCCGTCTCGGCGCGGTGCACTCCGTGGTGTTCGGCGGGTTCGCCGCGGCCGAACTCGCCGCCCGGATGGACGACGCCCGGGCGAAGGTCGTCGTCAGCGCCTCCTGCGGCATCGAGCCGACGCGGCTGGTCCCGTACAAGCCGATCCTCGACGAGGCGATCGCGCTGGCCGCGCATGCTCCCGCCGCGACCCTCATCGTCCAGCGGGACCGGCAGCGCTGCTCGATGATCGCCGGCCGGGACCATGACTGGGACGCCGCGCTGGCCGCGGCCGCGCCGCTGTCACCGGTGCCGGTCGCCGCCACCGACCCGCTCTACATCCTCTACACGTCGGGCACCACCGGCCGGCCGAAGGGGATCGTGCGCGACAACGGCGGCCACGCCGTCGCCCTGACCTGGTCGATGGGCAACATCTACGGGATCCGGGCGGGGGACGTCATGTGGGCGGCCTCCGACGTGGGCTNGGCGGTCGGGCACTCGTACACGGTCTACGCCCCGTTGCTCGCCGGCGCGACGACCGTGCTCTACGAGGGCAAGCCGGTGGGCACGCCGGACGCCGGCGCCTTCTGGCGGGTGGTCACCGAGCACGGGGTGAACGTGCTGTTCACCGCGCCGACGGCGATCCGGGCGATCAAGAAAGAGGACCCGGCGGGCGCCCTGGTACGCGAGTACGACCGCTCGTCGCTGCGCGCGCTGTTCCTGGCCGGCGAGCGCCTCGACCCGGCCACCTACGACTGGGCCGTCACCACCCTGGGCATCCCGGTGGTCGACAACTACTGGCAGACCGAAACGGGTTGGCCCATCTGCGCAAATCCGATCGGTCTGGAGTCGCTGCCCGCCCGTGCGGGCTCCCCCACCGTGCCGATGCCGGGCTACGACGTGCGAGTGCTGGACCCGGCGGGCCAACCCGTCCCCACCGGCACGGAGGGCGCGATCTGCCTGCGCCTGCCGCTGCCGCCCGGCGCTCTGCCGACCCTGTGGGAGGACGACGACCGGTACGCCGCGTCCTACCTGTCCGCCTTCGACGGGTACTACCTGACCGGCGACGGCGGCTACCTCGACGCCGATGGGTACCTGTTCGTGCTGGGCCGCACCGACGACGTGATCAACGTGGCCGGGCACCGGCTGTCCACCGGGTCGATGGAGGCCGTCCTCGCCGCCCACCCGGCCGTGGCCGAGTGTGCCGTCGTCGGCGTCGCGGACGCGTTGAAGGGCCAGGTACCGCGCGGGCTGGTGGTGGTGAAGACCGGCGTCGAGATCGGGCCGGACACGCTCGCCGCGGAACTCGTCGCCCGCGTCCGCGCGGAGATCGGGCCGGTGGCGGCGTTCCAGCGGGTCGACGTGGTGGCGGCCCTGCCCAAGACCCGGTCCGGCAAGATCCTTCGCCGGACCATGCGCGAGATCGCCGACGGCCGCTCCCCCGCCGTCCCGCCGACCATCGAGGACGCCACCGTCCTCGACGCGCTGCGCCCGGTCCTCACCGCCTCCCACTGACCCCGACCCCGCCCGGCGAGCCGGGCGGGGTCAGTGGTGGAAGGACGCCNCCTCGCCGTCCGGTGGGGGCGGCGGGAGGCGCCGCGCGGCGCCGGACAGCCTGTCCACGACCCGGCGCAGGTCGGCGACGAGCAGCCCGGCGAGATCGCGGCTGAACTCGTGACGCACCACGATCCGCAGCACGGCGAGGTCGGTCAGGTCCGGCGGGAACCGGTAGGCGGGCACCAACCAGCCGCGGGNGCGCAGCAGCTCGGAGACGTCAAAGACGGTGTAGTCGGTGATCTCGTCGCGCAGCCGGAACGCGAACGCGGGGATCCCGCTGCCGTCCGAGACGAGTTCGAAGGGACCCATCCGGGCCACCTCGTCGGCGAGCCAGCGGGCATTGTCCCGGCACGCCTGGGCCACCCGGCGGTAGCCGGCGAAGCCCAACTGGAGCAGCGTGTAGTACTGCGCGACGACCTGAGCCCCCGGGCGGGAGAAGTTCAGCGAGAACGTCGGCATCTTCCCGCCGAGGTAGTCCACCTCGAACACGAGCTCGTCCGGCAGGTGGGCGCGGTCGCGCCACACCACCCAGCCGACCCCCGGGTAGACCAGCCCGTACTTGTGCCCCGACGCGTTGATCGACACGACCCGGTCGAGCTGGAAGTCCCAGACCAGTTCGGGGTCGCAGAACGGGGCGATGAACCCTCCGGACGCGCCGTCGACGTGCACCGGCACGTCCGGGCCACCTCCGGCGGCCAGGCGGTCGAGCCCGGCGGCGATCTCGGCGACCGGCTCGTAGCTGCCGTCGAACGTCGAGCCGAGGATCGCCACGACGCCGATCGTGTTCTCGTCGCAGCGCGCGGCGGCCTCGTCGGCGGTCAGGTGCGTGCGGCCCGGCGCCATCGGAACCAGGCGTGGTTCCACGTCCCAGTAGCGGGCGAACTTGTCCCAGCACACCTGGACGTTGACGCCCATGACGAGGTTGGGCCGGTCGGCCGGGGCACCCGCCGTCCGCCGCCGGGCCCGCCAGCGCCGCAGCAGCGCCAGGCCGGCGAGCATGCCCGCCTCGGAGGAGCCGGTGGTCGAGCAGCCGACCGCATGCTCCGAGTCGGGGGCGTGCCACAGGTCCGCGAGGATGTTGACGCAACGCTTTTCCAGCTCCGCCGTCTGCGGGTACTCGTCCTTGTCGATCATGTTCTTCGGCGCGCACTCGGCCATCAGCCGATCGGCCTGGGGGTCCATCCAGGTGGTNACGAACGTCGCCAGGTTCAGCCGCGCGTTGCCGTCGAGCATCAGCTCGTCATGGACGATCTGATAGGCGGTCTCGGGCGAGATCGACTCCCGCGGGATCCGGAACCGCGGGACGGCGACGTCCTCCCCCGACCGGACCAGCTGCGGCCGCACGTCGACCGTCTGCTCCGCCTGCGACCCACTCGCCTTCCCGTGCAGCGCCATCCAGGTCCACCTCCCGTCACCTGCCGCCGACGTCTCCGTCTACACGCTCCCGGTAAACACCCGACCGCCCGGCGCCCGACCGCCCGACACCCGGGAAGCCGGTCGGTCAGGCCATCGCTCCCGGGCGGCGCAGCATCCGGTGAACCTGCTCCCGCTGGTGGGCGAGCAACGCCGGCGCGCGCGCCTGCAGAGCCCGCTCGAGGAGGTCGGCCGCCCGCGAGTCGTCTCCGATGGTCTGGAGCACACCCGCCGCACGCCAGAGGACCGGCCCGCTGTCCGGGGCGTCGTCGAGCACCGCCGACGTCTCCGTGGCCGCGGTGGCCGAGCGTCCGAGCCGCGCCAGCGCCAGCGCACGAGCGGCCCGGGTCTCGGCGGAGTCCCCAGCACCGGCAGGGCCTGCGAGGTCGGCGGTGTCGGCGGTGTCCGGGCCGCCCGGGCCCAGCCGGACCGCTCGGTCGAGGTCGTCCAGGGCCGCCGCGTCGTCCCCCAGCTCGACCCGTAGCTGACCGCGCCCAGCCAGGGCCGCCGGCGTCAGCGGCGCGATGGTCAGCACCGTCGAGAAGATCGCGGCGGCGGCCCAGCGCTGGCCCGAGTACCACAGGGCCCGAGCAAGATCGATCTGCACGTCGAGTTCGGCCGGCAGCCGGGCCGACGCCGACTGAAGATCCTCGACCGCGGAGCCGAGCCGCCCGGCCCGCAGCAGCAGCCGCCCGGCCGCGGCCAGCGCCCGGCCCGACGATTCGGCGTCCGGCAGCGACTCGTAGAGCTGCGCGGCCTCCCGGTAGCCGCGCTCGGCCTGCTCGATCCGCCCCTGGGCCTCGTCGAGATCGGCGCGCAGCATCACTGCCTGTGCCCGGATGCGCGGATCCTCGGCGTCGCGCCGCAGCACCTCGTCGGCATGTACCCGGGCGGCCGCAAGATCGCCGTCCGCGAGGCTGATCAGGGCCGCCTGAAGGTAGTCGATCGCACCGATCTCCGCCGCCGGCGCGTCGGCCGCCGGCCAGTCCGGCACCGCTGCCTGCAGCGGGGGGATGAGCCGGTCGTCGAAGAGCTCGAACCGGCGGGAGCCCGAACGCCACTCGCTGGCCAGGACGTACCGCTCGGCCAGCGCCGCCAGCAGCGCGTTGGGCATCCCGGCGGTCGCGACGAGGCCCTCGTCGACCGTCGCCCGACGCCCGCGTTCGGTGACGAAGGTACGGATCAGCCACCGGCGCACGTCCCCGGCGTCGAGGTGGTGCCGCCCCGCCTCCGTCACGATGACCTGCGTGAGGTGGGCCCCCAGGACCGCGTCGACCCGAGCGGCGGATTCCATGAGGTCCGGCCCGAGCGAGGCGCCGCGGTCGGCCGTGTCCCGCCACAGCGACGCGGCCACGAGCTGGAGGTAGGCCGGCGGGACGGCGTCCGCGGTCAGGACCGACACGGTTCCGGCGGCGTCCACCACCCGGCTGTTGAGGAGTTCGTCGATACAGGCCGCCACGACCTCCGGCGGCAGCGGCCGACCGGCCCGCCGCATCGGCTCGGCGCACGCGGCGATCGCGGAGTGCCGGTCCAGCCCCCCGACCCGGACTCCGGCGGCATCCTCGCCGCCGGCGAGCGTCGTCTCGTAGGGGGCGAGACGGGACCGGGCATTGTGCCGGATCACCAGGAGCAGGCGCAGGTTGGGCAGCGCCGCGACCGCCTCGCCCAGCAGCGTGATGAACTGCTCCCGCAACGGATCAAGGTAGGGGGTGCACGGCGCGAAGAAATCCTCGAACTGATCCACCGCAGCGAGGATCGGCCGGTCCGGGTCGGCGGGCCGCCGACGGCCCTGCAGGCTCGGCCCATCTCCGCCCAGCCGGTCGCGCAGGGCGGGCGGCAGCGTCGACGTCCCCCGCGGGCCGGACCAGGTCCGCAACAACGTCTCGGCGAACGGGTTGGCCACCCGGCCGAGCGAGGGAACACCGGCGCCGGTGGCGCCCGGCAGCGGGGTGATCCGACCCACCGGCAGCACGTGGGCGACCTCCGGCGAAAGGTGTGGAAGCACTCCCGCCCGCAACAGCGAGCTTTTTCCCACGCCTGGTGGTCCGTACACGACCACCAGGCGGTTCTCAAGCCATTTCGCCAACAGGGCGTGGGCGGCGGCGGTCCGCCCGAAGAACCGGGCGGAGTCGATCTCCGTGAAAGGCCNCAGACCGGGAAACGGCGAGGCGCCCGGGACAACCGTCATCGCGCGACTCGTCCACTACAGCGCCGGGAGCTGCGCGCCTCGTTCGGCCGGGACGACGCACTGCACACAGAAGATTCGGCCGGCAGCCATGAACTCCGCCCGGCCCTGGCAGCTCCGCCCAGCAAAGGGCGAACCGTCCCCGCGACGAGCTCGCCCGAGAAAATCGCATTTACGCCGCCCGCNGCGACCGCTTCAGTAGCCAATGTGGTAGAGCCCCTCGCTGCCAACCCGGTGACCTCGGTGAATACTATCCGACCCCGGATCGGCGGCGGTGGACAACGGCCCGGTGGACCACACCGGCCATATTCGCCGCCTGCCGGGAATAGGGCCCTCCGGCGCGGGCACCCGCGCTGTGGCGGCCTGGGCTGCGGCCAGGCTGACACCGCGGCGACCAGGGCCGCCGCCGCGGCAGTCGCCCCCGGGGCTCCGCATCCGCCCGCTTCGACGTTCACCCCCCGGACACTCACCCCGAACACTCACCCCAGGCACACACCCTGGACATCGCTCAGACAGCGCAGCCAGCATCGCCAGGGCGGCTCCCGCCGCAACGCACACCGGCAGCCGGCCCTTGACCTGGACTTTCCCCAGTCGTCCAGATGTCGCCTGGCAAGAACCGGACAACCGTCTTTTTCATCACTATATGGTAGAAAAGTTCGGGGAGTGCGCGGAGCGACACGCAGCCCGGCCAGGGGTGCCCGCCCAGCCCCTTCCAGAGGTAAGATCCAGGCGCTCGGTAAGCTGAAGATTGTTTGTATGGGCGAGGTATGACGTCGACAAACGAACCACCTCGCGTCGAACAACGCGGGGGAATGGTGGATTCGGTGGTGAAGTCGGTTCCGGTGCAGGACACCGGTCGGCGAGTGCCGGCCGTGTGGGGCAACGTGCCGCAACGGAACAAGAACTTCACCGGCCGGGAAGGNCTGCTCGCCGATCTGCGCGCCCGCATCACCTCGGACACACGCGACGTCACCGCGGTCCTGCCNCACGCGCTACAGGGGCTCGGCGGGGNGGGCAAGACCCATCTGGCGATCGAGTACGCCCACCGTTTCCAGACCGACTACGACCTCGTGTGGTGGGTGCCCGCCGACCAGCCCTCGCTGGTCCGGTCCACCCTCGCCACCCTCGCACCCCGGTTGGGGCTGGCGGACACCGCCCCGTTGCGGGTCGACGACGCCGTCACCCAGGTGCTGGACGCGCTGCGCCGCGGGGAACCCTACCGCCGCTGGCTGCTGATCTTCGACAACGCTGAGCAGCCAGAACTGATCCGTCCCAGCATTCCGCACGGTCCAGGCCATGTCATCGTGACCTCGCGCAACCGGAGTTGGCTCAGTCACGTCGACACGCTCGAGGTGAACGTCTTCGACCGCCGGGAAAGCCTGGAGTTCCTCACCCGCCGGGTTGAGGGTATTTCACGAGCCGACGCCGACGAACTCGCCGACGCGCTCGGTGACCTGCCACTCGCCCTGGAGCAGGCGGGCGCCCTGCAGGCCGAGACGGGCATGGGCGCCCAGGAGTACCTGGAGCTGCTGCGCGAGGCCGGCGGCCGGCTGCTCGCCGAGAACGCGCCCGCCGACTACTCCCGGCCGGTCGCCGCGGCCTGGAGTCTGTCGGTGAGCAAGTTGCAGGAGCAGGCGCCGTTCGCCCTGGAGCTGCTCCGCCGCTGCGCGTTCTTCAGCCCGGAACCGATCTCGTTGGAGATCCTCGACCGCGGCAAGTACATCCTGAAGTCCGAGTTCGGCGTTGCCATGCAGGATCGGCTGGTCGTCAGCCGCGNGATCCGGGAGCTCGGCCGCTACGCCCTGGCCCGCCTCGACACCACCAACAAGACGCTGCAGGTCCACCGGCTCGTCCAGAAGCTCATCCGCGACGATCTGCCGGCCGAGGACCAGCGTCGGGTGCGCGACGAGGTGCACCAGCTGCTCATCGGGGCGGACCCGGGCGAGGCGGAGGAGGACAACTGGCCGCTGTTCAGCCGGCTGCTGCCGCACATCGTGCCCTCCGAGGTCTACCGGGCCCCGCAGCCGCCGGCGCGTCAGCTGATCGAACACGTCGTGCGGTACCTCTACCAGATCGGTGACTTCTCCACCGGCCTCGTCGAGGCGGATCGGGCGCTGGCCGGCTGGGTCACCGACTCCGGCGATCGTGATCCCGACGTCCTTATCCTGCAGGGGATCAAGGCCGACATCCTGTGGGCACTCGGCCGGTATCGCGAGGCCTACGAGCTGCGGCGCCCCACCCTGGAGGCGATCACGGACGTGCTCGGGGCGGAGCACGAGGAGACGCTGCTCGTCCTGAACGGTTACGGTGCGGACCTGCGTTCCCTCGGCGAGTTCCAGGCCGCCCGCGAGCTCGACGAGGACTCCCTCGCCCGGCACCGGGCGGTCTTCGGCGAGGAACACCAGGCCACCCTGTTCGCCGCCAACAACCTCNCCGTCGACTACACCCTCACCAGCTCGTATGTCCGGGCCCTCGAAGCAGATCAGCGCAACCTCGCCGACCGGCGCGCCGCGTACACCCGCGACGACGCGGTGTGGGTGGTGTTCTCCATGGCAGCCCTCGCCCGCGATCTCCGCCATGCCGGGCAGTACCTGGAGGCCCGGGAGCTGGCCGAGCAGGCGTACCTGATCTACCTCGACCTGGTGCAGCGTCGGATCCTGCCGGCCGGGCACTGGCACGTGCTCCAGCACGCCAAGGAGCTCTCGGTTGCGCGCCGCAAGGCCGGAGACTTCGCCGCCGCGCTGGAGTTGGCACGGGAGGTGCACGCCCGGTACACCAACAGCCCGCAGTACGGCTCCGAGCACCCGGACACCCTCGCCGCCGGGATCAACCTCGGCAACGCGCAGCGAGTGGCGGGCGATCCGGACGAGGCGACCGTCCGGATCGAGAAGACCGTCCGTCGCTACCGCGACGTGCTCGGCCCCGACCATCCCTACACCTACGGCTGCGGCCTGAACCTCGCCCTCGTCCACCGGCAGCTCGGCCGGATCGAGGAGGCCGAGACCCTGCTGGCCGAGTCGCTCGCTGGTCTGGAGGCCAGGCTGGGCGCCNACCACCACTTCACCCTGACCTGTGTGGCGAACCTGGCGACGGCACGTTCCGCGCTGGGGCGGACCGACGAGGCGGTGAAGATGGGAGAGGCGGCCCTCCCCCGGTTCCGGGAACTCCTCGGTCGTGATCATCCGCACACGCTCGTCTGCGCGACCAACGTCGCGCTGGACCTCGCCACCGTCGGCCGGACGGAGGAGGGCCAGGCCCTCACCGAGGACACGGTGCGCCGCTACCGGCGGGTCCTCGGTGAAGAGCATCCGGACGTGCGGGCCGGCCTGCGCGGCGAGCGGCTGGACTTCGACTTCGAGCCGCCGCCGCTATAACCCCGTTCCCCCAGGGGTCCCGTCGGGGGCCGGCTCGGGTAGCCAGGCCGCGAGATCATCCGGGTCGACGCGGTCCCCGCTCAGCTCCTCGACCCCCCGGTGCACCGCGCGGACGAGCTCGGGGTGGGCGATGAGCACCCGGCTGCCGTGTCGGCCGGTCTCCCGGCGGCACAGCGCGAGACCGGCCCAGGCCCCGAGGTGATCCGGATCGTCGGCGATCTGCTGCTTGTAGGCGGCCGCGGCGGCCGGGAAGTCGCCGCAGGCATACGCCCGATCGGCCAACGAGAAGTTCTCCTCGAGCACACCGGGAACGCCCTCACGCACGGCTGCGAAGAGCTTCGGCTCATGCAGCCGGAGATGCGCCAGACTGAGCCGGGTGCTGTCGACCAGGCCGCGGTTGCCGGCCCGGATGCTTGTGGGCACCCGCATCCCGGTCGGCGCCGGGCGGCCGGCGGCCCAGGCCCGGACGAGGGCCGCCACCCGGTCGGCGGCGGGTTCGGCGTTGCGCAGCCGCCAGGCCGTCCAGGTGTCGGCGCTGATCCGCCGGGCCAGCATCCGCGGCTCCGCTGGCACCGCGGCCTGCCGGTGGCGCCAGACCACCGTCCGCATGCCGTCGAGGAAACGCAGTCCAGGCGGGGTCAGCGCACCGGACAGTCGGATCGCGACGAGGACCCGCCACACCTCCTCCCGCCACCGGGCGAACTCGAAATGCGCGTAGGCCGGCTCGGGGAGCACCCGCCGCTGGAAGTCCCAGAATCCGGTGAGGCCGAGGTAGGCGTAGGCACCCTGGAGGAGGCCGGGCAGGGGGCGGGGATCGGCGCGCCAGGGCGCGTAGAGCAGCCGTCCCTCGACGGGCTCGACCAGGGTGACGAGATCGAGCAGTGCGGACAGCTTGTTGTGCTGAAACTCGTGGACGAGGGCGGCCGCGCACGACAGGCCGTCCTTGGGCAGCGTCATCGCGACCGCCCCGAACGCCTCGCCGACGGAGGCGCTGAGCTCGGTCGCGCCGCTCGTCGGCCGCAACGGGAAGACCGTCGTGAGCCCGGCGGCGATCGCCCGCGCCGCGCGTGGGTCGCACCGGCACAGGATCCGCCAGCCCTCGGCAAGCCGCTGGCGCCACAGGTCGAGCGCCTCCGGGACGATCTCGGACGTCATGGGCAGGTCGAGCAGCAGGCGGGCGGGATCGACGAAGTCCAGGCGCAGCTCGATCCGCTCGCCCGCCGCCTGCGCGTCGAGAGTGGGAATCGGCTCCCAGTCGGAACCGGCGTCGCGGATCAGGTTGCGCTCGGCCGCCCCCGCTGCCCGGGCGATCAGGACCGGGTGCTCCTGCGGTGAGCCGGCTGTGCGCAACGTCAGTGTGCCACCGGCGGTCCGCGCCTGGGCCCAGCCGGAAGACGCGCCACGGTAACGGCCAAGGGTGGGCAGAACCAGCTCGTCGTCTCGGATCAGTACCGGGACCTCGGCCTCCAGCCCGGCCCGCAGGGCCGCGGCGACGGCCAGCGCACCGAGCCCGGCCAGATCGTCCTCGAGCGGGATGGGTGAGGACACGGCGCCGCGCATCCGCCGCAGGCAGTGCATCGCCCACAGCCCGAAGCCCGGCGAGAGCAACAGCTCGTCCACCATGTCCGGCGCGGCGCGCTGCGCGGCGACAAGCACCTCGAAGCTGCGTGCGAGCCGGCCGCCGGCCGTCGGCGCCAGGCGGGCGGCGTCGTCCATGACCGCACGCAGAGTCAACAGCCGCTTGCTGAGCTGCGTCGCCCGGAGGCGGTGGACAACCTCCGCCCCGCCGCCCCCCACCGCCAGCTCATCGAAATCAGCGGCGGCCAGCCGATGAAGTTTCACGCTCACTCTGTGCGGCGTCGGGCGCGCTCGAGATCCGCGCCGATCCGGGTTCCGATATGCGAGATCAGGTGGAACAGATCCGGACAGTACACCGAGCGGTTCCGGAAGCCGGTACCCGGCCGGTATCGATGGGGGTAGTACCCACCACCGCAGACCCGATGGATCGGGCAACCGGCGCATTCCTCGCCGAGCGCCGCGGCACCGATCTGTCTGGCGACGATGCCCGGATGCCGCAGAGCGGCATCGAAGTCGTCCCGGTCGACGTGCAACCCGGTTGACGCGGCTCCCTGGTAGGCGGACTTCAGCGCGTCAACCTGCTCGATCGAGCCGTCTGTCTCGACCACGACCACCGTCGACGGGGTCAGCCCCACGGTCTCGACCCGGCTGCGGCCGCCGAGCAGCAGAGCGATGATCTCGTCGAAGAGGCGGAGTTCCGTCTCGTGTTCCGAGGCGGAATACCAGCGGTCGAACAACGACTCGAGCCAGTCCGCGTACGGCGTGTCCCGCTCGTCCGCCCCCCGCCCGGGCGGTCGGACCAGCCAGTTTCCATGAGGCAGCAGAAAGTCGACCGCCGGCGGGTCCCAGGCGAGCAGGCTTTCATACACCTCCACCGGGTCGCTTGCCAGATCTATGACGCAGAGCAGACCGCCGAAGATGTCACGGAACCNCTGCCCGGTCAGCCGGGCGAGTCCGGCCTGCGTGTCCGCGAGNCTTTCCGACCCGTCCCGTCGGATCCGCCGTCGGTTGTGGTGGTCGACGCCGCCGTCCACGCTGACGCCCACGCGGATGNCGTGGCCCAGGCAGAGATCGAGCATGCGCTCGGTCAGCAGCACGGCGTTCGTCTGGAGGCTGAACACGACGCGCGTTCCGGCGGGCACCGCATCCCGAAAAGCCGTGACCACGTGGTCGAGCAGGTCGGCCCCGGCCAGGAGCGGCTCGCCGCCGTGCAGGACGACGTGGACGGCGCTCAGAGCGTGCCGCCGAGCATGCTGCGCCACTCGCCCGGCCGTCGCGGCAACCGTCCGGTGGCTCATCGCCGCGGGCTGACTGCGCCAGCTCTGATCAACCTGATGGTAGACGTAACAATAGGTGCACGAAAGGTTGCAGCGGCTGTGCACCTTGAGAACGAACTGCGAGAAGGGCTCGGGTCGCCAACCCGAGCCTTCCAGCTCTTTGTCGGGAAGCGAGCCATACGGCCACTCCATCCGCCGCGGTCGCCTCGCGTCGGCGTCAGAGATCTGCACCCTGCCCCTGTCTAAAGCGCCGACAGGGCAGAGGTGAAAGCCAGACTCGAGTTGAAGCCGGTCGGCGGTGCGGAGACCTGCGCCGCCTCGCGATCCAGGCGCGCCAGTGCCCGCCGGAGTCCAGGGCTGTCCACCGCCCCGATCGTGTCAAGCGCCACCCCGGTCATGTCGGGTAGCCATGACTCGAAATCTGTCAACGACCGATCCATCCGCGCCCTCCTCAAGGGGCCCCGGTCTTCCAATCTAGCCTGACCGGCGAGCCGGCGCCTGTAAAGCAACACAGTAGGCGCCGGCCGGCGGGAACCGGCGTCGCGGCGACAAGCCGACGGCGCGCGGCCGACGGGCCGTATACCGCCGCCGGGCCCTTCGGAAACCGTACTTACCTGGTTTCCGGCGTACCGGTGCCAGGTCTCCTGCCACCTCCCACGACGTAGACTCTCTTCTCACTCATCGATACCCGACACCGGCTGGACCGGCGGGTGCGGTGCCGGTCAGGTAGGAAACGAGGGGACCAGTGGAACCGGGGGAGATCGTCCGTGGGTCATGGGTCAGCCAGTCGACACAGTGCCAGATAGCCGGCCGAGAACGCCCACCCGCACCGGGCCNCATCGCGGCCCGAATCCGGTGGGCGACCCAGGCCCACGCCAGCGCCCGCCGCTTCGGACGTCCCCCGGCCCGATGACTGCGCTTCCGTTGTACTTCTTCCTCAGTTACGCGCGGCTTGACATCAAGGACGGCCCGTTTCTCAACAGATTCTTTCTGGATCTTCGACGGGAGGTCCGGGCCCGCTGCGGCCATCCCAGCCTGGATGACGTCGGCTTTCTCGACACCTCGAACATCCGGCCGGGTGCGGCCTGGCCGAATGAGCTGAGCGACGCCCTCCGGCGATGCCGGACCTTCGTGGCGATCTGCTCACGCAGCCTCTTCGCCAGCGAAAACTGTGGCCGGGAGTGGCAGGTCTTCGACGACCGGCTCCGGGCACAGGAAGCCAACGGGGCGATCCGCCCGCCGGCGTTGCTCCCCGTGATCTGGACGCCATTGCGGCCAACGCCCGCAATCCTCTCCGGGTTGCAGTACAGTCATAGGGATCTCGGGGAGGGCTACGCCACACACGGCCTGCGATATCTCCTGCAACTGAAGCGGAACTATGACGAGTACCAGGAGTTCCTGGTGGCGCTGGCCAACCGGATCATATTTCTGGCCGAAGAGTCCCCCCTCCCGTCCATGGCAGCCGTCCCCGACTTCGATGCGGTCCGCAACGCTTTCGAGCCGGCGGAGATCGCGGCCCACTCGTCCGCCTCCGCACCCCGGCCCACCGAAGGCAACGGTGTGGTCATCCTGACCGGCCGCGAGCGGACGAGTACGGCGCCACCGACGGAAGGTCGAGCCGAGCCACCCCCACGACCTCAACCGTCCTCAGGGCCTGAACCATCACCGGGACGTGAGCCATCACCGGGACGTGAGCCGCCCGCAGGGCGGGAACCGTCACCGGGCCTGGCTCGCGGCACCGAGCTGGCCACCCCACAGGAGCCGGACTCGCCGCGCGCGCAGGAGTTCACCGCACCCGCATCCACGGCCGACGGATCGGCCGGCAACGCCTGGGCTTCCCAGAAGCCCGGCGCTCCCCACCGGATGGCCGCGTCGGCGGCCCGCGCGGCCGTCGGCGATCCCGGCGGCGGTCCCAAACGGGTTACCTTCGTCCTCGCCGTGACCTCGGCGAACGAGCTGGCGGCACTGCGCCGGCGGCTGGACTACTACGGCGGTCAGTTCGATGAGTGGACGCCGTTTCACCCGCACTTCCGCCAGCGGGTCTGCGTTCTGGCGCAGTCCGTCGCCGCGAGCCAGGACATGGTCTCGAACATCGTCAAGCTGCACACCGGCATCGGCGGGTTGCTCGAGACCTCCAAGGAACGCAACGAGGTCGTCGTCTTCATCATCGATGTGTGGACCGCGATGCTGGAGCCCTTTCATACCGCGCTCATCGAGTATGACGGACGAAACGAGCCCACCACGGGTGTCCTGGTACCCTGGAATCCGCACGATGCCGAGACGATCGAGAACGCCGCCGAGCTGAGGGCCAGCCTGGCCCAGGCACTGCGCAACAACGTGCTTCGGCAGGACGACTTCCTTCGCATGAACGTCAGCTCACACGACGAGTTCGGGAGGACCCTCGTCCAGGTGCTCGCAGACCTGCAGGCTCGCATCTTCTCCTCTCATGCATCGTTGCGTACCCGTGACGCCCAGCCCCGCCGCCGACCGTTCCTCCAGAGCCCGTAGGAGGTTCGGTGGCAGGAACACCGCCGGGCACCATCGTCACGTTCTACTCGTACAAGGGCGGAACGGGCCGCTCGATGGCGCTGGCCAACATCGCCTGGTTGCTCGCCAGCAACGGCCGGCGCGTCCTCGTCGTGGACTGGGATCTGGAGGCGCCCGGTCTGCAGCGATACTTTCACCCTTTTCTCCACGACCCCGAGCTGCGCTCGACCCGTGGCGTGATGGACATGATCTGGGATTTCACCGCAACGGTGATGTCCCCACCGGTCCCCGGTGACGAGGACTGGTTCGAGCGCGCCACCGCGATCACACCCTACGCGGAATCACTGGACACGATATTTCCGGACGACGGAACGATCGACTTCGTCTGTTCCGGCCGCCACGATCCGGNGTACTCCCAGCGCCTGAGCACCTTCGACTGGAGCACCTTCTACGATGCGCACGGCGGCGCAGACTTCATCGACGCCGTTGCCAGGAACATGCGCGCGTCCTATGAGTGGATACTCGTCGACAGCCGGACCGGGCTGAGTGACACCGCCGGGATCTGCACCGTCCAGCTACCCGACATCGTCGTCAACTGCTTCACCCTCAGCACGCAGAGCATCGAGGGGGCGGCTGCCGCCGCTCNATCGATCGACGGGGCGGACGATGCCCATAGAATCCGTATCCTCCCGGTTCCGATGCGGGTCGAGGACGGCGAACAGAAGAAGCTGGAGCTGGGCCGCGACCTCGCCCGAGCGACCTTCGACACCTTCCTGCACGGNATGGACGGCCGCGGGCGGGAACGCTACTGGGGTGATGTCGAGATACCGTACAAGCCCTACTACGCGTACGAGGAGATCCTGGCCGTCTTCGGTGACCGCCCCCAGCAGGAGGGGACGTTGCTGGCGGCGTACGAGCGGCTCGCGTCCTGTCTTTCCGACGGCAAGGTAAGCGCTCTTGCCCCGCAGGACGAGCGGGAGCGCCGACGCATTCTCGCGCTGTTCGAACGCACCCAGATCCCCATCCCGACGGAGATCCTCGTCAACTATGCCGCCGAGGATCGCACCTGGGCCGACTGGATCGCCGTGGAGCTGGCGGCGGTCGGCTTCGCCGTGACACTGGAGACGACCACCGGCGTGCCACCAGGCTGGACCGGCGATGGCCCGGCCGCAACCGCACCCGGCGGAGGCTCCCGGACGGTGGCCGTCCTGTCCCGGGCCTATCTCCGCTCCTCCGGGCAGGAGCGCTGGCGTCAGGCGACCGCCCGCGATCCGAATGGCCTCGCCCGCCTGTTCCTGCCCGTACGTATCGAGGAGTTTCCGCTCCCCGCCCAGTTCGGCGAGCAGGACTACACCGACCTCGCCGGCCTGAGCGAGACCACCGCGCGGCGGGCGCTGCTCGCCGCGGTGGGGCGGCCCGACCGCCGTACCGCACCCCTGCGCACCANGACCGGCGCGGACACCGCGGTCCGCTTCCCCGGCGACCCACCGCAGGTCTGGGCGGGAGTGCCCGCCCGCAACCTCGCGTTCGTGGGCCGGAAGGAGCTCCTCACCGAGCTTCGGAACCGTTTCGTCGGCGTCGGCACCGTCCCGGCCCACACCCAGGTGTTGCAGGGCCTCGGCGGCGTGGGCAAGACCCAGCTCGCCACGGAGTACGTACACCGCTTCGCGACTTCGTACGATCTGGTCTGCTGGATCCGCTGTGACCAGTCCACGCTGCTGCGCAGTGGGCTGGCGGCCCTCGCCCGGCAGCTCGGGTTGCCGGCCCGCCCGCGGCACGAGCCGGTCGACGACGTGTTGAACGCCCTGCGCCGCGGCGATCCGTACCGGCGATGGCTGCTCGTCTTCGACAACGCCGACAGCCCGGACGACATCACCCCGCTGATTCCCCTCGGGCCGGGGCATGTGCTTATCACCTCCCGTAACCAGCGCTGGCAGGGCCGTCAGGAACGGATGGAGATCGGGGTTTTTGGTCAGGAAGAGAGCGTCGCCCTGCTGCGCCGTCGAGCTCCGACGCTGGCGGTGGAGGTCGCGACCAGGCTCGCCGACGCGCTGGGCCACCTGCCGCTGGCCCTCGAGCATGCGGCCGCCTGGCATGCCGAGACCGGGATGAGCGCCGAGAGCTACCTGCAGCTCCTCGACAGCAGTCCCGGTCCACTGCTGCTGAAGGGCGAGATTCCCAGCTATCCGGGCCCCATCGCCCGGACCTGGCTGCTGTCCGTCGACCGGCTACGCACGCAGGCCCCCCTCGCGGCGCGGCTCGCCGAGCTGTGTGCCTTCTTCGGCCCGGAACCGATCAGCCTGCGGCTCTTCGCCGGTGAGCAACTGCGCGGCCTGGAGGACCCCCGGGACCAGGAGTTCCGGGATCCACTCACGCTGGCCACCGCCGTCCGAAACATGACCGAGCACGCGCTGGCCCGGGTCGACGAGCGGGATCAGAGCCTGGAGATGCACCGGCTCGTGCAGGCGGCGATCCGCGACGACTTCTCTCCGGACCAGCAGGCGGGCGTCCGTCAGCGGGTGCAGGCGTTGCTGGCGGCGGCGGATCCCGGCGATCCCGACGAGCCGCATACCTGGCCTCGCTATGCCTTGCTACGCCCCCATCTCGGGCCGGCGGGAGCCGCCGATTCCACCTCACGGGACGTCTCCAAGCTGGTCCTCAACATCGTCCGCAGCCTGTACATGCAGCGTGACCACAGCGGCTGCCGGGACCTCGCCGACGACACGTTGCGCGCCTGGAACGNCAGCCTGGGCGAGAACGACCAGCGGACCTTGGAACTCACCCTGAATCTCGCTGACAGCCTGCGGGACCTGGACGAGCCGGAACGGGCCCGCCAGCTGGACCAGTCGGCCCGGGAACGGCTACAACGCGTTCTCGGGCCGGATGCTCCCCTCACGCTGCGGGCGGCGATGGCGCTGGGCGGCGACCTCCGCCGGATCCGCAGGTACCAGGATGCCCGCACGCTCGACGAGGAGACCTACGAGCGGTGCCGGATGCGCGGCTGGCTCGATCACCCCGACGGGATCCTGAGTGCCAACAATCTCGCGGTTTCCCTNCGCTTCGTGGGTGATTTTGCCACCGCCCTCGACATGAGCCGAGACATCTATGAACGGGCGCTTCGGCTGAACAGCAAGAAAGCCGTCTACACCCTGCAGCTCGCGGACAACCATGCCCGCGATCTCCGCGAGTGCGGCCACTACCAGGAATCGCTCACGCTCCTGGAGGAAACCGTGGAACGCTGCCGCGAGGACCTGGGCGAGGGTCATGCCGACACCCTCAGATCGTTGCGGAACCGCGCGATCTCCATGCGGTGGTGCGGCCAGAGCGACCGCGCTCGTCAGGAGTCGGCCTACACGCTCGGCAAGATTGACAACCTGGTAGGACAGGACCATCCGGAGGCGCTGGCGACGGCCGTCAGCCTGGTCTTCGACCTGTGCCTGGCCAGGGAGACCTCAGCGGCCCGCAGCCTGGCGGAGGCTACATTCCGGCGCGCCCGCGGTCGGCTCGGACCGGACAGTCTCTACACTCTCGCCGCCGCGAACGCGTTGATCACGGCCCTCCGGTCGGAAGGGAGCGCGGCCGCCGCCACCCAACTCGCGAAACAGACCGTCGAATTGCTGAGGACGTCACTACCCCAGGATCACCCGTTCATCTTCTACTGCCTGGAAAATCTGGCCAACTGCTACTACGACACGAACAACTTCATCCTCGCCCAAGGACTCGATCAGGAGGTCGAGGCCGGCCTGCGGGCGAAGCTCGGCGACAGCCATCCCCTCACCATGATTGCGTCCCTCAACCATGCCACCAGCCTCTCGAGAACCGACCCGGCGACCTTGACCCGGGGTCTGCAGGTGGACATTCTCGAAAATCTTGAGGCGGGACTCGGCGCCAACCATCCGGTCAGTGTTCGAGCACGCGACGGCGAGCGGGTGGACCTTGAGATCGATCCGCCCCCACCGTAGCGGAACGAGCCCGTACGGTCAGGGACCGCTGCCGGGCCGGATGCTCGAGGTGAAGCCGGACATGGCGTCGGCGGGGCGCACGGCCTCCTGGCGGAGCCTCGCCAGGGCGTCGCGCAGCCGCGGATGGGAGCGGTCGCCGAGGTCGCCGAAATCACCGAGATCGGCGAGATCGGCAAGATCGATCTCGGACAGATCGGGCAGAGCCGACTCGAACGCCTCGTCCCGGTCGATCATGCGCTGCTCGCTCCCGTCCCGTTCGACGACCCGCGNGGCCGACGGTCAGACTGCAGCGTACGGGCCGGCAGTCAGCCCACCGACAACGGCGCCGTAGAACGGGCGAGTCGGTCGTCCTACCGTCGATCCGGCCCGACAGCCTGGACCTCCGACAGCATTCCGTGGTCGAGCGCGTCATCCGGGTAACTGCCACGGGGTGCGGCGGCCGCGGGGCGACACCTCTCCTCAACGGAGGATCAATCCACAGGTGACCGGACCCAGTCGATGATCTCGCGCACTTGTTGACTGCGGTCTGGACGACCTGTTTAGGTCGGATGGCGAGATGCGGCATAGCTCACACTCCGCACGTCATCCTGGTGCCCGACCGTCCGTCGGCTCCGGGCCCCGCCGAAGGGTCGGGGGCCGGTCGGGTGCACGGTGGGCGCGGAGGCGATCGCAGGATCGGTGGCGGGGTCGCGTCGGCATCCGAGGTGTCCTGTCGTCCATGCGGGGAGTGGCCCATGAGCTCGGAGTTCGCCTGGTCCGCTGAGCAGGTCGAGCTGCGCCGGACGGTACGCGCGTTCGCCGCGCAGGTCAGTCCGCAGGAGGAGGTCCGGCGGCTGATGGCGTCGCCGCTCGGCCACGATCCCGCCGTCTGGTCCCGGCTCGGCGAGGAACTCGGTGTGCTCGGCCTCGCCACGGACGAGGAGTACGACGGCGTCGGCGACGGGCTGGTCTCCCAGGCGGTGGTGATCGAGGAGTTGGGCCGGGCGCTCGTGTGCGGGCCGCTGCTCGGTTCGATCATCCTCGGTGCCACGGTGCTGGGGGGCCTGAGCGACAAGGCGGCCCGAGCGGAACTGCTGCCGGGGCTCGTCGCGGGCCGAACCACTGCCGCGCTGGCGGCGCCGCTGCACCGGGGCGGGTTCGACCCGGCCGCCGTCACCGTGACCGCCACCGCCCGCCACAGCGGCGCCTCCGCCTCGGACGGCACCCCCTCGCCGGACGGAACCCCCTCGCCGGGCGGCACCGCGACCGCCGGGTACACGCTGCGTGGTTCGGTCGCGCACGTGCTGGACGGCGCCGCGGCGGACCTGCTGCTGGTCGCCGCGACGATCGGCGGCGCGGGCGCGGGCACCGACGGGGACGGCGACGGAGACGGGGACGCCGTCGGGCTGTTCGCGGTGAGCGCCGACGCCACCGGCCTGGTCCGGCAGTCCGCGGCGACGATGGACCTCACCCGCCGGCAGGCCACCGTCAGCTTCAACGACGTCCCGGCCCGGCTGCTCGCCGCGGCGCCGGAGGCCGCGGCCGTCCTCGCCACCACCGCGGAGACCGCCGCCGTGCTGCTGGCCGCCGAGCAGGTCGGCGCCGCCCAGTACCTGCTTGATCTCTCCGTCGAGTACGCCAGGACCCGGCTGCAGTTCGGCCGGCCGATCGGGTCGTTCCAGGCGGTCAAGCACCTGTGTGCCGACATGCTGGTGCTGGTCGAGCAGGCCCGTTCGGTGGCCTACCACGGGGCATGGGCGCTCGACGAGGGCACCGACGACCCGCGGATCGCGGCGAGCCTCGCGCAGTCGGTGTGCTCGACGGCGTTCACGCAGGTCGCGGCGATGGCCGTGCAGGTGCACGGCGGGATCGGCTTCACCTGGGAGCATCCCGCGCACCTGTACNTCAAGCGCGCCTATACCGACGCGGCCCTGTTCGGTGGCGCCGAGGCGCACCAGGAGCGGCTGGCCCAGCTCGTCCTTGACGACGCCGACGGCCACTAGCCCGGCCGGCGCAACCCACGGCCCACGCAGGCACCGGCAATCCACGCAGGCACCAGCGACCTACGGCACGACGTGACGACGACAGGCGGGAGACGGCGATGAGCGCCGAGACGGCCGACGCCCTGGCTGCGGCGGGGGCTTCGCAGGACGACCGGACGCGCGTCGAGCGGGCCGCCCACGGGGTGGTCGCCGGCCTCGACCCGGCCACCGCGACGACGGCGGAGTACCTCGGCGCCTGCTACGACGCGGGCCTGGCCTGGGTGCACTTCCCCGTCGGCTTCGGCGGCCTCGGCCTGCCCGCCGGGCTGCAGGCGGTCGCCGACGCGATCCTGGCCGCCGGCGGGCGGCCCGACCCGTTCCTGAACAACCCGATCGGCGTCGGCATGGCCGGCCCGACCCTGCACGGCCACGCCGACGAGGAACTCCGGGCGAGGCTGCTGCGCCCGCTGTACACCGGCGAGCAGATGTGGGCCCAGTTGTTCAGCGAGCCGGGCGCAGGCTCCGACCTCGCCGGACTGTCGACCCGCGCGGTGCGCGACGGCGACGACTGGGTCGTCGACGGGCAGAAGGTGTGGACGAGCCTCGCGCACCTGGCGAGCTGGGCGCTGCTGCTGGCCCGGACCGACCCGGACCTGCCCAAGCACCGCGGGCTGACGTACTTCATCGTCGACATGCACGCCCCCGGCGTCGAGGTCCGGCCGCTGCGGCAGGCCACCGGCCAGGCCGAGTTCAACGAGGTCTACCTGACCGGCGTGCGCGTCCCGGACGCCCACCGCCTGGGCGACGTCGGCCAGGGCTGGAACGTCGCGATGACCACGCTGATGAACGAGCGCTCCGCGATCGGCGACTCCGCGCTCGGCCGCGGCTCCGGCACGATCGCCGACGCGCTGGAGCTGTGGCGGGACCGGCCCGACCTGCACAGCCCGGCGCTGCGGCTGCGGCTGGCCGATCTGTGGACGCAGGCCGAGGCCTACCGGCTCACCGGGGAGCGTGCCCGGGTCGCCCGCACCGCCGGACCGCCCGGACCGGAGGCGTCCATCGGCAAGCTCGTCGGCGCCGAACTCAACCAGAAGATCTACGACTTCTGCATGGACGTGCTCGGCCCGGAGGGCACCCTCTACGACTCCTACGACGACCCCGCCGACAGCCTGCAGCGCCGATTCCTGCGGGCCCGGGCCAACACGATCGAGGGCGGGACATCGCAGATCCTGCGCAACGTGCTGGGCGAANGGGTGCTCCGGCTGCCCGGCGACGTCCGCGTCGACACCGGCAAGCCCTGGCGGGACGTCCCTCGCGGCTGACCCGCCCGTCAGTGTCGCAACGCCGTTACCCGCGCGATGCGGTGAACGGGCAGGATCGGACAGGTGCGCATACGGCGGGCGTCCGAGGAGGACTGGGACAGGATCTGGCCAATCTGGCGGGCCGTCGTGATCGAGGGCGAAACCTGCCCCTGGGAGCCGGACACCGGTGAGGAGACCGCTCGAGCCGTCTGGATGCTCCCGCCGCCGGCCGAGGTGCTGGTCATGGAGGAGATCGAGGAAGAGGCCGAGGCGGACGAGGCGGCGGACGGGCTCCCGGGCGCGGTGGCCGTCGTGGCGACCGCGCTGCTGACGCCGAGCCTGCCGGGCCTCGGCAACCACGTGGCGCAGGCGATGCTGCTGGTCGATCCGAAGCGGGTCGACCAGGGGGGGCCTCGCGCCGGCGCCGGTCCGTACGAGGATCACGGGCCCTACGGTGGCCCGGCATCCCCCACCCGTGGGCGTGCCGGCGGTCACTGGGAGAGCGTCAGCCGCCAGGCCGCCGAAGAGATGATCGACTACGCCACGGACCTGGGCTACCAGGCACTGCAGGTGCACGTCGTCGCCGCCAACCCGAAGCTGGTCTCGCTGTGGCGGTCGCTGGCGTTCCGCCAGGTCGGCACGCTGCCCGCCGCGTACCGCCACCCCTGGCTCGGCAACGTCGACCTGTACGTGATGTACCGCTTCCTGCCTCCGCGCGAGCGCTGACGCCGGCTCAGGCGGCTCGCGGGGCGGATGGGTCGAACGGTTCGGCGACCTTCCACAGCTCGTCGAAATGGAGCCGGTGGGCCTGCACGACGTCCGCCCGCAGCACGAGTCGGGTGTTGACGATCGTCGGCGGCATGGCGGTGCCCGCATGGGCTCCGGGCGTGACCTCGTATCCGATGACGTCGTCGAAGACGATGAAGTCGAGCAGGGCGCGGCTGGCACGCAGCGGGATCGACTCCGGGTGCAGGGTGCGCACCTCGATGCCGTGGTTGGAATGGCGGGAGCACAGGCTGTGCAGGTTCTCCTCGGCCAGCACGTTCTCCCGCTCCAGCACGAGGATGCGCCGGATCCGCACGCCACGTCGTTCGGCCGCCTCGCGCTGACATTCCAGGTAGCGATGACCGAGGTCGCTCTCCCAGAAACCGTCGGCGAAGCCGTGCACGCCGCCGTCGACCGAGGGCAGGCTGATGGCGTCGATGGATGTGCTGGCCTCCCGGGTCAGGCCGAGCAGCCAGTCCCGGTCCTCGCCGAAGTAGGTCGCGGTCCCGCTCTCCAGTTCCCGCAGGAACTCGGACATCCGATGGATCTCCGCATGGGCAAATTCGTAGCGCAGCCGCGGTGACTCCCCGATCGCGACCGCGTTTCGAAGGAACTGGACGACGACATCGGTGCGCATCGCCGACGTCTCGACCAGACTGAACAGCTCAGTAATCTCGCTGATCTCGGCGAAACGGCGCTGCACGATGGATTCCATGCTTGAATGATGCGCCGCGATCGAGGTTTCGACCAGCTTGATGCGTCGCTCGAAGTCGACGAGGAACTGCACGATGAGGACGACGGACCCGACGAAGGCGGAGAACAGCAGTGCCCATTCCTTCTGCTGCCCGGTCAGATTGGCGATCACCCAGGTGAGACCGCCGGTGAGGACGCTGATCGTCGACTTCCGCAACACCTCGGATGTCGTACCGACCCGGATCTGGTCGTTCACGGTTCCCCCGAACCTAGCGGGCTCCATCGCCCAGGCTGGCGAGGAGCGAGAGAGCAAGCTGATCGCGGATCCAGCCGACCAGACTTTCCCACTGACGGGAGAAGCCGAGCCGTTGTTCCAGACCTGTCCAGACCGGAAGCAGCTCCTCGCCGATCCGCGCGCCTGGCATCCACACATGCAGCAGATGATCTATTACCGGCGTCAACTGTGATGGCAACCGACCTCCTCCGCCTGCCCGAACCCGGCTGCCGGCGACGACATGCTGGACTGTGGTGAGAAGCCAATCGTGGAGAGCGAGATCCTCGCATAGTCCGACGATGCTCACAAGGTCCAGCCCGGATCCATGAATACGCAGTGTGCGTACGGTTTCGTCCGCGACGACGAATCCGATGCGGCAGACGTGACCGGACGCCGGTGAACGGCCAGAAGTGGTGTCGGCGGCGGCGGATCCTGAACTCCAGGCCGATTCGCCGACCGCGGGATGGCCGCACGGGAGGAGCGCGAACCTGAACCGCGTCCGCCGCGCCCGAAAAGGAGGCTTCTGGTCGAGAATCGGGCTTTCCTGCACCTGGTCGAGCAGCCGGCCGCAGACCGCCCCCAGATCGAGGGTGGTCCCGGGCCCGTCGCCGGTCTCGGTCAGCAGGAAGCCGTCGGCCAGGTCGTCGGCGGACAGCCGGCCACCCACCTCGATCGTCCCGGGGTGGGCGAGATGGTAGGCCCAGGGCCGGCGGCGCCCGGCCGGCCGCGCACCGCCCAGGACGATCCGGACGTGGGTGCTGGCCTGCACCAGCCGGCCGCTGGTCACCGAGGCTCGGCTGAGCACCGTGCCGAGGCCGTCGCGGCGGGCCCCGGAGGCACTGGGCACGGGGCAGTGCACCCCAAGGGTCAGGTCCGGCGAGACGCAGTGGGGCACGGGCCGCGCCGAGACCCGCACCTGGGACCCGGGCCGCAGGGCCACGACCGCCGTGGCCTCCGGCTCCGTGAGCGCCCGGGACTGGGCGAGCAGGCCTGTGCGCACCTCGCCCACGAGAACACGCGACCCGTCGTGGGCGACGCCGGCGGGCGGGATGGCCCCCTCCGCTCTCTCATCCGCCATCTCATCCGCCGAGGAAGACATGGCCGACCCGGTCGGGCAGCTCCGCCGGCAGCGGCACGTTCTCCCGCCCGGCCCGGCGCAGGGTCTGTTCGGCCACGATCGGGTCGACGGCGACCTGGCCGAGGGTCATCCGGACCGCGTGCTCGACGGGGAGGAACCGGCCGTCGAGCACGGACAGGGTGCGGTACGCGGTAAACGGGGCCGCGTGGCCCGGTAACTNGGCGATCGTCGGGAACTGCGCCCAAGTGGCCGGCAGGTCGTCCGGATCGATGCCGACCGGGGTCGCGGCGGGTCGACCGAGGACGCGTAGCTGGCCGAGTCGGAGAAGCTGCCACACGGTGGCGAGGAACGGGCACGACCACCGCCGGCCGGCCCCCTGCTCCCGCCAGATCTCCACGTCGAGGAAGATCGAATGCCGGTGCGCCCGGTTCTCCACCGGCGGCTGCCAGGCCACGGGTGCCCGCATGGCCTGCCGGGCGCCCCCGGCCGGCGATCGGACGCCGTTGCACAGCCAGCCGTTCTCGTGCACGGGCGGCCGGTTGCCGTTGAAGCCCGCCGCCGGGTCGGCCACGATCAGACCCTCGACCAGATCGGCGAGGGAGGCGGCCGGCCGGGGCCCGGCCAGCGCAGCGGCACCGTCCATCGGCGCGGCGCAGCCCGATTCACGCGCGATGTAGTCGATGGTCAGTCCCGCGCAGNGGGCGGCCGCGATCAGCCGGGGCACCACGACGTCGGGCCCGAGCGGCGCGGCGGCGTAGTCGTCGACGAGGACGCAGGTGCTCGCCCGCAGCCGGGACCGCGGGACGCGGGCGAGGTCCGCCAACTGGTCCGGGCCGGTCCACGTCGCTATCCGGCCGAAGTAGGCGGGCAGGTCGACGCTGCCGTCGACCAGTTCCTCCATGTACAGGTGGCCGAGTTCGACGGACAGGTGGGACAGGGGTATCTCCACCGTCCGATCGGTGGCGCTCGTCTCCCCGACGACAACCTCCACGCCCGTCACGCCCCCACGCCCGTCACGCCCCACGCCCGTCACGCCCCACGCCCGTCACAGCCCTTCCCAGGACTCGTCGTCCAGGACGTTCTTGGCGAGGTCGTCGAGGGCCGTGCTGGTCTCCGGGTTCGCGATCCGCAGCGTCCAGACATCACTGTCGAGGATGAGCTGTTCACGCCACNGCAGGACGGGATCCAGCGGGACCGAGCCGAGCAGGACGCTGCGCCCGATCCGTCGTCGCGCGGCGAGCTTCTGCAGCTCCGCATCGGTCTCCTGCAACCATGCCGCCTGGGTGGGCAGCAGACCGGCGAACTGCGACGAATCAGGGTCGGGAACGGCGGTACGGACGAACCGGACGGAGTCGTGCAGCCGGTCTCGGTGATGCCCCTTGGCCGCGCCGGTGTCCACGATGCCGTGCTCACCGTAGGCGAGGCCCGCAGCCGCGACGATGTGCTGCCGGGTCCAGCGGTGGAAGACCAGCCAGCGGGTGACGACCGCCTGCAGGGCGGGCCGTGCGGTGACCTCGAGGACGAGCTGCAGCGCGTAGGAACGCCCGGCGCTGAGATCGACGATGACGAGTTCGAACTCCTCCGCCAGGCGCCGCAGCAGCCGCTGGCATCGGTCCGTCATCTCGTCGTCGGTCGGGAACTCGCCGCCGCCCTCGTCTCCGGGCAGCAGCACCAGCCGTCCCGCGCCCGCCGGCCGGGGCCGCAGCTCGGCCCGTTCGATGTGCCGCCACAGATCGAGCTCGGCCGGTGCGGCGACCGAGCCCTCCAGATAGCTGTGCAGGCCGCGGCCGCCGGTGATGCCGCGGGTGGCCGAGTCCACATGCAGGATCGCGCCCGCGGTCGGCGAGCCGAAGTCGAAGTCGAGATAGCAGACGTCGCTGCCCTGCAACGCGCAGCGCAGCGCCACGTTGCAGCTCGTCACCGATCGACCGGTGCCGCCCTTGTCCGAGGTCGCGAACAGGATCATTCGGGATCGCCCTGCCTGGATCGGCGCGCCGCGACGAGCTCGTCGAGCTCGCCCAGCACCTCGAACAGGATCGCGATCGCCGTCCCGGGCCTGCTGTCGGCGACGGCGCGGGCCCGTTCGAGACGCCGACCCAGGTGGTCGAGCCGCCTGCCCACGGGGCCCGCGTCCGTGGCGCCGCGCAGCAGTTCCTGGCTGTAGAGGTGATCGGCCTCGATGGCGAGATCCTGGGCCATGACCATCAGTCGGTCGTTGCGCAGCGGCGCCTCGTTGATCATGGTGGCCGCGACCACGAGNCACTCCATCACCCGCTCGGTGAGGTACCACGAGGGTGCCTGATCCTCCGGCTTGAGCTGCGGGAAGGCGGCGCTCGCGTCGTCCCAGAGCCCGGCCGCGGGGCCGCTGGTCAGCCGGCGCAGATGCAGATGGTCCCAGACGTCGTCCGTCAGGCGCAGCAGCCGATCCCGCAGCTCCGTCCCGCCCGCGAGCGAGGCGACGCGGATGGTCCGCTTCAGCAGGGCCGTGGCGAAGTCGGCCACCGGCCAGACGACCTCGGGGCCCCGCTGTCCGGAGGGGAGGTCCTCGGCGCCGTAGAGGTTCAGCCGCACCCCCGGGACGTGCATCTCGACCGCCGNGTCCTCCTCGAGCGCGCGGCGCGTGACGCGGCCCCGGGCCGACAGCTCCTCGAGCACCCGGCCCACCCGGGCCAGGTCGAGGTCGACGGCCCGGCGTTGGACGAGCGCCTCGACCGTGACGGAGGTGACGAGCAGGCTGTAGTAGTCCGACTCACGCCCGTCGGTCGTCCGCCAGGGGATGTCCTCCAGCGGCCAACGCTCCCCGCCGAACCCGGCGAGGATGGACCAGTACTGCTGGGTCAGGTCCCAGCGGATCTGCAGGGCGCGCATGAACCCCTGCTGCTCCTCGGTCAGCAGGTCGAGGATGCGGGTCCGTTCGGAGAACAGATCGAGGATGCCGTCGAGCGCGACGACCGTGAAGTACAGGAACGGTCGCCGGACGGCGACACCGACCGGCTGGTCCAGCGGCTCCGCGGTGGGCACCTCCGGCGCGTCCCTGATGATCCCCCAGGACCAGCCGCACTCGAACAGATGCTCCTCGTTGTCGAGCTCCTCGGCGCCGCCGGAACCGAGGGTGACCTCGGCGAGGCCCGCGCGGACCTGGGCGAGCGCCTCGTGCAGCTCGGCGACGATCTTCTTGGGCGGCAGTCCGCGCTGGTTGACCGTCTGGCACAGCACGCGGCCCGCGGGCGAGTCCGGCGCGAACGAGTGCACCGTGAAGCTGCGCAGCAGACCGACCATCGCCGCCGTGAGCCGACGGCTGGCCATCTCCTCCAGCTCGGCGATCTGGGCCAGCAGCGCCGGGCGCCGCACGACCTTCTCGAACACGTTGAGAAAGCCCAGCGTGGCCAGCGAAAGAGTGATGGACATCGAGAAGGAGTCGACGACATCCAGCCGCCGCTGCTCCGGGGTGAGTAGTTCGCCTTCCACCCGCGGCTCCAGGTAGCTGCCGCCCGCGAAGACCGGCGTGTTGGCGCCGGCCGTGTACCGCTCCATGTAGGCGCGCATCGCCATGATCAGCCGACGCGGAATCTCGACCGCGTCCCCGAGCTGGGCGAGTGCCTCACGCAGGTCCCGGGCCGTCTCGTCCGGCCGGTCGAGTTTGAAGGCGGCGATCTGGGAGGCCGGATACATCAGGCACAGCAGTTGCTCGGCATCACTGGTCGAATTCGGCTCGGCCCGCCCGGCGGGTGTCCACACCCCGTCGCGGTAGGAATAGTCGACCGTCGCCCGCCACAGCTCGAGAAGCGACTGCCGAGGTCGGATGCGCACCATTCACCTCCGGTCCCGGGACCGCCGGCCCCGGCTCATGCGGCACGCACCCGGCCGCAGGCTACGATCATCCCGGTGTACCCGGCCCGCAGGACGTCGCTGCCGATGCCGATCCGCTCCAGTCGCAGGTCGGTGGCCGCCGTCTCGAGAATCCTCCGGATGTAGCCCTCCTCGACGGCGACGGCCGGAAAGCGGCGTCCGCCGACGTCGTATCCGTCCGAGTTCTCCATGAAGGCCGCGGCGAACGGGGCGCCTACCCGCAATGCCCCGACGAACCGCCGCACCGCGTCCTCGAACTCCTCCGGTCGCTCCGAGATGGACTCGGCGACGAAGAACATGGTGCCGACGTCCCACCCGCGCCTGGGCAGCTTGAACACGCTGCCCTGCTGCACCGACACGCGGTCGGCGAGCGCCTGGCGCGGATCGCCCACCTCCTGGTAGCGCGACCGTTCACACAGCAACTCCCAGAACGGATCCCACGAGCGCCCGTAGTCGCCGATCTCGTCCCGCAACCAGGCCACGTTGCTGGCGGACGGCTCAAACAGCGTGATCGTGCGACACAACGGCAGCATGGCCAGCGCCGGGTACAGGTTCGGTCCGGATCCCACGTCGAGCCCGCGGNCCCCGCCGNCCGGCAGCGAGTCCGCGAAGAAGTCCCGGACCAGTTCGAGGATCTGCCGGTCGTCCGAACGGAGGCTGCGATAGTTGTGGCGCAGGTAGGAGGCCGTGTCGAACTCGTCCCAGGGGAAGTCGGCGTTACGCGGCGCACCGACGGAGGCGGGCAGCCGCTCAAGCGCCTCCCCGCCGGCGCCGCGACCGGTCGGCCGAGTACCGAGCCGGTGACGGGAATCGACCTGGGCCATCTGCGGCTCCGACATGATATACACCTCTTGGATTCAAGCTATCAAATACCGAGCACGGCCGAACGAGCNCGGCCGAAAAGGTCCGAAGGTTGACGGGGTGGCGACCCGCCCAGTTCGCGCCGGTGGCGGACATACCTGCTCCCCGTCACATCCCACGGTCGGACGGTCCCACTCCGAACGGACGCGACGGCGACCGACACACCAGCACGCGAGGTCGGCCACGATGCCCGGATCCGATCAGGAGGATATTTTTCCCGATTGCGCGGGCGACAACCACAACCACCCCCAGCTCCGGTCAACCCCACACCTATGCCGCACTGCTCACGGCGGGCGGCGGGCGCGCTCCGCGCGACTATCGGTAGCGATCTGCCGGGCGACTTACTCGGCTATCGGTTCTGCATTGCTCCGGAACTTCTCGGCTCGCGGATCGAGTGGGTCGCGTTGACCTCCCACCGCGGGTGCCGTGTGCCTGTCCCGGTCCACGGGGTTGAGCGCCAGTTCCAGGAGTTGGCGGGGTTCGTCGGGACCGAGGTAGTCGGCGATCTCGCCGAGCCGCACGAAGCCCAGCCGGCGGTAGAGACGCACCGCGGCGGCGTTCTCGCCGTCCACGGTGAGCCGGACGCGATCGAGACCCTGCGCACGCAGGCGGTCGAGAGAGGCGTCGGCGAGCCGCCGGCCGAAACCCCGACCCCGACTGTCCGGTTCGACCCCCAGCCCCAGGAACCAGGCCAGGCCGCGGGTCGTCGAGCGGACCGCGACGGAGTACCCGCGCATCCCGCCCGCCTGTTCCAGCACGAGCAGTTCGCCGCGGTGCACGTCGAAGATCTGTCTCAGGACGAAGTAGGGATAGGCAAGATGGCCGAAGATCATCTCATCCAGCGCGGCGAGGGCCGCCAGATCCTTTTCCTGTACCTGCCTGATGATGGTCGGGAAGGAACCCATGCCCGCCTCCGGTGAGCGTGGCGCGGCCCGGCGCCGTCCGCCGGCGCGGTCGCCGGCCTGGCTCCATCGCGTCCACGATCCGTGTGATCCGTGCGCTCCGCCTCCATCATCGTCCGCAGCGCACACAGCCGCACACGATCCGCGATCCGTTACCTCGAAGTGGTATCCCGGGGTGCCTGGACCGACGCGAATGCCCTCGGGCGGTTAACACCTCCGCCTGACTATGGCGCGGATCACTTCATGAGCCGCCGGATCAGGGGCAGGGCACCCGGGGAACCATGCCCCCCAGGGACGAGGAGCCTGCCTGTGCGTGTAAGCGCCGCGCCCGATCTGTCCTTCTCCAACATGCAGTCGACGATCGCCGTGNTGACGGTCCTGGTCGGTGCGGTCATCGTCGCCGCGGCCGCCNCCATACTGCTGCACCGGGTCGCGCTGCGTATCGNCCGGCATTCCCAGATCGTCGCCGATCTCGCGCACCGCGGCCGGCGGCCCGTCCGGCTGACCCTGATCCTGCTCGCGCTGCTCATCGGCCTCAACGCCACCCACGAACAGGACTGGACGCAGCCGGCGATCCACGTCTGCGACATCCTGCTGATCGCCGGGATCGGTTGGTGCGTCGCCGTCCTCGCGTTCGTCTTCGAGGAGCTCGCGCTCGCCCGCTACCGGGTGGACGTCGTCGACAACCGGCACGCCCGGCGGGTGCGCACCCAGGTCACGCTGATGCGGCGGATCACCGTCGCCATCATCTCGATCATCGCCGGTGCGTCGATGCTCATGACGATCCCGAGCGTGCGCGTAGCCGGGGCCAGCATCTTCGCCAGCGCCGGCGTCGTCGGCATCGTCGCGGGCCTGGCGGCCCAGACCTCGCTGGCCAACGTCTTCGCGGGCCTGCAGCTCGCGTTCACCGACGCCATCCGGGTCGACGACGTGGTCGTCGTCGAGGAGGAGTGGGGCCGGATCGAGGAGATCACGCTGACCTACGTCGTCGTCCACATCTGGGACGACCGGCGGATGATCCTGCCGTCGACGTACTTCACCACGACGCCGTTCCAGAACTGGACCCGCAAGGAGTCCGCCGTGCTCGGCGCGGTGGAGCTGGATCTCGACTGGGAGGTCCCGCTCGAGGAGATGCGCGCCGAGATGCACCGGGTCCTGGCGGCCACCGACCTGTGGGACCAGCGGGTCTGCGTGCTGCAGGTGACCGACGCCGTCGGCGACCACATCCGGATCCGGGTGCTGGTCAGCGGCAAGGACGGCCCGACCACCTTCGATCTGCGCTGCCACGTGCGGGAGGCCCTCGTGCTGTGGCTGCAGCGCAACCATCACCGGGCACTGCCGCGAACCCGCATCGAGTTCGACGCCACCGCCCACCTCACCGGTCCAGGCTCCGGCCCCCTCGCCGACCCTGGCCACCTCACCGACGACCGCCGCGACGCCAGCCGGTACAGCGCAGACCAGCACAATGGTGCCGGCCCTTACGGTGCCAACAGCCACCAGAACGGAGCCGGCGACCGCGACGGGGGCGCCATCGGCACCCTGGTGCGCGAGCGGGAGGACCGCGACGGGATGCCCCGCGACCGGCTCCGCAAGCGCGACGGCGCCCGCCGCGGCTGGGAGCCGATCACCACGATCACCCTGTCCACCAGGGACGGCGACGGCAGTCATCTCCCCCCGACGCCCCGCACCCCCGACGGCTCGACCGGCCCGGGTGAGGCCGGCGACGCCCCGGACGGCCCCCAGCCCCCGCGCGCCGACGCCGCCGACGACGCGCGGCTGTTCTCCGGCGCGAGCGCGGACTCCGCCCAGCGGGCTCGCGACTTCAGTGAGACCACCGACCACACGCCCGACCCGGACCACCCCGGCGACGACCCCGGCCCCGGGAGGGACGCAGACGATCGGTGATCTGCTCGCGGTAAGCCGCTGCCACCGGACACCACCACCGGCGACCGCGGACCCGGGCACGGGGCCAGGGCCGGGCACGGGGCCGGTGGCGCGGTTTCCGCGGAACCTCGTGGAAGGGNAAGACGTACCCGCGGACGGCCGCTAGGTTGGCGGCCTGATCGGCGATCTTTTTACTGGAACCGCCGCGTACTACGCTCGCCACCGACCTGGCTACCCGCAGGCTTTTCGGTGTCGATCCCGAGCCCGAAATGCTCGCGGAGGCGGCACGAGCGGCGAGCCTGGCGGACGTCCGTAACGCGAGATGGGTGGAAGCGCGCGCAGAGAACCTTCCCCCGGAAATCGGCCGGTTTCGCCTCGTCACCATGGGCCGGTCATTCCACTGGATGGACCGGGACCGTGTTCTGGCAACGCTCGCCGACATCGTCACCCCGGGCGGCGGACTCGTCATCGTCAACGACAACTGCCTCGTCCGGCCCGCCACCGACTGGCAGCGGGCGATCGAGGAGGTCCAGGCGAGGTTTCTCGGGACCGTGCGTCGCGCCGGCAGCGGCGTCTTCGTGCCACCCGCGGAGTCCCACGAGAGCGTCCTGCGCCGATCCCCGTTCCGGCACGTGGAAAGGATCGTCTTCGAGTTCGAGCGAAAGTGGACGGCTGACCAGATCGTCGGCTACTGATCTTTAACGTGCGGTGCCGGTGGATGGATCATGATGATGGCTCCGCAGTCGATCCGGTGACGGCGACGTGCCCTNCGGGCAGATCAGGATGGTGCCAGACCGGCCCGCGGACGGCTGCCGGCCGGCGCACAATCCCGCCCCTGACCCGCCCTCGACCCGCCCTCGACCCGCCCTCGGCTGATGATCGAGGTGTTCCGCGGAACCGCGCCACGGTCATCACGCTTCCGTCACCGGGCGGGCGCACGGTTCGGCTGCGCTTCCGCTGGTGCTGGTGCTGTCCTCGTGTGCTGCCGGGACGCGACCGTCACGGTCGCCGCTGTCGCGTTCGCACGGTTCTTTGCCGGTCCGGTCCGGTCCGGGTCCGGGTCCGGGTCGGGTCAACGCTCACGTCGCGTGGCCGGCGAGGGGGGCCGGGGGCAGGGGTGTGCAGGGGAACGGTGCCATCCGGTCCTTGTGTAGGGACAGATCGGACGCGGAACCCACCAGAGCGACCAGGTAGGCGCTCTCCCCTGCATCCACCCTGAACACCCCACAGCCGCCGTCACGATCTGTGATCACCACCACGGCCACGGGGTACGGTCATTTTCGGATTCCGCGGAACCGGAACCGGGCGGGATCCGCTCCAGTCCGACCCGGTGAATTAAAGATCAGTATCTGTACTCGACGTCCTTCCCCATCGGGCGGCTCCTGGGAGACCGGCGAGCTTCCTTCGAGAAGGAGATCACCGAGGCGCTGCGCACATCCTCCCCGGACGGCAGGTTCGTGGAGCCGGTCCACCTTGCGGCGATCTTCGCCCTGCCGGGCGCGTGAAACCGCCGGCCATCCCGAGATGATCCCGCCCGGTCCACCCGCGACGCGCCCAGGCGCGCGTCGGGTCACCCGCGCCGGCCGGCCCCGGAACAGCAAAAAGCCGCCGGGACCNAGGGGCCGGCGGCGAAGTCGGGATGGCTGTGCACTGGCGCGGGAGGGACGTCGGGGGCGAGGTCGGCGGGCGAGGTCGGCGGGCGAGGTCGGCGGGCGAGGTCGGCGGGCGAGGTCGGCGCGGGGCGGGCTGGGCCCGCGCCGGCCGACCTCGCGGTCGTCGGCTTCTCGGCAGTCCCGGAGATCACCGATGGGTGTCGCCGTGACCGACGGTCAGTGCGGTCACCGACGGGCGTAGCGGCGGCTACGACCACGCGACCGGCTGTTGCTGTGGCCGCCGACGTTGCGCCAGATCAGCAGCACCAGGATGGCACCGATGATGGAGCCGATGATCCCGGACGGCTGGAGCGCGCCCTCACCGACATCCTTGTTGAACAGGACGTAGCCCAGGAAACCGCCGACGAAAGAACCGATGATGCCCACGACAATGGTGCCGAGAATGCCGATCGGATCGGGTCCGGGCAGCACCACGCGAGCGACGGCGCCGGCGACCAGACCGAGCAGAATCATGACGACGACGAATGTGACCATTTTATTCTCCCTGCCGAGGTGGTTGAGTCCTGTGTCCCCGCACCCGATCGGCATAAACACCGGTATGCGCACTCTTTTCCGGTCCGGAGGGAACAGACCGGAGGAAGAGGGCAGGGACGGGGCGACCCAGCCACCCCGGGCAGGCGGTGCTCAGTCGGCGCTGCGGCGGCGGCNCCGGCGGGCCCGGCGGACCAGGAGCACCAGCGCGGTGCCGGCCAGCACGCCACCGGTGGCCCGCGGGTTGTTCCGGGCCCGCTGCCCGGCGGAACGGGCCGCCTTACCGCTGGTGGCGAGGGTCTTCTCGGCCGTGGCGTTCACCTGCGGGTGCTGGGCGAGCCGCTCCCGGACGGTTCCGACGGCCCGGTCGCGAGCGCCGATCGTCCGCTCCGTCGCGGCGGCCAACCGGGGGTTCTCCGCGACCTTCTCCCGCACGGTCCCAGCAGCCTTCTCCGCCGCGCCACGGGTCCGCTCGGTTGCGGCGGCGACGTGCGGAGCGAGGGTCGCGGCCGCGCCGCTGACGCGCTCGCGCACCTCGGCCGCGCCCACCGCCACCCGCTCCCGGGTGCTCGACGCCTCCCCCGGCCCGGATCCTCCCTCCCCATCGGACGCGGGGGAAGGCGCGGCGGCGGGGGAAGGCGTGGCGGCCGCGGAAGGCGCAGCGGCGGGGCTGTGACCGTTCAGCGCGGGCGCGCTGGTCGGCCGTTCCGGCTCGGGCGAGGACGGCCGGGCCCCGCCAGGGGCTGACGGCGCCGCGCCTTTCGGCGGCGTGATCGGCGCGGGGTCCGGCGTGGCCGCGTTCGGGTCCACTGACATCGGGTGGTTCCTCCCTCATCGTCTTACTTCGTCTCGAGGTCTTCCGATCTCGACAGCCTGCGGATCCCCGCGGCCCTGGCGGTCTCGGCGCGGCGAGTTACCGCGTCGACGCACCGTCGCCGCCGCCCGCGCGGCCCGGCCGGCCCCGAGAGGGGTCGAGCCGCCTTACCGGGCCATGGTTCGGCCGACCGGCGGGCGGTCCATCCGGTCGGGCGGTCCATCCGGTCGGGCGGTCCGGCGGGTGGGCCGCGGCGGCCGCGGGAGACAACCCGGTGGTGGCCACCGGGATACCCGTGGTAGCGCCGCGAGATGTTCACGATCCGTTCTCCCGTCGGCGGTACCCCGTCCCCGATGTTGATAACACGATGTGGCGTGCGTGATACGGCGTCCCTCGCATCACGTGTCCGACAACGCGCGATATGACCCGAATCTCACGTGACGTGCACTAAACCCTTCCCTTCCCCATGCCTCTGNCAAACCGGTAACGACGGCGGACAATGGGAGGTATCGCGCGAGAGGCGGGGCGAGCGGTCCGCGGTCGGTTACGGTGCGGGCAGCAAGGCCCGATGCGGCAGGGGGGTGGCTGATGTCGGACGCGCCTGGGATGCTCGTCGATCCGGAGCGGGACGGCCCGCTGGACGGCGTCGCCGCCCTCGCAGCCCGCCTCGCGCGGGGCGAGGTGACCTCCCACGAGCTCGTCGAGGCCGCGCTGGACCGGATCGAGGCAACCCAGTCCACGCTCAACGCCTTCCGCCGGGTACGGGTACGCGAGGCACTCGCGGAGGCGGCGGCGGCCGACGTGGAGCTCGCCGCCGGGTCGACCGGTGGCCGGGGCGGATCGGCCCACGGCCCCGGCGGACCGGCGGCCGACCGGCACCGCCCCCTGCTCGGCGTGCCGATCGCGATCAAGGACGACACGGACATCGCCGGTCTGCCGACGGCGTTCGGTGCCGCGGGCGAGTTCCCCCCGGCCGCTCGGGACAGCGAGATGGTGCGGCGGTTGAAGGCCGCCGGGGCTGTCATCGTCGGCAAGACGAACACGCCCGAGTTCGGGCAGTGGCCGTTCACCGAGGGCCCGGCGTTCGGGGTGACCCGCAACCCGTGGGATCTGGACCACTCCCCCGGCGGCTCCTCCGGCGGCGCGGNGGCGGCGGTGGCCGCGGGCCTGGTGCCCGGCGCGATCGGTTCGGACGGCGCCGGATCGGTGCGCATCCCGGCCGCCTGGACGCATCTCGTCGGGATCAAGCCACAGCGCGGTCGCATCTCCAGCGCGCCCGTGCGCGAGCAGTTCAACGGCCTCACCGTCTACGGCCCGCTGACCAGGACCGTCGCCGACGGCGCCCTGCTGCTCGATGTCCTGGCCGGCAGCCTGCCCGTCGACCGGGACTCCGCGCCGGCGCCGGTCGAGCCGTTCCGGTCCGCGGCCGGGCATCCCCCGCCCCGGCTGCGGATCGGGGTGTCGCTGCACCGCCCCTACAGCGGGATGCCGGCGAGCCTCGATCCGGCGGTGCGCGCCGCGGTGGAACGGATGGCCGAGGTGCTCGCCCGGCTCGGGCACGACGTCGTCCCGGTGGAGCCGCCCTACGGCCTGCTCGGGACGATCTTCCTGCCGCGGTCCATGGACGGCATCCGCGACTGGGCCGGACGGGTCCCGGACCCGTCCCTGCTGGACCCACGGACCGTGGCCAACGCCCGGACCGGCCGGGCGCTGCGCCCGTTCCTGGCGTTGACCCGCGCGGCCGAGCCGCTGGCCCGGCTCAACATCGGCCGGATCTTCCGCCGGATCGACGTGGTGCTCGCGCCGACGACGGCGACCCCCCCGCCGCGCGTAGGCGAGCTCAACCGGGAGACCAACTGGGCCACCGACCAGGCGATCGTGGCGGCCTGCCCGTTCGCCTGGCCGTGGAACGTGCTGGGCTGGCCGGCCGTCAACGTGCCCGCCGGGCGCACCGCCGCCGGTCTGCCGGTCGGCGCCCAGCTCATGGGGCCCGCGGGCAGCGAGGCCCTGCTGATCTCCCTGGCCGCGCAGCTCGAGGACAGCGAACGCTGGCACCTGCATCACCCGGGCGAACGCGCCGTCCCTACCGCCTGACCTTCTGGGCAGGTTTCCGTCACCCGACGGCCGGGTTGCGAGGGTGTGTGGTCGAACGCCTGGTCTGCTCGGGAGAATGAGNCATNCGAACTGCCCGGACGAACCCTGCCGCGCCCGCAGGAGCCGATGCGGTGGGTGGGCCGGAGAACCTGCGCCTGATCGTCGCCGGGGCGNCCGTGCTCACGCTGGCGCTCGTCGTCGACCTGGGACCCGGCGTCGCGCTGACCGGGTACTTCGGCCTGGGGCCGCTGATCCTCGCCGCCGCCTGCCCACCGTTGATCACCGCCGGCATCGGCGGACTGACGGTGATCGTGGCGATCCTCTCCGGGCTCTGGGACCACCGCTTCGGCACGCAGCCGCACATCGCCGCGATCATCCTGGTCCTGGTCCAGTCCGCGATCGCGGTCTACATCTGCGTGTACCGGGACCGGCAGCGCTCCAAGCTGCACCGCGTCCAGGCCGTCGCCGAGGTCGCGCAGCGGGCGCTGCTGCCGGCGGTCCCGGGCCAGCTCGACGGGGCCGGCTTCGCCGCCCGCTACCTGTCGGCGGCGCAGGAGGCGTCCGTCGGCGGAGATCTCTACGAGGTCGTGCCGACCGCGAACGGCATCCGAGTGATCATCGGAGATGTTCGGGGCAAGGGGCTGCCGGCGGTCCGGCTGGCCTCGGTGGTGCTCGGCGCCTTCCGCGAGGCCGCGGTGACCTGGCTGGATCCCGAGCAGGTGGCGGCGGCGTGCGCCCGGGCGGTGGGGCGCGAAGCCGGGCCCGAGGACTTCGTCACCGCGCTCGTCCTGGACATCCATCCCGACGGGCGGCTGGGTATGTGCTCGGCGGGCCATCACCCGCCGCGGCTCGTCTCGGCGGACGGATCGGCGACGCTGGAACTGCGCTCGCCCAGCCCCCCGCTCGGGCTGGCCGAGCGGTTCACCGTCACGACGGCGCACTGGGAGATCGGTGACCGGCTACTGCTGTTCACCGACGGGCTGATCGAGGCCAGGGACGCCCAGAGGCGCTTCTTCCCGCTGGACGATCGCCTGGACCTGCTACGGGGCGGCGGCCAGGACGAGGCTCTGGATCGGCTCATCGCCGCCGTGGGAACCCATGCCGGCGGGGCCCTGCACGACGACCTCGCGATCCTGCTGGCCGAACGGCAACCCGTCCCGATCGTGGCCCCGACCGCGAAGACCGCCCCGACCGCGCGGGTCGCCGCCGACTGAGGGTGCGCCCGCCGGGATCAGCCCTCGGCCCGCCGGCGGCTGCGGCCCTCCCGCCGGTAGGAGAACGGCCCCGGCAGGTCGACGCTGGACAGGCCGCCGCGGCGGTTGCGCGACCAGACCCGCCAGGAGACGCGCCCGAGCTTCAGCGTGACCGAGGACACCCCCCGCTCGCTGACGTTGAGGTGAAACGGTCCGTACCGCGGTCGGCGGGTGTATCGCAGGCCCATCAGATACCTCCGGAAAGGGGCAGTCGCAGGGAGCGGACGAGGAACGAGCGGCGCTGATATCGGCTTTGTCTCCCCGAATTTCGCGGACTAACCATCAATCGGCACCGATCCGACGGATCGTCTTTCGCCCGACATCCGCAGCGTGCGCCGCACCGTCCCACCGCAACCGGCTCGATCCGCTACGGTCGGCCCATGCGCAGGGACGCCGAGATCGCCACCCGATGCCGGCGCCTTCCCGCCGGCGCGGGACCGGCGGCGCGGGCCGCCCGCGCTTCGGGTCGCCGGGGGCGCGGATGAGCGCTGCGGCGGGCTCACCGGACCGCGGCACCCTGCGGCTGCTCGTCGTGCTGGTCGTCGTGATGAGCGCGGTGGCCGCGTTCGCGGTCGGCGGCCTGATCGCGGTGTCCGGTGTGCAGGTGAGCTGGGGGCGCGACGGCGGCGGCTCGGCCGGGTCGGCGAGGGCGTTGTCCGCGGCCATCGGTCGCCTCGGCGCGGACGACGGCGCGGGGGTGGCGACGCGGCCGTCCTCGGACCTCGCGGCGTCGGACCTCGCGGCGTCGGACCTCGCGGCGTCGCCGCAACCGGCGCCGACGGCACCGTCCGGGGCCGTCAAACACCCGGTGCCCGGCGGCGGCGTCTCCCCCACGCCGACGACCCCGGCCCCGCTGCGTAGCTGTTCGGCTCCGCCCACCGCTGCGGCCGGCGGGGCGGGAGCACCGATCCTCATCTACCCCCTGTGCTGACCACCGTCGAGGTGCTGACCGGCGTCGAGAGGCTGCCCGGCGTCGAGAGGCTGCCCGGCGTCGAGAGGCTGGCCGGCGTCGAGGCCGGGCTGCCAGTGCGGTGAGCGGCCGGTGAGGGCGATCAGCCGGGTCCACTCGTCGGCGTCGTCCGGCACCGAGACCGGTGTGGCGAAGATGCCGACGACTCGCCAGGCGTCGATCTGGCGGCGCAGGCTGTCGTGGACCCAGCGCACGAGCTCGCGGTTGTTACCGACGGTCCGCGCCGACGTGGTGTCGCCGGGCAGCCGGCCCGAGGCGTCGATCGCCCGGGCCAGGTCCCAGGCATGAATGAGCAGGTCGGCGGTGAGCTGGAAGGCGTATTCGTCCGCCGGGGTGGGTCCGAACGACAACATCGGGATAGACGCCCAGGCCTCCGGCCGGTCCCAGGCGTCCCGGCTGCGGCGGGCCGTCACCGTCCAGCGCGCGCCCGGATCGTCCCCGAGCTGGTCCCCGTCGAACCGGGTGCCGATGTCCTCCCGGGTGAGACCGGCCAGCAGCGGCGGAACCCACAGATGTTCGACGGTGAGGTGGTTGACCAGCGCCCGCACGTCCCACTGTCCGCACGGTGTCGGCGCCGCCCAGGACCCGGGTGNCACGGCCCGCACCTGCGTGTCGAAGATGTCCAGCGCCCAGTCGAGCCACCTGCGACGTTCCGTGACGGTAAGCGTGCCCACCATCGTCGTGCTCCTTCCGCGCCGCATGGCCGACAGCCCACGAGCCGATGCGCCCGGGCCGCGGCTGGCGCCGCCCTGTCCTGCCCTGTCTCTGTGCCTACCCGGACGGTGCGGCCGTACAACCGGCACCGCCCGGTCCGGGTCAGGTGGTCCCGCCGGGGGTGAGGTCGGAGCGTCGGCGGGGACGGGCTCCTGCTCGCCACGCCGGTGCACCGCCGTGTGGTCGCCGAGATCGCCGACGGCCTGGTGCCCGCGTTGCGGCGCCGCGGCCTCGTTCCGGGTCAGCCGCCCGTGGGGGTCGCGGCCGGGCCGACTCCGCGCAGCAGCAGGTCGACCAGCGGCGTGACGTGCGCGGCGAGGGCGCCCCGGGCGGCGGCGTGCTCGTGGGGCGGCATCGCCAGGGCGTGCATGAGCACGCCACCGAACAGGCCCTCGAGCAGCGGCCGGCCGTCGACCCCCGCCGGCAGCTCGCCGCGGCCGATCGCCCGGTCGACGATGCGCTGGGCCGCGTCGTTGTGCTTCGTGACGATCCGTTCGTGGAAGCCGCCCAGATCGAAGGACTCGACGGCGGCGTCCACGGCGATGCGCACCGTCACCCAACCCATCGGGTCGAGGAAGTGGGCCAGCAGGCTCGACGCCAGGGCGAGCACGTCCCCGCGCAGCGAGCCGGTGTCGTGGTCAACGACGAGCGGGCGAGTGTAGGCGTCGATCGCGTCGACCAGGAGCTGTTCCTTGGTCGGCCACCGCAGGTACATCGACGACTTGCCGACCCCGGCGCGCCCGGCGACGGCGTGCATGGTGAAGCCCGCCCAGCCGGACCGAGCGTACTCGGCCAACGCCGCGTCGAGGACCCGCGCCTGCAGGTCCGGATCCCGGGGCCGCCCGCGCACGGCCTGCCCCGTCGTCGTCTGCACCATCGGTCTCCTCGTCCCCGTCCGCCGGCGGTGTCCCCGTCCGCCGGCGGTGTCGCCGTCCGCCAGCGGTGTCGCCGTCCGCCAGCGGTGTCACCCGCCGTCCGGGGTCCATCATCGCGCGGCGGCCGGCGGCAGCCCTTGCGGACGATCAGTGTCCGCAATAACGTTTGTGACCTGCGCTACACCGATGCCAGGAATTCAGTTTCCGGAAGGAGTGCCGGATGGGCACACTCGACGGCAGGACCGCCTTCATCACCGGAGTCGCCCGCGGGCAGGGGCGGGCGCACGCGGTGCGGCTGGCCCGCGAAGGGGCCGACATCATCGGCGTGGACATCTGCGCCGACATCGCGTCGATGGACTATCCGAACGCCTCGGCGGCCGATCTCGCCGAAACCGTGGAGCTCGTCGAGAAGCTGGGCGGGCGGATCGTCGCCCGCCAGGCGGACGTGCGGGACTTCGCCGGGCTCTCCGCCGCTTTCCAGGAGGGGTTCACCGAGTTCGGCCGGGTGGACATCGTCATCGCGAACGCCGGCATCATCCGGCTGTCGCCGGAAAAGGACCCGTTCACCGAGTGGCAGGACGTCATCGACACGAATCTCACCGGCGTCTTCAAGACGGTGCGGGCCGCCTTACCGGCGTTGATCGAGGGCGGCCGCGGTGGGGCGATCGTCCTGACCAGTTCCAGCGCGGGCCTGAAGGGGACGGGCAGTCCGGACGCGGGCCCGCAGGCGTACACGGCGGCCAAGCGCGGCCTGGTCGGGCTCATGCAGGTACTCGCGAACGACCTGGCCAAGCACTGGATCCGGGTGAACACCATCCACCCGACCGGCGTCGCCACCGGAATGACGATGAACGAGTCGATGGCGAAGCTGCTCNCCGAGTCGGACAACGCCACCGCCGCGATGCAGAACGCGCTGCCCATCGAGATCCTCCAGCCCGAGGACATCTCCGACACGGTGGCCTGGCTGGTCTCGGACGCCGCGAAGTACGTCACCGGCGTCGCGCTGCCGATCGACGCCGGCTTCGCGGTGCGCTGAGCGAGCCCGTCCACGCGAGCCCGTCCACCACCGCCCGACCTGCCACGCCACGCCACAGCCCGCCAGCCCACCGCCGCGGGGCGCATCCCATTCGCGGCACTCATCCAGCTCACACCGGCCGCCTGCAATCATCTCCCCTCATGGATGGTCGCCGACTGCCGTCGTTGCCCGTCGAACGGGACGACGCCTGCCACCCCCCGCCGCATGCCGCACAACTGCGCTGGCCGGACGCCGCGTGAGGCGGACTCCCCGCCCGGCGGGGCCGGACGAGTCCGCGCCGCCGGCGGGCATCGTGCCCGCACCCGCGGCGCCGCCCGGCTCCCGGTCGACCGGCCCCGCGGGTGCCGTCGACCTGCCGCGGACGCTGGTGGTGGCGGACAAGTTCCCCCCGGTCCTCGGCGGCATCCAGACGTTCGCCTGTCACCTGACCGCCGGCCTGCCCGCCGACCGGGTCGTCGTCGTCGCGCCGGCGGCGCCCGGCGCCGAGGAGTTCGACCGCACACTGCCCTTCCCCGTGGTCCGGGCCGGTGAGCGGATCCTCACCTCGCCGCGGTCCCGGCGCCTGCTGCGCTCGCTGGTGCGCAGCGAGGGCTGTGACGCCGTCTGGTTCCCCACCGCCGCGCCGTACGGGGTNCTCGGCCCGACGCTGCGCGAGGCGGGCGTCACCAGGGTGGTGGCGTCCAGCCACGGGCACGAGGTCGCCTGGTCCCGGCTGCCGGTGGGCTGGTCGCTCGTGCGCACCGTCGCCGCCCGCGCCGACGTGTTGACGTACCTCACCGCGTTCACCCGGCGCCGGCTGGTCGCCGTCTCCCCGCCGGGCACCACCCTCGCGCGGCTGACCGGCGGCGTCGACACCCGCCGCTTCCGGCCGGGCGCCGGCGGGGCCGACATCCGCCGGGCCCTGGGCTGGTCGGACCGCCCGGTCGTGATCTGCGTGGCCCGAATGGTGCCGCGCAAGGGGCAGGACACCCTCATCCGCGGCTGGACCACCGTGCGGCGCCGCCATCCGGGGGCCCGGCTGCTGCTCGTCGGGCAGGGACCCGCCGAGGGCCGGCTGCGCCGCCTCGCCGGACAGGTGGGGGTGGCCGACGAGGTGCATTTCGCCGGCGCGGTCGGTGAGGAGGAGCTGCCCGCCTACCTCGACGCCGCCGACGTGTTCGCCATGCCGTCTCGCACCCGCTGGCTCGGCCTGGACCTGGAGGGACTCGGCCTGTCCTCCCTGGAGGGGGCGGCCAGCGGGCTGCCCGTCATCACCGGCGCCCAGGGCGGCGCGCCCGACGTCGTCCTGCCCGGCCGCACGGGCGAGGTCGTCGACGGCCGGAACACCGCCGCCGTGGCCCGGGCCGTCGTGGAGCTGCTCGACGACCCCGACCGGGCCGCTCGGATGGGCCTGGCCGGGCGGGAATGGATGCGCGAGGCCTGGAGCTGGGGCGGGCTCGCCGGACGCCTCGCCGGGCTGCTCGCGGGCGGCTCGGGTTCCGATCTCGACGCGGTCACGCGACACTCGGGTGAACTGTCACGGGCGCGTCGCGGAGCCCTCGACGAGAACATGTCGGGGAGCATCGCTCCGGATGGCGTCATCCCGGACGGCACCGGGGCAGACCGGGTCGACATGGGCCAGAGCCACGCCGACGCCAGGACGGGAGGACCGTGATGCGCCAGGCACCGGAGGCGGCGGCAGTGGGCGGCGGGGCGCTGCCCCTGGCGACCCTCGACGCCGCCCCAGCGGCGGTCATCGCCCGGACCGGGGCAGCCGCGCCCGTGGTGCCGGGCGGGGACCTCGTCCTCGCCGGCCCGAGCGGCGCCGTGGCGGTGGCCGTCGCGCCCCGCCGCGGCCGGTTCTGGCTGGTTCGCCCGCTGCTGGCCTGCGCGGCGCCGCTGGTGGCGGCGGTGTGGCTGGTGCGGTCGTGGTCGACCGTGCGGACCGGCATCGACGCGCTGGCCAGCGCCCATCCGTTCTGGCTGGTGGGCGCGGTCGCCGTCGCCCAGCTCACCTGGGTCGCGGGCGCGGCCTGCCAGCAGGGGACGGTGCCGCGGTCGCTGCCGGTCCGCCGGCTGCTCGCCGCCCAAGTGGCGGGCAGCGTGGCCAATCACGTGCTGCCCGCCGGGTTCGGGGTCGGCGCGGTGAAGCTGCGTTTCCTGCACCGGCACGGCTTCTCCCTGCGGGAGTCCCTGACGGCGGTCGGCCTCGACGCCACCGCCGGGGTCACCACCCATCTCGCCGTGCTGGCCGTCCTGCTGGCCGGCGGATTCCTGCCGGTGGACTCCACCCGGCTGCCGGACGGCGGCCCGGTGGCCCTGGGCGTCGCGGTGGCCGCGGCGGCCGTCGCCGTCGCCGCGCTGCTGGGCTGGCTGGTACCGGCGGCCCGCCGGGTGGCGCACGGGGTGTGGGCACGAGTCGTCGACCAGCTACGGTCGATGCGCTCCACGATCCGCTCGCCGAGCCGGGCGGCCCTGCTGTGGGGCGGCTCGGCGGCCATCCCCCTGCTACACGCCGCGACCCTGTGGGCGATCATGCGCGCGCTGCACCTCCCGCTCGGCGTCGGGGCGGTCTTCGCGCTGTACTTCGCCGCCAGCGCCGCCTCGGCCCTGGTCCCCTCGCCGGGCGGCTTCGGCTCGCTGGACGCGGCCCTCACCGCGGCGATCATCGCCGCCGGGCAGTCCCCCGCCGTCGCGCTCGCCGCGGTCCTGGGCTACCGGCTGGTCACCGTGTGGCTACCGATGGCACCCTCGGCCTGCGTGCTGGCGCTGATGGTCCGCCGCGGCCACTTGTAAGCGGGCTAGCCGCCGACGCGCGGACCGTCGGACCGCGCGGGACCAGCCGCCGCGGCCTCAGGACCGGCCGCCGCAGCTTCGGGACCGGCCGCCGCGGCCTCGGGACCGGTGCCGCTCGGGGCCGGGGAGGCGGTCCCGTCCGGCGCGGCCGGCTGGTCGGCGAAGGCCGCGCCGGTCTCTCGCAGCGGCACCTCCTTGAGCAGCAGGGACAGCACGAAGGCGAGGACCAGCACGGCGGCACCGACCAGGAAGGCGACTGTGATCGCCTCGGTGAAGCCGGCCTTGAACGGGTGGGTCAGCACCGGGTCGAGTCCGTGGAGGAACGAGGTGTCGTTGAGGCTGCCCGAGCCACCCGAGGACGCCGACCCGAGCACCTTGAGCTGGTCGGGATGGCTGCGCGCGGCCGCGTCGAACGCCGCCGTGCCGCGCGCGTCCGCGTACGCGGAGGTGATCCGGGAGCCGACGATCGAGTACACGATCGACAGGAACACCGCCACGCCGAGGGTGCCGCCGAGCTGCCGGAAGAACGTCGTCGAGGAGGTCGCCACCCCGATGTCCCGCGGCGGCACGGCGTTCTGCATCGCCAGGACGATCGTCTGCATGTTCAGGCCCAGCCCGGCGCCGACGACGAACATCGCCAGATCGACGTAGACGAGGCTGCTGTCGGCCGACAGCCGCCACAGCAACAGCATCCCGACGACGAGCAGCGCCGAGCCGATCACGGGCAGGATCTTGTAACGGCCGGTCCGCGCGGTGATCTGTCCCGCCACGAGCGAGAGCAGCATGATGCCCAGGACCAGCGGGAGGGTGAGCAGGCCGGCCTTGGTCGGCGAGTTCCCCTTGACGAGCTGCAGGTAGAGGGGGATCAGGGTGATCCCGCCGAACATGCCGATCCCGATGATCGCCGACTGGGCTGATCCGACGGCGAAGACCCCGTTGCGGAACAGCCGGGGCGGCAGCAGGGCATCGTCCTTCGCGCGCCGCTCCGCGACCACGAACGCGGCGATGCCGACCAGCCCGATCGCGTAGCAGGCCAGCGAGGAGCCCGCGCCCCAGCCCCACTCGCGGCCCTGCTCGGCGACGATGAGCAGCGGCACCAGGGCGACGATGAGCGTCAGGGCGCCGGGGTAGTCGATGCGGTGCTCGCGGCGCTCGTGGGAGATGTGCAGGACCCGCGCGACGACGACGAGCGCGCCGATGCCGATCGGCACGTTGATCAGGAAGATCCACCGCCAGCCGGCGACGCCGAGCAGCGTGTCCTGGCCGGCCAGCGCGCCGCCGACGACGGGTCCGAGGACGCTGGACGTGCCGAACACCGCCATGAAGTAGCCCTGGTACTTCGCCCGCTCCCGCGGCGGGATGATGTCGCCGACGATCGCCAGGGCGAGCGAGAACAGGCCGCCGGCCCCGATGCCCTGCACCGCCCGGAACGCGGCGAGCATGTACATCGACGTCGCGAAGGTACACAGCGCCGAGCCGGTGATGAACACGGCGATCGCGAACAGGAAGAACGGTTTGNGCCCGTACAGGTCGGACAGCTTGCCGTACAGCGGGGTGGCGATCGTCGAGGTGATCAGGAAGGCGGTGGTGACCCACGCCTGCGCGGTCAGCCCGTGCAGGCTCTCGCCGATCCGGTAGATCGCCGTGGAGACGACCGTCTGGTCCAGCGCCGCGAGGAACATCCCCAGCAGCAGGCCGGAGAGGATGACCATGATCTGGCGGTGCGAGTAGCCGCCGTGCGCGGTGGGCCCGGCGGCGTTGGTTTCACCGGCGTCGATGCCACCGGCGGCGTCCGTGCCACCGGCGGCATCCATGCCACCGGCGGCAGTGGCTTTCCCGGCAGTGGAGGTCATGCGGGTGTCTCCTCTCGACCTGCCGGTCGCGGTCCGGGTCGACGGGTGCCACGACGGCGCCGACCACACCGGATCCACTACCGGAATGCTCCTCCCGCGGGCGTTGAACCACGTTCCGCCCACGACGCTTCAAGCCATCCTGCCCCGCGCGGGGCCCGCCGTCCCACGACCCGGCACGGGACAGCAGCGTNGACCGCACCGTCGATCCCGGCCCGGCCGGTCACACGGCGCTCGGCCGGTAGAGGCGGGCGTAGGCACCGCCGTCGGCAAGCAGGTCGCGGTGGGTGCCGTCCTCGACGACGCGGCCGTGGTCCATGACGTAGATGCGGTCGGCGTCGATCACCGTCGACAGCCGGTGGGCGATCACCAGGCAGGTCCGGCCGACGGCGAGCCGGTCCAGCGCCGTGCGGACCGCGGCCTCGGAGACGGTGTCCAGCGCGGACGTCGCCTCGTCGAGAACCAGCACCTGCGGCGACTGCAGCAGGACGCGGGCGATGGCGAGCCGCTGGCGCTCGCCGCCGGACAGCCGGTAGCCCCGCGCGCCGACCCGGGTCGCCAGCCCCTCGGGCAGCCGGTCGAGCAGGGCGGACAGGCTGGCCGCGTCGAGGGCGGCCCGCAGCTCGTCGTCGGTCGCGTNCAGCCGGCCGTAGCGGANGTTCGCCGCGATCGTGTCGTGGAACAGGTGCGGATCCTGCGGGACCACGCCGATCGCCGCGTGCAGCCGGGCCGGCGGGATCGCGTCGAGCGGCACGCCGCCGAGCAGGACCCGGCCTCGCTGCGGGCGGTGCACCCCGCTGGCGAGGTAGGCGATCGTCGTCTTGCCCGCGCCGCTGGCGCCGACGACGGCCGTGGTCGTCCCAGCCGCGACCCGCAGTGTCACCCCCCGCAGGTTCCAGGACGGGTCGTCGGGGCCGGGGCGCTCGCGCGCCGCGGCGTCCGCCGCCCGCGCGGGCTCCGGCACGGCCTGGTCGTAGGCGAACCACACCTCGTCGAGCGCCAGGTCGAGGCCCACCGGTACCGCGGCCGCACCCACGCCCGAGCTCGGGGCCGGGGCCAGCGGCCGGGGCACGGCGATGGCGGTCGGCGGCCCGGCGAGCATCGTTGCGGCCTCGTCCTCGGGCACGTCGAGCAGGGCGAAGATCCGACGGAAGGAGGCCCCGGCGCCGGCCAGCTCGGAGCGCAGGTCGACGGCGGAGGACAGCGGGCCGAACGACACCAGCAACGCGCCGCCGAGGGCGGCGACCGTGCCGAGCGTCGTCCGCTCGGAGGAGACCAGCCAGGCGCCGAGAGTGACCACGGCGGTCATCGTCGCGACGATGCCGAGATTGACCAGGAACCGGACCCGGGAGGTGAGCCGGGCCTGTTCCCGGGCGGCGGCGAGCAACTCGGCGCCGGCCGCGTCGAACCGCTGCAACTCGTAGTCGACCCGGTCGAACAGCCGCACGTGCAGCGCCCCGGATACCGACGCGGTGTCGGACACCTGCGCCATGAGCTGGCCGTCGAGTTCCCGCTGGCGCTGCGACAGCGCGGCCAGGCGGCGCCGCCCGGACCGGATGATCACCAGGGTGGCCGGGGCGAACACCATTACCGCGAGGCTGAGCCGCCAGTCCAGCGCGAAGACGACGGCGGTGCCGACGACGATGTCCGCGAGCCGGCAGATGACCGCCTGCACGGTCGCGGAGATCGCGTTCTGGGCGGCCAGGACATCCGAGGACATCACCGTCATCACCTCGCCCTGCTGGCTGCGGGGGAAGAAGGCGAACGGCAGCCGCTGCAGGTGGGCGTTGACGGTCTGGCGGATGCGCACGGAGACGACCCCGCCGAGCCGGGCGATGAGCGCCATCCGCAGGGACAGCACGGTCGACTCGAACACCAGCACGGCGCACAGCAGCAGGACGGGGACGGCGAGGTCGCGCACCCGGCCGGTCGGCAGCGAGGTGTCGATGAGGTGGCGCAGGATGAACGGCCCCGCGGCGACCGCCGCCGACCCGAGCACGGACAGGCCGACGAGAGCGGCCACGACCCGCCCCTGGTCGGCGAAGAAGCGCTCGCTGCGCCGGGCCTCGGCCGCGCCGGTCAGCCGGGCGAGCACGCGGGCGTGCAGGACAGTCACTCTCGACGGGACGGGCGGCGGCTGGCTGGGCACGGGGAGAGGCTATGCGGCCGCGGGCGGCGGGCCTCGGGCGGCCCGAGGCGGCCTCACCACAACCACCCGCGACGGGCAGCTTACATTCTGAAACAGAGGGAACACAATCCGTAGCCTGTTCTGTGCACGGACGCCCCTGCCCACCCGGCTGGTTCCCACGGCCACGACAAGCCCGGTCAGCCGGTCGCTCGGGCCGTCCGGCCCCGCGACGCCATCCATCCACGCGATCCACCCGCCGGTCGGGTCCGCGGACGCGGGCTTGAAGAGGGGGAACCCATGAGTTGGTCCCGCACGTCACGTCGGTGCCCGTCACGCACCTTCGTCCTGGCCGCCACCCTGACGGCGGCGCTCGCCTCGCCCGGCCTGCTCGGCACGGGCGCCGCCGCGACACCGACCGGCGCCCCGGGCGGCCCGGGGCCGACGGGCAGCCCCGCCACCGCGAGCGCCGCCACCACGAGCCCCGGTGCTTCAAGCTCCGCCGCTTCAAGCTCCGCCGCTTCGAGCCCCGCGGGCGGCGGCTGCCCGTCCTACCCGTCGACGGCCGGTCCGCTGGGTAGCTGGCAGACCGTCACCGCCCTGCCCGCTCCCCGCGCCCACCTCGCCGCCACCACCGGCTGCGACGGGCGGATCTATGCGATCGGCGGCCAGGAGACCGCCGGGGTCGCGGGCGGCGCCGGCGGCGCGTCGGGTTCGGCCACCGGCTCGCCCACCCAGAGCGCCTCCCCGTCGAGCGCCTCTGCTTCCCCGACCTCGACTCCCTCCCCGACCTCGACCTCGACCTCGTCTGGGTCGACCTCGACGCCGACCTCAACGCCGACCTCGACCCGGACGGGGTCGCCGACGGCGCCCGCGGGCGGTCCGACCACCACCTCGACGATCATCCCGGGCGCGTTGACCGGAGAACCGACGTTCGGCCCGTTGTCCAACGCGCCGAACGCGCCCGGCGGCAACGGCGCACCGCCCTCCACCGACTCGCCCACCGCCACCTCCTCGTCCACCGACACCTCCTCGCCCACCGACACCTCCTCGCCCACCGGCGGGTCGTCGGTGACGCCGAGCACCCCGTCGTCGGCCACGCCGAGCGGGTCGCCGACCGGCACCGGCTCGCCGAGTGCGGCGCCCGGCGCGGCCGCCGCGCCGGTGGGCACCGTCCAGGTCTTCGATCCGGGCAAGAAGGCCTGGACGGACGCGGCCGGCCTGCCGACCCCGCGGACGCATCTCGCCGCGGCGACCGGCACCGACGGCCGGATCTACGCGATCGGTGGCCGATCCGGTGCCGGGAACGACCCGACGGACACCGTCGAGGTCTACACGCCGTCCAGCGGCACCTGGACGAGCGGGACGGCGCTGCCCAAGCCGATGGGTGAGCCGCGGGCGACCCGCGCGACCGACGGGAAGATCTACGTCCTCGACGGCGACACGCTGGCGATCTACGACCCCGACGCCGCGAGCTGGACCACGGCGGATGCGCCGCCGACCCCCGTCACGGCACCGGTCCTCACCGCTCTGCCCGACGGCCGCATCCTCGCCGCCGGTGGCAGCGCGGCGGGTGGCGGCCCGACCGGCCGCGCCTCATCCGGCGTGTACGCCTACACGCCCGGCACGGGTGGCAGCGGATCCTGGACCCAGGTGTCCGACCTGCCGACCGGGGTGACCCAGGCCGCCGGCGCCACCGGGCCGGACGGACGGGTGTACGTCGTCGGCGGCCGGGACGCGGGTGGCGACGTCACCGACGCGGTGCAGGTCTACTCCCCGGACGACGACCAGTGGACCGCCGGCCCCACGGGTGCGGCCGCCAAGCGGGCGGACGCCGCCGCGACCACCGGCGGTGACGGCCGGGTGTACGTGCTGGGCGGCACGGCCGGCGGTGACGTCCTGGACACGGTGGGGGCCCTGAGCGAGTAGGTCCCCGACCCACCTGGGTGGGGCGGTCGGCACGGCGCCGGCCGCCCCACCCGGCGGCAACCACGAGCCGCGCGACCGGTCGGCCGCAGCGGGAACGGACGCATTCCACGACGGGGACGGACGCGGCGGGAACGGACGCATTCCGCGGCGGCCGGGCGGGNATTCGTGAAGCCGCCGGAAAACCGGCCGACAGGTCCTTCCGTGAATGATTGTCACGACACCGCGGAAGCCGTTCCCTCAGTAGCCCGAAAATTCCCGTAACCGTACGACGGAAATTACCTTTAGCGGATCTAAAGTCAGTTGTTAGTCCGTGCTCCTACGCTGGCAGACGTTCCCGAGAAATGTGCCGTCCGAGGGCGGCGCGTCGGGGGNCTGAACGTTCACGACGAGGAGCGCCCCAGCGATGAGCAGTGGATCAGCCGTGTCCGCGAACGCTGACGACACCCCCCGGGGAGCGGGAGACCCGATTGCGGTGGTGGGCCTGGCGTGCCGACTGCCCGCGGCGCCCGACCCGGCGGCGTTCTGGCGCCTGCTGCGCGCCGGCGGCGACGCGGTCGACCGCGGCCCAGCTGTTCCCCGCCGGCTCGGCGCCGCCTTCGGCGCTCACCTCGACGACGTCTACGGATTCGAGCCGGAGTTCTTCGGCATCGCGCCGCGGGAGGCCGCGCAGCTCGATCCGCAGCAGCGGCTGGTGCTGGAGCTCGCCTGGGAGGCGGTCGAGGAGGCCGGCCTGCGCCCGGCGACGCTGGCCGGCAGCCGCACCGGGGTCTTCGTCGGCGCGATCACGAGCGACTACGCCACCCGGGTGCTGCGCGCCGGCCCGGGCGCCGTCACCCGGCACACCCTCACCGGGCAGAGCCGGGGGATCATCGCCAACCGGGTCTCCTACACCCTGGACCTGCGCGGCCCGAGTCTGACGGTGGACGCCGCCCAGGCGTCGTCGCTGGTGGCCGTGCATCTCGCGGCGGACAGCCTGCGCCTGGGCGAGTGCGACCTCGCGCTCGCCGGCGGCGTACAGCTCAACCTCGTGCCGGACAGCACCGACGCCGCCGACCGGTTCGGTGCGCTGTCCCCGGACGGCCGCTGCTACACCTTCGACGCGCGGGCGAGCGGGTACGTGCGCGGCGAGGGCGGCGGCATCGTGCTGCTCAAGCGGCTCTCCTCCGCCCTCGCGGACGGTGACACGATCCACGCGGTGATCCGCGGCGGCGCGGTCAACAGCGACGGCGCCACCGACGGCCTGACCCTGCCCAGCGAGGATGGCCAGGCTCGGGTCCTGCGCCAGGCCGCGCGGGCGGCGGGCGTCGAGCCCCGCGACATCCAGTACGTGGAACTGCACGGGACGGGCACGCCGGTCGGGGACCCGATCGAGGCCACCGCGCTGGGTCGCGCGTTCGGCGCCGGACGGCCCGCCGACGCGCCGCTGCACGTCGGCTCGGCAAAGACGAACATCGGTCATCTCGAAGGTGCCAGCGGCATCGTCGGCCTGCTCAAGACGGTGCTGGCGATCTCGCACCGGGAGCTGCCGCCGAGCCTCAACTTCGCCACCCCCAACCCCGACATCGCGTTCGACGAGCTGCGGCTGCGGGTGCACACCGACCACGGCTCCTGGCCGGCCGGGGACCGGCCGCTGGTCGCCGGCGTGAGCTCGTTCGGGATGGGCGGGACGAACTGCCACCTCATCGTCGCCGAGCCCCCGCCGGCCGAGACCCCGCCGGCCGAGATCGCGGACGGGGCGGGTCCGGGCGAGGCAGCGCAGGCGCTGCCGTGGCCGGTGTCGGGCCGCGACGAGGCCGCGCTGCGCGCGCAGGCCGGGCGTTTGTACGACCTGCTGACCGCCCACGAACTGCCAGCCGCCCACAAGCCGCCGGCCGACCGGTCCGAGCCGGTGGACGGCACGGACGGTGCCGCCCCCGCCGCGCCGCGGCCGGCGTTCGACCCGGTCGACGTCGGCCACTCCCTGGTCACCACCCGCACGGCCTTCGAACGGCGGGCGGTCGTGGTCGCCACCAGCCCGGCGGAGTTCCTCACCGCCCTGCGCCGGCTGCGCGACGGCGAGCAGGACGCCGCGCTCGTCACGGGCCCGCCCGACGGCGCCGCCGACCGCGGCGGGGTCGTGCTCGTCCTGCCCGGGCAGGGGTCGCAGTGGGCCGGCATGGCCCGCGAGCTGCTCGCCACCTCGCCGGTGTTCGCGGAGCGGATCGCCGCCTGCGCCGAGGCGCTCGCCCCCCACGTCGACTGGTCGCTGCCCGACGTGCTCGCCGGGGCCACGGGCGCGCCGCCGCTGGACCGGGTGGACGTGGTGCAGCCGGCGCTGTTCGCCGTCATGACGGCGCTGGCGGCGGTGTGGCGCTCGTACGGGGTGCGGCCGGACGCGGTGATCGGGCACTCCCAGGGCGAGATTGCCGCCGCCCACCTGGCCGGCGCGCTCACGCTGGCCGACGCGGCGGCCGTGGTGGCCCGGCGCAGCCAGGTGCTGGGGGAGCTCGCGGGGACCGGGGCGATGGCGTCGATCCCGCTGCCGGCGGCGGCCGTGCTCGAGCGCCTCGGCGGCCCGGACGCCGTGCTGGCGGTGGCGGCGGTGAACGGCCCGTCGTCGACCGTCGTCTCCGGCGACCCGGCCGCGCTGGACGAACTCATCGCCGGCTACGCCGCGGACGGCGTGGACGTGCGGCGCATCCCGGTGGACTATGCCTCGCACTCGCCGCAGGTGGCGGCCGTCGAGGCGCCGCTGCTGGACCTGCTGGCGGGCATCACGCCGCGATCGGGCGACGTCACGTTCTACTCGACGGTCACGGGCGAGGCGGTGGACACGTCTCGGCTCGACGCNGGCTACTGGTACGCGAACCTGCGCGGGACGGTGCGCTTCGACGCGGCGGTGCGCGCCGCGCTGGCCGCCGGCCACCGGACGTTCGTCGAGGTCAGCCCGCATCCGGTGCTGACCGGCGGCATCCGGGCGATCGTCGAGGACGCGGCGCGTTCGGCCTCGGGCGGCGGCGCGGCACCGGCCGCGGTGGTCGGGACGCTGCGCCGAGACGACGGTGGGCTGCACCGGTTCCTCCGCTCGCTGGCCGAGGTCCACGTCGCCGGGGGCGCGGTGGACCTGGCCGCGGCGTACCCGGCGCGGGCGCGGCGCGTCCCGTTGCCCACCTACCCGTTCCAGCGTCGGACCTTCGAGGTGGACGTGCCCGAGCGGCCGACGGACGCGAACGCCGGACCCGGCACGCGGCCGACGGACGCGAACGCCGGACCCGGCACACCGCCGGCGGCCGGCGGCGCGGCCCCGAGCTCCGCGCTCGCCCGCCGGCTGGCCGGGCTGCCCGCGCCGGAGGCCGACCGGGTGCTGCTCGACGTGATCGGCGCGAGCCTGGCGATCGTGCTGGGTCACACCGCCGGCAGCGTGCAGGCGGACCGGACCTTCGCCGACCTCGGGTTCGACTCGGTGAGCGCCGTGGAGTTCCGCGACCGGCTGGCGGCGGCGACCGGGGTCGCGCTGCCGACCACGCTGACCTTCGACTACCCGACCCCGCGACGCCTCGCCGGATACCTGCGCGCGGCGCTGACCGGCACCGACCAGCCGGCCACGGTCGTCGGAGCGACCGGGCCGGACGGTCCGGGCCGATCGGGCGACGAGCCGATCGCGATCGTGGCGGCCGCGGGCCGCTGGCCGGGCGGCGCGCGCTCACCGGAGCAGCTCTGGGATCTGCTGGAAGCCCGGGTGGACGCGATCGGGCCGTTCCCGACCGACCGCGGCTGGGACCTCACCGCCCTGCACGATCCGGACCTCACCCGGCCGGGCACCTCCTACACCCGCCACGGCGGGTTCCTGCCCGACGCCGCCGAGTTCGACGCGGACTTCTTCGGGATCTCCCCGCGGGAGGCGACCGCGATGGACCCCCAGCAGCGGCTGCTGCTGGAGACGTCCTGGGAGGCCCTGGAGCGGGCCGGGATCGACCCGGTCACGCTGCGGGGGACCGCCACCGGCGTGTTCGCGGGCGTCACCCCGCACGACTACGGCCCGCGGCTCGTCGAGGCGCCGGACGGCTACGGGGGCTACGTGCTCACCGGCAGCCTGACCTCGGTCGTCTCCGGCCGGATCGCCTACACCCTGGGGCTGGAGGGCCCGGCGGTGACGGTGGACACCGCCTGCTCGTCCTCGCTGGTCTCGATCCACCTCGCCGCCCAGGCGCTGCGCGGCGGGGAGTGCACCCTGGCCCTGGCGGGCGGCGTCACCGTCATGCCGACGCCGGGCATGTTCACCGAGTTCTCCCGCCAGCGCGGGCTGGCCCCGGACGGGCGGTGCAAGCCGTTCGCCGCCGCCGCCGACGGCACCGCCTGGGCCGAAGGCGTCGGCGTGGTGGTGCTCGAGCGGTTGTCCGACGCCCGCCGGCTGGGTCACCGCGTGCTCGCGGTGGTCCGCGGCAGCGCGGTGAACTCCGACGGCGCCTCCAACGGGCTGACCGCGCCGAACGGGCCGTCCCAGCAGCGGGTCATCCGCGCGGCCCTGGCCGCCGCCGGCCTCACCCCCGCCGACGTCGACGCCGTCGAGGCCCACGGCACCGGCACCACCCTCGGCGACCCCATCGAAGCCCAGGCCATCCTC
>NZ_LJJX01000024.1:0-10898 GCF_001421075.1 Frankia sp. CpI1-P | reverse complement strand
CTCACCGAACCCGCCGACTGGCCCACCACCCCCGACCGACCCCGGCGCGCCGCCGTCTCCGCCTTCGGCATCAGCGGCACCAACGCCCACCTCATTCTCGAACAGGCCCCCGAGGACGCCGCCGAGCCCGGCTCCGGTCCACCAGCCGACGGGCGACCGGCCGACGCCGGATCGGCCGACGGCCAACCAACCGACGGCGAACCAGCTGACGGCGAACCAGCCGAGACCGCCAGCGCTGGCCCCGGTCCCGACGCACTGCCCTGGGTGCTCTCCGCGCACTCGGAGTCGGCGCTGCGGGCGCGGGCGGCGCAGCTCGCCGAGCACGTCGCCGCCTCGGCCGGGGAGCCGGGCGGCCCCTCGGCGGCGGACGTCGGCCACGCCCTGGCCACCACCCGGACCCTGTTCGCGCACCGGGCCATCGTCGTCGGCGACGGCCCGGAGCAGCACCGCGCCGGACTGCTGGCGCTCGCCGCCGGGGACACGGCGGCGCACGTCGTCTCCGGCGTCGCCGGGCCGGCGGGCCGCACGGCGCTGCTGTTCACCGGGCAGGGCAGCCAGCGCGCCGGCGCGGGGCGGGAGCTGTACGCCGCGTCGCACGTCTTCGCCGCCGCGCTCGACGAGGTCACCGCGCATCTCGACGGCGCGGTCGGCCGGTCCGTGCGCGAGCTCATGTTCGCCGAGCCCGGGTCGGCGGCGGCCGACGAGCTGGACGCCACCGCCTTCACCCAGCCCGCGCTGTTCGCCCTCGAGGTCGCGCTGTACCGGCTGGCGGAGTCCTACGGGCTGCGGCCCGACCACCTCATCGGCCACTCCGTCGGCGAGCTGACCGCCGCCCACCTCGCCGGCGTGCTGTCCCTGCCGGACGCGGCCACGCTGGTCGCCGCGCGGGGCCGGCTCATGCAGAGCGTGCCCGCGACCGGCGCGATGGCCGCGTTGGAGGGCACCGAGGAGGAGATCGGCCGGCTGCTCGCCGGCGCGGCCGGGACCATCGGCGTCGCGGCGGTCAACGGGCCACGCTCGGTGGTCGTCTCCGGCGATCGTGACGCCGTCGAGGAGATCGGGCGGCGCTGGCGCGACGCCGGCCACCGGGTGCGCGGCCTGCGGGTCAGCCACGCGTTCCACTCCGGCCACCTGGACCCGGTCCTCGCCGAGTACCGCGAGGTCGTCGCCGGGGTGACGCTGCGCCCGCCGACGATCCCCATCATCTCGAACGTCACGGGACGGGTGGCGACCGACGCCGAGCTGACCGATCCCGACTACTGGGTGCGCCACCTGCGGGGGACGGTCCGCTTCCACGACGGGATCCGCACGCTGGCCGACCTGGGCGTCACCACCTACGTGGAGCTGGGCCCGGACGCGGTGCTCTCCGCCCTGGCGGAACAGGCCCTCGCGGAACAGTCCGTCGCGGAACAGTCCGTCGTCGACGCGGCGCCGACCCCGGATGCGGCCGCCGGCCCGGCGCCGAGGGTCGTCGCGCTGCTGCGCGCGAACCGCCCGGAGGTCCGCTCGTTCACCACCGCGCTGGCCCGGCTGCACGTCGACGGGGTCGCCGTCGACTGGTCGGCGGCGTTCACCGGCCGCCGGCCGCGCCACACGGACCTGCCCACCTACCCCTTCCAACGACAGCGCTACTGGCTGGACGCCCCGACCGGGACGTCGGGCCGCCCGGGCCTCGAGACGGGCGGGGTCGGCCCGGAGCACCCGGTGTTGACCGGCGCGGTCGAACTGGCCGACGGCGGCCTGGCGCTGACCGGCCGGCTGGACCCGGCCGCGCTGCCCTGGCTGGGTGACCACGCCGTGCGCGACACGGTGCTGCTGCCGGGAACCGCGCTGCTGGACCTCGCACTGACCGCGGCCCGCTACTGCGGCGCCCGCCGGGTGGAGGAGCTCGCGCTCACCGCCCCGCTGGCCCTGTCCGCATCCGGGGCGCTCGACGTCCAGGTCCTGGTCGGTCCGGCCGATCCGGCCGGCGGCGGCGCGCCCGAGGGGGTCGAGCGCCGGGCGGTCACGATCCACGCCCGTCCGGTCGCCGACCAGACCGACCCCCCGGGCCCGTGGCAGCGACACGCCACCGGCTTCCTGCGCGCGGACGACGGCGCCGCGGCGGATAGCGGCGGCACCACGGGTGACGGGGCGACGGCGCAGGACAGCGCCGAACCGGCCGTGGGCGCCGCGGCGGGCGACCGGGGCGGGGCATGGCCGCCGCCGGACGCGGTCGCGCTCGACGTCTCGGGCCTGTACCCGCGGCTGGCCGGCGGCGGATACCAGTACGGACCGGCCTTCCGCGGCCTGCGGGCGGCCTGGCGCCACGGGGACGACGTGCTCGCCGAGGTCACGCTGCCGGACGCGGCCGGTGGGCGGGATCGGTTCGAGGTGCATCCCGCCCTGCTGGACGCGGCGCTGCACGCCGTCGTCGGGCTGCTGCCCGGCGCCGAGGCCGCCGGCGAGGGCGACCGGTCGGCCGACGACGGCCCGGGCCGCATCCGACTGCCGTTCACCTGGCAGGACGTGACGCTCGCCGCGCGCGGTGCCGCGTCGCTTCGGGTACGGGTCTCCCCGACCGGCCCGGACACGGCGCGGCTGGCCGTCGCCGACGCGGCCGGAGAGCCGGTGGTGACGATCGGCGGGCTGACCCTGCGCCCAGTGGCCGCGCAGGTGTTGGCCGACGCCGGCCGGGCGGTCGCCGGCCGCGGCGGGGGCGACGCGATGTTCCGGCTCGACTGGCAGGCGGTGCCCCCGGCCGACCCTGCCGCCGACGCGAACCGCACCCCCGGCGACGGCGACGGCGACCGCGCCGGCGGCTGGGTGGTGATCGGGGCGCGGCGACCCGTCGACCTGGCGGCTCCCGACCGCGGCCCGACCGCGGCGCCGCCCGAGCCGGCGGACCTGCGTCTCCTGCCGGACCTGGCCGCGCTGCGGGCGGCGATCGGCGCCGACGGCCAGGCGCCCGCCCTGGTCATCCACCGACCGACCGCGGTCGAGTCGGCACCAGCCGACGCAACCCCTGCCGGCGCACCCCGAGCCGGCTCAACCCCTGCCGGCTCAACCCCTGCCGGCGCGGCAGCGGCCGGGGAGGCCGATCCGGTCCCGGCGGCGCACGCCACGGTCCGGGCGGCCCTGCACCTGCTGCAGGACTGGCTGCGCGACGAGCGNTTCACCGGATCCCGTCTCGTGATCCTCACCGAGCGGGCCGTGGCGACGGGCCCCGGGGAGGATGTCGCCGACCTCGCCGCGGCCGGCCTCTGGGGGCTCGTCCGCAGCGCGCGGACGGAGAACCCCGACCGGGTGGCGCTGCTCGACGTCGACGGCCGCGACTCCTCACGGGAGGCCGTCCGCGCCGCGCTCACCCTGCTCGCCGCGCGGCCCGCCGAGCACAGCGAGCTCGCGGTGCGCGACGGGGAGATCCGCGTGCCGCTGCTGGCCCCGCTCGGCACGCAGCCGGCGCTGCTCCCCCCGGCCGGCACCGACGCCTGGCGGCTCGACGTGACCGCCGCCGGCTCGCTGGACAACCTCGCCCTGCTGGCCGAGCCGGCGGCGCACCGGCCGCTGGCGCCGGGGGAGGTCCGCCTCGCGCTGCGCGCCGCCGGGCTGAACTTCCGGGACGTGCTGATCGGCCTGGGGATGTATCCCGGCGGGGCGCGCATCGGCGCGGAGGGCGCCGGCGTCGTGGTCGAGGTCGGCGCGCAGGTGTCGGACCTGGCGCCCGGAGATCGGGTGATGGGCCTGGTCCAGGGCACCCTCGGCCCGCTCGCGGTCACGGACCGCCGGCTGCTGACGGCGATCCCGCCGGGCTGGTCGTTCAGCCAGGCCGCCGGCGTCCCCGTCGCCTTCCTCACCGCCTACCACGGCCTGGCCGATCTGGCCCGGCTGCGCCGCGGCGAGTCGCTGCTGGTGCACGCCGCCACCGGCGGGGTGGGCCAGGCGGCGGTGCAGCTCGCCCGGCACTGGGGCGTCGAGGTGTTCGGCACGGCAAGCCCGGCGAAGTGGCCGGTGCTACGCGGGCAGGGGCTCGACGACACCCACATCGCCTCGTCGCGCACCCTCGACTTCGCCGACGCCATCCGCGCCGCGACCGGCGGCCGCGGGGTCGACGCCGTGCTCAACTCGCTGGCCGGGCCGTTCACCGACGCCTCGCTGCGGCTGCTGGCGCCGGGCGGGCGGTTCGTCGAGATGGGTAAGACCGACCTGCGGGACCCAGCGGCCGTCGCCGCGGACCTCGACGGCGGCTCCTACCAGGCGTTCGACCTGTTCGAGGTCGACCCGGCCCGCATCGGCGAGATGCTCGCCGACCTCGCGGACCTGTTCACCCGGGGGGCCCTGCGCCCGCTGCCGACGACAAGCTGGGACGTCCGGCACGCGCCGCAGGCGCTGCGCCAACTCAGCCTGGCCCGNCACACCGGCAAGCTGGTGCTGACGCTGCCCGCGCCGCTCGACCCGGCGGGAACGGTGCTGATCACCGGCACCGGGGCGCTCGCCGCGCTCGTCGCCCGCCGGCTGGTCACCCACCACGGTGTGCGGCACCTGCTCCTGGCCAGCCGCGGCGGCCCGGCCACCCCGGGCGCCGAGGCCGTGCGGGCCGCGCTCGCCGAGGCGGGTGCGACGGCCACGGTCGTCGCCGCCGATGTCGCCGACCCCGACGATGTGCGCCGGCTGGTCGCGGCGGTGCCGACCGACCATCCGCTCACCGCCGTCGTGCACACCGCCGGGGTACTCGCCGACGGGGTGGTGACGTCACTCGACGACCCGACGCTGGACCGGGTGCTGCGTCCCAAGGTGGACGGGGCCTGGCTGCTGCACCGGGCCACCGCCGGGCTGGACCTGGCCGCGTTCGTACTGTTCTCCTCGGTCGCCGGGCTGCTCGGCAACGGCGGGCAGGGCAACTACGCCGCGGCGAACGCGTTCGAGGACGCCCTGGCCCACCACCGGCGCGCGGCGGGGCTGCCGGCCGTGTCGCTGGCCTGGGGCCACTGGGCGCAGGCCGGGGGGATGGCGGGGCAGCTCGCCCCGGCCGACCTGGCGCGGCTGGCGCGCACCGGCATCGCGCCGATGTCCACCGCGCAGGGGCTCGCCCTGTTCGACCTGGCCCTCGACGGGGCGGGGGCGGCCGGGGCGGGGACGGCCGCCGGCGCGCAACCGCTGCTGATCCCGGCGCGGCTGGACCCGGCCGGCGCCGCCCGCCCGGCTGGCGGCGGGCTGCTGCGCGGGCTGGTCCACGTGCCGTCGCAGCGTTCCACCGCCGGCGCGGGTGGGGCCGTGGGCGCCGGCGCGGCCGGTGCGGCGACCCCGGCCGGCGCGGCGGGCACACCGGCGGCAGACCGGGCGGCGGCCCTCGTCGAGCGGCTGCGCGGGCAGGGCCCCGACGAGCAGCGCCGGGCGCTGCTCACCCTGGTCCGGACCACCGCGGCCGAGATCCTCGGCCACGCCTCGGCGGCGGCGATCCGGCCAGATCGCGGCTTCCTGGAGTCCGCCTTCGACTCGCTGAGCGCGATCGAGCTGCGCAACCGGCTCGCCCGGGAGACCGGCGTGCGCCTGCCGACAACGCTGCTGTTCGACCACCCGACGCCGGCCATCCTGGCCGCCCACCTGCGGGACACCCTGTCTGCAGACAGGCGTCTCCTGGGCGGGCGGCCCTCGGACGAGCGGCCCGCACCCGTCGACCTCGACGCCGAGATCTCCCGGCTGGAGGCGGCGCTGACCGGCCCGGCGGCGTCGACGCCCCAGGGCGCCGACGCGGTGGCCCGGCTGCGGGCGCTGCTGGCCGCGATGCCGGCCGCCGCACAGCCGACCGGCACCGCGGCGGACGACGACGAGGCCGACGCGACCCGGCTGACCGAGCAGATCTCCGGCGCCACCGACGACGAGATCTTCGACTTCATCGACCGAGAGCTCGGCATTTCCTGACCCGCCCAGCCCCCGCCGGCCGCGCGCCGTCGGCGCCCCCCGCACCGCGCCCGGCAGCACGTGCTCTCCGGTCCGCCCCGACTCCGCGCATCGAGAAGGCTGATACCGCACATGGCGAACGAAGCGAAGCTCCGCGACTACCTCAACCGGGTCGCCGCCGATCTGCACCAGACCCGCCAGCAGCTACGCGAGCAGGAGGCGGCCCGCCGCGAGCCGATCGCGATCGTCGGGATGAGCTGCCGCTNCCCGGGCGGGGTGAGCTCGCCGGAGGACCTGTGGCGCGTCGTCGACGAGGGACTTGACGTCACCGGCCCGTTCCCGACGAACCGCGGGTGGGACGTCGACGGGCTCTACGACGCCGACCCCGACCAGCCCGGGCGGACCTATGCCCGGTCGGGCGGGTTCCTCCACGACGCCCCGGAGTTCGACGCCGCCTTCTTCGGGATCTCCCCGCGGGAGGCCCTCGCCACCGACCCGCAGCAGCGCCTGCTGCTGGAGACCGCCTGGGAGGCCGTGGAGCGGGCCGGGATCGACCCGATCTCGCTGCGCGGCTCCGCGACCGGGGTGTTCGCCGGGGTGATCGCCCAGGAGTACACCCCGCGGCTGCACCAGCCGACCCCCGAGCGGGTCGACGGATACGTGCTCACCGGCAGCACGACCTCCGTCGCGTCGGGCCGGGTCGCCTACGCGCTGGGGTTGGAGGGCCCGGCGGTGACGGTGGACACCGCCTGCTCGTCGTCGCTGGTCGCGATCCACCTCGCCGCCCAGGCGCTGCGCGGCGGGGAATGCACCCTGGCCCTGGCGGGCGGCGTCACCGTCATGTCATCGCCGGGCATGTTCGTGGAGTTCTCCCGCCAGCGCGGGCTGGCCCCGGACGGGCGGTGCAAGCCGTTCGCCGCCGCCGCCGACGGCACCGCCTGGGCCGAAGGCGTCGGCCTGCTCGTGCTGGAACGGCTGTCCGACGCCCAGCGGCTCGGCCACCGCATCCACGCGGTGATCCGCGGCAGCGCCGTGAACTCCGACGGAACGTCCAGCCAGTTGACGGCGCCGAACGGGCCGTCCCAGCAGCGGGTCATCCGCGCGGCGCTGACCGCCGCCGGCCTCACCCCCGCCGACGTCGACGCCGTCGAGGCCCACGGCACCGGCACCACCCTCGGCGACCCCATCGAAGCCCAGGCCATCCTCGCCACCTACGGCGCCGANCGCCCCGCCGACCGCCCCCTCCGGCTCGGCAGCCTCAAATCCAACATCGGCCACNCCCAGGCCGCCGCCGGCGTCGGCGGCATCATCAAGCTGATCGGCGCGATGAGCCACGGCCGGCTACCGAAGACGCTGCACGTGGACGCGCCCACCCCCCACGTCGACTGGTCCCCCGGCACCGTCACCCTGCTCACCGAACCCGCCGACTGGCCCACCACCCCCGACCGACCCCGGCGCGCCGCCGTCTCCGCCTTCGGCATCAGCGGCACCAACGCCCACCTCATCCTCGAACAGGGCCCGATCCCGGCGGGCGGGGACGCGGCGGTCGGGGNCGACGACGCGGGCCCCGACCCAGCCGTCCGAGGTCGGGCACTGCCCTGGGTGCTGTCGGCGCGCACCGCCGAGGCCCTCGGCGGGCAGGCGGGCAGGTTGGCGGCGTTCGTCGACGCGCATCCCGGGCTCGCCCCGGTCGACGTCGGCCGGGCGCTGGCCACCACCCGGGCCGCGCTGGAGCACCGGGCGGTGGTCGTCGCCGAGGATCCGGCCGGGTTCCGAGCCGGGCTCACCGCCCTGGCCGCCGGTTCCGGCGGGCCGGCCGGAGCGGCGGGGACGGCGGGGACGGCCGGCGTGGAGGTGATCGCCGGGGTGGCGACGCCGGACGGCGCGACCACCGGCGCGCGCATCGTGCGCGGCGTCGCCGACACCACCGCCACCACCGTGTTCGTCTTCCCCGGCGCGGGCACCGCCTGGCCGGCGATGGCCCGCGAACTGCTCGCCACCAGTCCGGTCTTCGCCGGGCACCTCAACGCCGTCGCCGCCGCCCTGGCCCCGTACATCGACTGGAACCTGCTCGACGTCCTGCAGCAGCGGCCCGGCGCGCCCACCCTCGACCGCGTCGACGTCTCGCAGCCCGCCGTGTTCGCGGTGCTGGTCGCCCTGGCCCGGCTCTGGCAGCACCACGGGGTGNACCCGCACGCCGTCGTCGGGCACAGCCAGGGCGAGATCGCCGCCGCGCACATCGCCGGCGCCCTCACCCTCGACGACGCCGCCCGCGTGGTCGCCCTGCGTGGACAGATCCTCGGCGCGCTGCCCGATCCGGGGGCGGTGGTGTGGGTGAACCTGCCCGCCGACCAGGTCCGCGAGCGGCTCGCCCGCTTCCGCGACGGGGCCGCCCCGGTGTCCGTCGCCGTCCTCAACAGCCCCACCAGCACCGCCATCGCCGGCAGCGACGAGGCGCTGGCCGAGTTCGTCGCCGGCCTGCGGGCCGAGGGCATCCGCACCAGAGACGTCCCGGTGGGCTACGCCTCGCACTCGGCGTGGGTCGAGGCGGTCCGCGACGAACTGCTCACCGCGCTCGCCCCCATCCGCCCCCAGCCGGCCACCATCCCCATCCTGTCCACCGTCACCGCCGACTGGATCGACCCCACCACCCTCACCGCCGACTACTGGTACACCAACCTGCGCCAACCCGTCCTGTTCGANNCNGCCACCCGCGCCCTGCTCNNNGNCGGCCACGACCTGTTCATCGAGATCAGCCCCCACCCCGTCCTCACCACCGCCCTCGCCGAAACCCTCGACACCACCCCCGACCTCCCCGGCCCCGTCGCCATCACCGAAACCCTGCGCCGCGACACCGGCGACCTCACCAAGATCCACACCTCGCTGGCGCAGGCGTACGTCCGCGGGGCCGGCCTCGACGCCGCGACGGTCTACGCCGGATCCGGCCATGAGCACGTGGACCTGCCGACCTACGCGTTCGCGCGGCGGCGGTTCTGGCTGGACGCCTCGTCCACCTCGCCCAGCGGCGACGCCGCCGGGCTGGGGCTGGGCTCCGCCGGCCATCCCCTGCTCGGCGCCACCGTGCGGCTCGCGGACTCGGACGGGGCGGTGTTCACCGGTCTGCTGTCGTTGCGCACTCACCCGTGGCTGGCCGACCACGTCGTGTTCGGGTCGGTCGTGCTGCCGGGCACGGCTCTGGTGGAGCTCGCGGTGCGGGCGGGTGACGAGACGGGCGTGCCCGTCGTCGAGGAGCTGATCGTCGAGGCGCCGCTGGTGCTGCCGGAACGCGGCGGGCTCCAGGTGCAGCTCACCGTGGGTGCACCCGACGGCGGCGGTCGCCGGCCGGTCAGCATCCACACTCGGGCCGAGGACGCGCCCGCGGAGGCACCGTGGAACCGACACGCCCACGGGGTGCTACGCGCCCCGGAGGCGGCGGACGGCGCGGCGGACGCCGCCGGAGGATCGCCGGCGGGGTCGACAGCGGGGTCATCGGCGGGGTCGTCGGCGGTGTGGCCACCCGCGGGCGCCGTCCGGGTCGACACCGGCGATCTCTACCCGTCGTTCGCCGCGGCCGGGCTGGCCTACGGTCCGACCTTCCAGGGTCTGCGAGCGGCGTGGCGGGACGGCGAGGACCTGCTTGCCGAGGTCGCCCTGCCCGCGGACGCCCTCGACCGCGCCGGCGCCTTCGGTCTGCACCCCGCGCTGCTGGACGCGGCACTGCACCTGACCGGCCTGCCGGACGCCGCGACGGCCCTCGCCGGCCCGGCGGACTCCGCGGGACCCGCGGACGGCAGCGGTACGGGCGCCGGGCGCACCCGGCTGCCCTTCGTGTGGCGCGGAGTGCGGCTGCACGCGTCGGGCGCCAGCGGGCTGCGAGTCCGCCTGCGGGTCAGCGGCCCGGACCAGATCACCCTCACCGCGGTGGATGGCACCGGCGCCCCGGTCGTGTCCGTCGCCGGCCTGGCGCTGCGTCCGGTCACCGCCGAGCAGATCCGCTCGGCGCCCGGACCCCGGCACGACGCGTTGTTCGCTCTGACCTGGCCGGAACTCCCGGCCGTGCCGACCGGTGGCTCCCCGACCGGTGGCTCCCCGACCGGTGGCTCCGAGACAGGCAGCGTCGGCCAGGGGACGGCGGGCGGGTCGGCCGCCGGTCCCTGGGCCCTCGTCGGTCCGGTCGCCGACCCGGACCTGGCCCCGGTCGCGGCGGCGCTACGCTCGGCCGGTCGCAACGTCGACATCGTCGCAGACCTTGACGAGCTGACCGCCCGGATCGACGCCGGCTCCGCGGTGCCCGATCTGGTCGTCGTCGCTCCCCGCGCGGCGTCCCCCGCCGCGACCGACTCGGCCGCGGACCCCGCCACGGTTCCGGCGCTGACGCGGGCCGCCGCCGCGGACACCCTCGCGCTCCTGCAACGCTGGCTCGCCGAGCCCCGCTGGGCCGAGGTGCCCCTCGCCCTGCTCACCTCGGGCGCGGTCAGCATCGCCGGCGAGGACGTCGACCTCACCACCGCACCCCTGTGGGGGCTGGTGCGCACCGCGCAGAACGAGCATCCGGACCGCATCCTGCTGCTCGACACCGACCGCGACCCGGGATCCGCCACCGCCCTCCCGGCCGCGCTCGTCACCGCCCTGGCCAGCGGCGAGAACCAGCTCGCCCTGCGCCGCGGCACCATCCACGCCCCANGCCTGGCTCGCGCCGCGACCGCCCCGGCCTCGGACGACGCCGACCCGGCGGGCTGGGATCTCGACCCCGACGGCACCGTCCTCATCACCGGCGGCCTCGGCACCCTCGCCCACCACCTCGCCCACCACCTCATCNCCCACCACCACACCCGCCACCTCCACCTCACCAGCCGCACCGGCCCCGACCACCCCCACGCCCAGACAATCCGCACCGAACTCGAAAACCTCGGCGCCACCATCACCATCACCGCCACCGACACCACCAACCCTCACCAACTCCAACACCTCCTCGACACCCTCGACCCCCACCACCCCCTCACCGCCGTCATCCACAC
>NZ_LJJX01000023.1:0-112005 GCF_001421075.1 Frankia sp. CpI1-P | reverse complement strand
GGACCACTCGCGGTCGCCCCGCTGTTCCTGCGCACCAACCAGCGCATCGACGGCCTCATCCACGTCATCTGCCTGGCCCTGCTCGTGTTCACCCTGATCGAACGCGCCGTCCGCCAGGCGATCGCCCCCGCCGAGAAGCTGCCCGGCCTCTACGCCGGCCGCCCCGCCCGGCCCACCGNCCGACTCATCCTCGAAGCCCTCGCCCCCCTGCGCCNGGTCCCCACCGCCGCCGGCCAGCCCGCCTACATCCCCAGACCCGGACCACTCCAANAGCACCTGCTCGACCTCCTCGGCATCGACCCCACCTAACCCCCATGACCCGAAAACAAGATCACAGGGGCCGGTCGGCGCAGCAGAATCCGAAGTGCGAAACACGGGGCTAGCGACGATACGACCCTCGTGTGGGCCTGGACCGACTCGTGGCGCAGCGGCCCGCGTCGGACGAGGCCGGACAGGCGCCGGCCCAACTGGGCGTCGGTCGCCTGCATGTAGAGGTACGGGACGGGCAGGTCGGCGTAGGTGCGCAGAACCCGGCGGGACAGCTCGCGGTCCGACGCGGTGACCACGATCGTCTCGAAATCGGTGTGTGCCAGCACGGCCACCCCGGTCGGCCGCAGGATTCGCGCCATCTCGACGAGCGCCGCGGACGGGTCGACCAGGCATTCCAGCGTGTTGGTCGAGATGACGACGTCGACCTGGCGATCCGCGATTGGTAAGGGCCCGGCGAGGTCGGCGCGGATCGCGGTGAGATTCGGGACGGTCGCCATCGCCGACGCCAGCTTCTCCCCGTCCAGATCGATGGCGATCAGCCGCGCCCGCGGGGCCATCCCGCCGATCGCGGCAAGGGTCCGACCCGACCCCGCACCGGCATCGACGACGATCGATCCTGGAGCGGGCGACGCCAACTGCGCGATCTGCTCATGGACCACGATCATCACCGGTTCCCGACTGGCCCGGGCTCCCCGCTGAACGGGACGTCCGATCCTCCGACACGCGGTGCCCCATCGTAAGGGCGGCGTGCCNCTCTGTCAGCGCACATCGTGCATTGTTCGTCGCTGGATGCGCGTCGCCGGCAGACTGTCAGCTCACGGGCACCGGGGCGGTCGTGGGGACGGGTGCCGGGGCGGTCGTGGGGGCAGGTGCCGGGGCGGGCGATGGGGGCTGGGAGGCCGACTCGGTGGCCGGCGACGCCTGGTTCGCGAGAGAGACCGGGCTCGGAGCCGTGCTGGGTGGCGGTGGGACGGAGGCGGCGGGAGTGGGTGTGGTGACCGGGGTCGTGGGGGGCGCCGCCGGCGGTTGCTGCACCGTCGACGTCGACCCCGCCGTCGACCTCGTCGACGTCGACGGCGGGGTCTGGCAGGCGATGCCGTCGCGGTCCGCGTCGAGGGCGGCCCGGTAGCCGGGGTCGCCGCGATGCAGGTTGGTGACGCCGGCGTTGCGGGCCGCCGTGCAGTTCGCGTAGTAGGTCGATCCCGACCCGGTGACCGGCGCCGGGTCGCTTGAGGCCGCCGGTACCGACGAGGCCGACGTCAACGTCGTCGTCGACGACGTGGCTTCGCAGGCGATGCCGTCGTCGTCCGCGTCGAGGCCGGCCCGGTAGCCGGGGGCGCCGCGGTACAGGGGAGTGACGCCGGCGTCCTGGGCCGCCGTGCAGTTGTCGTAGTAGACCGACCCGGACGCCTGCGTCGGGCCGTCCGCCGCCGCGGGAGCCAGCGCATCCTCGCCGAAAGTCCCGCTGCCGGCCGTGCCGGCGCCGTGCGTGCCGCTGCTGGTCGTTGCGTCAAGCACGAAGCCGGAGCCGGTGCCGGACGCCTCTGCGAGAGCGGCCGAGTACGGCAGTCCCGGCCGCGCGCCGCCGGGCGATGGCGAGCCGGCGGGCGACGGCGACCCCGATGCCGACCCCGGTCCCGAGGCCGATCCCGACAGGGCGGACGGGGGCGTTGCCGCCGCCGCGGGCGGCGGCGTCGAGTCCGCGGCCCGGGAGGAGGCGTCGGCCAGGCCCGCGGGCTTCGACGAGCCGCCGAAGCTCCCGACCACGATGACGATGGCTACGACGGCGCCGAGCACGCCGAGTGCGATCTTGCCGCCGCGTCCCGCCAGAAAGTCGACCGCTGCCCGACGATCCGCCATGTCTGCTCCCCCGAAGTCGCTGGGGCGAGACCCTAACGGAAGGTCACGAACCGGTCGAAACGGGGCCTGACCCGGGCGGTTCGCCGTCGGCGGCGGGGGAGAGGCTCCCGGCCGGCCCGGGTGGGGGCCGGCCGGGACTGATAGTCAGGGCGCCGAAACGTCAGGGCGTCGAAAGGTCGGGGCGCCGAAACGTCAGGGTGCCAGGGTGTCGGGACGGGTCAGGGGGTCGTCNGGTGGAGGATGCCGGTCACCTCGGCGTCGGTCAGGTCGTAGGAGTAGAAGGTCTTGTAGAAGTCCTTGATCTCCTGCTCGATGCTGACGTCGGCGAACTGCGCGGGATGCAGGGTCTTGGCGACGAAGATCGGCTGCAGGGCCTCCTCGGCGCTGCGGGCGGCCCAGACGAACACGCCCCGCGGGTTGACGATCAGATGCTTGTCGCGCACCGCGGCCACCGACGACCAGCGCGGGTCCGCCTGGATCTTCGTGCAGGACGAGGCGTCACGGCAGAAGACGTACTCCGGGTCCCACTGGACGATCGACTCGACCGAGACGTCCTTCATCGTGCCCTGGACGCCGTTCGCGGTGGCGACGTTCGTCCCCCCGGCGAGCGTCGACCAGTTGTCGATGATCGAGCCGCCGCCCTCGGTGTTCAGCGGGTTGTTGGCGGTGTAGTAGANCTTCGGCCGGTCGGTCGCCGGCAGGCCCGCGAGGCCCTTGTTGATCTGGGCGACGTTGCCGTCGACGTATTCGACGTACTGCTGGGCCCGCTTGGGAGCGTCGCCGCCGAGCACGTCGGCGAGGAACGTGACGCCGTCGTTGAGCTTTTTGTAGTTCGGGAACGAGGCGATCTGGACCACGGGCACACCGAGATCGGTGATCTTCTTCACGAGCGCCGCGTTGCCGGAGGTCAGCACCACCAGGTCCGGCTTCTGGGCGAGCAGGGTCTCGGTGTTGACGGTGGTGGTGTCGGCGCCGAACACCGCCTTCTTCTGCGCGAGCGGCGGGTAGATCTTCTTGAACAGCGGCAGGGTCGTGAGGTTGCTCAGCGGCACGCCGGCGACCCGCTCGATCCCGCCGAGCATGAAGATGATCTGGGTGACCGCCGGGTAGTTGGTGACGATCCGCTCCGGGTGCGTCGGCACGGTGACGTGCCGCCCGCCCATGTCGACGACCTCGTGGGTCGTCGGCGCGGCCGACGCGGTGGGCTTGGCGGCCGCGCCCGACGAGCCGGCGGAGTCGCTGCCGCAGGCGGTGAGCGTGACCAGGGCGATCAGGGCCGCGATCAGGGCCGCGAGCAGGGCGGCGAACGGGCGTCTGGGTGACGGGTGTGTTGCTGGCAGGTCTGTTGCTGACATGTGTTCGGTGGTCCCCATAACAGTTGTCCGACAGGGAGGGCGCAGATGGGCGCCGGGCACCCGGTGCTCTGGCCGTGCGGGGATCCGCGACCGCGGTCTGCGTGGCGGCGGGGTGCGGCTGTCCCGGTGACCGCAGCCCGCGCGCCGCACCCGGAGCTCGGCCGGCGGGCTCACCCCGGGGCGGCGACGGCGCAGGGGCCGGGTCCTGGCCTCGGACCGCCCGGACGCCGTCGGCCCGGGCCCGGCGCGTGACCGCGCGCCAACCCGGGCCGCCCGAAAGGGGCGAGCAAAACCTCGTGCACGGGAAGTGACCGACTTCCGTGCGTGAGCATGACGTGCTCCGTTGCACCGAGCTCCGCGGATGCGGACTCAGGCGTGAAGATATGCTGCTTCCTCGGTATCTGTCCCTAGTTTGGCCAAGATATACGGCACACTGAGGGGCCCCGACGGGGGCGGGGGGCGGCGAGCCTCGTCACTCTCCGAGACTAGGCGGTCGGCTTGGGGCGGCGGACGAGCGTGACCTCGTCGGTGCTGGCGTCGAGCAGGGCGTAGGTCATGAGGTCGAAGCCGCCGGGATCCTGGGAGAACGCCAGGGAGCCGGGATTGATCACGAGGGTCTTCCCGACGCGCTGGATGTGCGGCAGGTGNGTGTGGCCCATGACGAGGATGTCCACGCCGAGGTCGCCGCAGCGGGAGAAGTCCGGGTCGGCCGGNTGGAGATAGCGGTCGTAGGGCGGCCACGGGCAGCCGTGGATCATGCGCAGCGCGCGGCCGTCGACGACGGTGTCGATGGTGGTCGGGATGGCGGCGACGAAGTCGCGGTTCGCGGCGCGGACGTGCGGCGCCTCCCGGGCCCGCTGACCGGTCGGGCCCATCAGGCGCCACTCGTGGTTGCCGGAGATGTAGCGCATCCCGAACGCCCGGATGACCTCGGTGACGTCGTTGGCGAAGCGGTACTCGAAGTGCGCGTCGCCGGCCAGGAGAATCTCCTCGGCGCCCGCGTCGACCATCTCCCGCGCGGCGGTCTCGAGCAGCGCCGCCTCGCAGTGCACGTCGGACACGATCCCGAGCTTCATCGCCGTCTCCTCCCAGCCTCGATCACAGGGACCGGCCGTCCGCCGATTCCGGCCGCGATCCGCGGCATGGGCGCGATAACGTCGGCCGTGTCCGATCCATCCCGCGCAAAAGGGTATACCCATAGGGCTTTGGGGTTTCGGAGTTGGAACGCGCGAGCCACGGCCGCCGTTCATCGGACGGCATTGGCGCACGCCGGTCCGGCGGGACCTGGTGGGAGTTGTGCTGACGGGATCNGGGGGGAGTTGTGCGGAGGATCCCGCCCGTCCCCCTCGCCCGCTCTGCGGCGGTCGTCGAGCATGGAGGCCACTGTCGGATCCTCGTCGCCGCCGGGCGTGTGGCGGCCGGGAAGTCCCGGCGAGGCGGCCGCGCGACGGCTCCGTGAGACGGGCCGCGACCTGCGGACAATCCCTGCATCCGCAGGGTGCGGCGCACGTCTCAAACCCATCCGGAGAACCATCCGGTAGGATACTCGGGGTGGTCCTGGCGGGCGGGGCCGCGCCTGACGATGCGGAGGCAGCGTGCCCCCCACAGCGAACACGAACGCCAAGCGGTCCCGGTCGCGGCGTGCTCGGGGTTCGATCAACGCCGCGGGGATTCTTTCGNGGGCCTTCGAATTCTGCCGGGACACGCCTGTCGACCAGCTCAGCATGCCGCGGCTCGCGGCATTCCTCGACGTCGGCGTCACCAGCATCTACTGGTACTACAAGAGCAAGCGTGACCTTCTCGACGCGATGACCGAGGAGGCGCTCGCCGCCTTTTACGAGAGCATGCCACCGCTGCGCGCCGGCGGCTGGGAGGACATGCTCCGCGGGTTCTTCGACGACTGCTACACCGCGCTCGCCGCCGACGACCTGACCTGCGATCTGATTGCCCGGCGCATCGGCGGCGCCACCCGCCAGGCGGCGGTCACGACGTGGCCACGGGCCGCGGAGCTGCTCGACGGGCTGCGCGAGGCAGGCTTCCCCCCGTCGCTGGCCTGGCACGCCTTCGTCACGCTGGCCGCCTACACCCGCGGATTCCTCCTCACCGAGCAGCCGGCCGAGGCTCCGCCCGGCTCCGGTCGGCGCCCGGCCGTCGCCGCAGCCGCGGCGGCACCGACGCCGGCAACGCCGGCAACGCAGGTAACGGCGACGCCGGCAACGGCGGCGGTGACACAGACAGCGGCGTTGGCGTCAGAGCTGGAACCGTCGCGGCCGATCGCCGGGCCGCCGGAGGAGTTCGCGTTCGGCATCACCAACATCATTCTTGGTCTGCGGAGCCTGCTGCCCCAGGAGGCGCACGACCGCGAGGTCGCCTGACCCTGACCCGAGCCACGCCGGGCTGGTCATCGGCCGGTATCGATCGACGCACGGCCTGGCTCACGGTTAGCGTGCCTGGTGTCGTTCCGGGTGCCCGCATCCGGCCGCCCAGGTCGAGTCGACTCCCTGCGGATGGTCGGTGCGTCGGGATCCGTGGACGGAGCCTGCTTGAAAGGCTTACGGTTAGGTTTACAAATCATGGTCGGCGGGACGGCCGCGCGCCGCTCGGCGGTGCGGTGACGAAAGCCCGCTGGAGGGAGACACGATGGCCCTGGCGATCAGCGACGACCACAAGGCCCTCGCCGAGGTGGTCCGCACCTTCGCCGACGCGAACGACCTGCGCGCGGCGGCCCGGCGGGCGCTCGACGGCGGTCCCGGCGCCGTCGGCCCGCAGTGGAAGCAGATCGCCGACCTCGGCTGGCTTGGCCTGCACCTGCCCGAGGAGCACGGCGGCTCCGGTTTCGGTCTGGCGGAGCTCGCGATCGTCGCCGAGGGTCTCGGCGGTCGGGCCGCCGCCGGCCCGCTGCTGCCGACGGTCGTCGCCTCCGCCGTCGTGGCCGCCGTCGGCTCGCCGCAGCAGCAGGCGGAGCTGCTCCCCGGGCTCGCCGACGGTTCGGTCATCGCCTCGTTCTCCTCGGTCGGCGCCGTCACCGCGGACCCCGCGGGCGCGCTGCACGGCGAGGCGCCCGCGGCGCTCGGCGCGGTGTGGGCCGGCCTCCACTTCGTGCCGGTGGGCGACGACCTCGCGGTGGTCGCCGCCGATGCCGAGGGTCTGACGCTGCGCCCGACCAACGCGCTCGACCCGTCGCTCGGGCTCGCCGGCCTCGGCCTGTCCGCCGTCGCGGTGCACCCCGCCGGCCTGCTGCGCGGTGGCCGGGCCGCGGCCGTGCGCATCCTGCGGGTCGTCGCCGCCGCCGAGGCGGTCGGCGGCGCCCGGGCCACCCTGGACATGGCGCTGGCCTACGCCAAGGTCCGCGAGCAGTTCGGCCGCATCATCGGCGGGTTCCAGGCCGTCAAGCACCACCTGGCGAACATGCTCGTCGACACCGAGCTCGCCACCGCCGCCACCTGGGACGCCGCCCGGGTCGCGGCCGGCGGCGCGGAGGCCGAGCTCGCCGCGGCCGTCGCCGCCGCGGTGGCGCTGTCGTCCTACCAGCACAACGCCCGGATGAACATCCAGATCCACGGCGGCATCGGCTTCACCTGGGAGCACGACGCCCACCTGTACCTGCGCCGCGCGGCGACGCTGGCCGCGCTCGCCGGCCCGGTCGAGGGCGCCGAGGACGACGTCTACGCGCTCATCCGCGACGGCGCCCGGCGCGCGTTGGCCGTCGAGCTGCCGCCCGAGGCCGAGCAGTACCGGCGCGAGGCCCGGGAGTTCGTGGAGCGCTACCACGCCGCCGCCGAGGGCGAGCGCCGCGAGCTGCTCGTCGAGAGCGGCTACCTGGTGCCGCACTGGAAGAAGCCGTGGGGTCGCGAGGCGAGCGCCGCCGAGCAGCTCGTCATCGAGGAGGAGTTCACCGGCGTCGAGGTGCCGAACCTCGGCATCGGCGGCTGGGTGCTGCTCACGCTGACCCAGCAGGGCTCGCCCGAGCAGATCGAGCGCTGGGTGCTGCCGAGCCTGCGCGGTGAGCTGCGCTGGTGCCAGTTGTTCAGCGAGCCGAACGCCGGCTCCGACGCCGCGGCCGTGCAGGCCCGCGCCGAGCGGGTCGAGGGCGGCTGGAAGATCAACGGGCAGAAGGTCTGGACGTCGGACGCGCAGAACTGCAACCGCGGCCTGGCCACCGTCCGCACGGACCCGACGGCGCCCAAGCACAAGGGCATCACGGCGGTGGCGATCGACCTGACCGCGCCCGGCGTCGAGGTCCGGCCGCTGCGCGAGATCACCGGCGACGCGTTGTTCAACGAGGTCTTCTTCGACGACGTCTTCGTCCCCGATGCCGACGTCGTCGGGGAGATCAACGCCGGCTGGATCGTGGCCCGCGCGACGCTGGGCAACGAGCGGGTGACGATCGGCGCCGGCAGCGGCGCGGACGAGGGCCGCACCGCCGTCGGCCTCGTCGACCTGCACGCCCGCTACGCCGCCGGGGACGTCGAGCTCGCCCGCCGCGTCGGCCGGCTCGTCGCCGTCGAGGTCGCCATGGGGCTGATCAACCTGCGCCAGGTCGAGCGTGCGGTCGCCGGCAGCGAGCCGTCGCCCGAGGGCAACGTCAGCAAGCTGCTGTCCGCCGAGCACGCCCAGCACGTCACCGANCTCGGCATGACCATCGCCGGCGCCACCGGGGTGACCGGCGACGAGGCCGACCTCGCCTACCGCTACCTGTTCGCCCGGGCGCTCACCATCGCCGGCGGCACCTCCGAGGTCGGCCGCAACGTCATCGCCGAGCGGATCCTGGGCCTGCCCCGGGAACCCAACATGCGCTGAGGCAGGCTCATCTTTTCCCGCCACCGCCGCGGTGCCGCCCGTGCGCCGCGGCCGGCGGCGCGTCGGGGCCGGCTCGGCACATGGCCGGNTCGGTACATGGCCGGCCCCGACGGCATCCCAGCGCTAGGAGGCGCCAGCGTGACGGTCGACGACAAGATCATCGTCACCGGGCAGGTTCAGCAGCAGGCCTGGCGGGACCGGGTCCTGCCGCCGGTGGAGCAGGTCCGCCCGGGCCTGTGGTCGGTGCCGACCCCGTTCCCGCAGAGCCCGCTGCGCTACGTGCTGGCCTACCTGCTGGAGACCCCGCGCGGGCCCGTCCTCGTCGACACCGGGTGGCCCAGCGAGGACGCCTGGGACGGCCTCGTCGCGGGCGTGCGCGCCACCGGCCACGAGATCGGCGACGTCAGCGCGGTCCTGATCACCCACGGCCACGCCGACCACTTCGGCCTCGCCCGGCGGATCCGGCGGGAGTCCGGCGCCCCCGTCATGATTCACGAACTGGAGGTGGCGGCCTCCCACCAGTTCGCCAGCATCGCCGAGTTCCGCGCCGCCGACCGGATCTGGTTGCGCCGCCGTGGCATGCCCGCCGCGGAGATCGGCGCGCTGTTCCCCGACGGCGACGAGCCGCCCGAGTGGCGCGATCCGCCCGACGTGCTGCTCCAGGACGGTGACCGCCCGCTCGGCGACGCCGTCGCGGTGCGGGCGCTGTGGACCCCCGGGCACACCCCCGGCCACCTGTGCTTCGTCCACGAGGAGTACAACGTGCTGCTGACCGGGGATCATGTACTGCCGCGGATCAGCCCGAACATCAGCCCGTCGCCGCGGGTGCGCGCNGACACCCTCGGGGAGTACCTGGGCTCGCTCGCGGCGATCGAGGACATGCCGGTCGACGAGGTGCTGCCCGCCCACGAGTACCGCTTCCGCGGCCTCGGCGCCCGGGTGCGCCAGCTTCAGGAGCATCACCGGGCGCGGCTGCGCGAGGTGGTCGAAGCGGTGATCGAGCTCGACGGGCCGACGACGATGGCGGTCGCCGAGCGGCTGACCTGGTCGCGGCCGTGGAGCGAGTCGCAGGGGATCGTGCGCCGCTCGGCGGTCGGCGAGACCTACGCCCACCTGCTGCACCTCGAACGCCGCGGCCTGCTCACCGGCGGCGCGAGTGGCGAGGAGGCCGGCCCGGGCCAGGTCGATGCCTGGCGACCCGCGGCCGAGGCCGGCGTCCTCGTGGACGCGCTGTTGCGCTGACTGGTGTCAGACAGGGCAGTCAGCGCAAGGCGTCAGATGTTGAAGCGCTGCGCCCCGTCGATGCGGATGGTCTCGCCGTTGATGTAGTCGTTGTCAACGATCGACAGGGCGAGCTTGGCGTACTCGTCGGCGTGGCCCATCCGCTTGGGGTTGGGCACGCCGGGGCCCCACTTGGCCTGCGCCTCGGCCTCCTCCATCCGGTAGGCGGGGGTGAAGAAGGTGCCCGGGGCGATGCAGACGACCCGGATGCCCGTGGGGGCGAGGTCGCGGGCCGCGGTGAGGTTGAACCCGATGACGCCGCCCTTGGCCGCCGAGTAGTCGGTCTGGCCGACCTGGCCCTCGAACCCGGCGATGCTCGCCGTGGTGATGATGACGCCGCGCTGGTTGGAGTCCAGCGGCTCGTTCTGCGACATCGCCGCCGCGACCTTGCTGACCACCCGGAACGTCCCGACGAGGAAGATGTCGATCGTCCGCTGGAAGGTCTCCACCGGGTAGGCCTGGCCCGACCGGTTGACCAGGCGCTTGCCGGCCGCCGGGCCGCCGTGCACGACGACCGCCGCGCGCAGCGGGCCGAGCTCGACGGCGGCGGCGATCGCCGCCTCGACGGACTCGTCGCTGGTGACGTCGGTGGGAACGAAGACGGCCTGTTCGCCGAGTTCGTCGGCAAGGGTCTTGCCCTTGTCCGCCGCCAGGTCGGCGATGACGACCTTGGCGCCGGCCTGCACGAGCCGGCGCACGGTGGCCTCGCCGAAGCCTCCCGCTCCGCCTACGACCAGCGCGGACGCTCCTGTGAGATCCATGGTTCCTCCTTCGGGGCCGCCGGTGTCCCGCAGGGGTGGCCGGCGGGGGCGGTCGTCATCAGGGGCGTCCGGCCGCAAGGTGACGTTATCGTCAACTCACGGCTCCATCCCGCTGTATTACTGTCGGTATCTCGGTAATGCTTACCATAGTTCCTGTCCGGGGGCGTTCCGCTGGAAGCCCTCACCCTGTGAAAGGTGGACCGTCATGTCAGATCCCGTCATCGTCAGNGCGGCGCGCACGGCGATCGGCACGGCCTTCAAGGGCTCGCTGGTCAACACCACCGGCGAGGAGCTGGCGGAGGTGGTGCTGCGGGAGACGGTGCGCCGCTCGGGTCTCGACCCGGCCCGCATCGACGACGTCATCTTCGCCGAGTCGATGTACGGCGGCGGCGACCTCGCCCGCTACGCCGCGGTCGTCCTCGGCCTGACGAGCGTCCCCGGGCAGGCCGTGAACCGGCACTGTGCCGGCAGCCTCACCGCGATCGGCAACGGCTCCGCCGGCATCGTCAGCGGGATGGAGAAGATCGTCGTCGCCGGCGGCGTCCAGGCGACGTCCACGGGGCCGAAGCTGACCCGCCGCGTCCTCGGCACCGCCGACCAGTTCGAGGACTGGATCCCCGCGACCCACCCGGACTCTCCCGAGGCCCCGAACATGGACATGTCCATCTCGGTGGGCTGGAACACCGCGAAGGAGGCGGGGCTGACCCGGGAGGAGCTNGACGCCTGGGCGTTCCGCTCCCACCAGCGCGCCGTCGCCGCGATCGACGAGGGCCGCTTCGTCGACGAGATCGTGCCGATCAAGGTGCAGGCGCCGGACGGGTCGTTCCGCGAGTTCGCCGTCGACGAGCACCCGCGCCGCTCCAGCACGCTGGAGAAGCTGGCGTCGCTGAAGGTCCTGCACCCGGAGATCCCCGGCTTCAACATCACCGCGGGTAACTCCAGCGGCGTCAACGACGCGGCCGCCGCGGTCACCCTCGTCGGCGCCGACATCGCCGCCGCCGAGAGCCTGCCGACGCTGGCGAAGGTCCGCGCGTGGGCCGCCGCCGGCGTCGAACCGCGCCGGATGGGCTTCGGCGCCCTGGAGGCGATCTCCAAGGTGCTCGGCCGCGCCGGGCTGACCACCAAGGACGTCGCCCTCTGGGAGATCAACGAGGCGTTCGCGTCCGTGCCGGTGGCCGCGGTCAAGGAGTTCGGCCTCGACGAGGACACCGTCAACATCAGCGGCTCCGGCTGCAGCCTCGGTCACCCGGTGGCCGCCTCCGGCGCCCGCATGATCATCACGCTGCTGCACGACCTGCGCCGCCGCGGCGGTGGCATCGGCGTGGCCGCGATGTGCGCGGGCGGCGGCCAGGGCGGCGCGGTCCTCATCGAGGTCTGAGCCCGGCGAGGTTCGGGCCCGGCGAGGTCTGGGCCTGGCGAGGTTCGGGCTCGGCGAGGTTCGGGCCCGGTCCGGTCTGCCACCGGCAGGATGTAGACCGGCCGCCGGCACCCGGTCGCGTTCCCCGCGGACGCGACCGGGCGCCGGCGACGAGGCTGTACGCCGGCGAGGAGGCTGTACGCCGGCGACGAGGCCGGGTCGGCGACGGATGCTGGTCGGCGACGGCTGTTAGGAGGCACGGTGAAGTACACGAAGCTCGGCTCGACGGGGCTGGACGTGTCCCGCATCTGTCTGGGCTGCATGAGCTACGGCGAACCGGGCCGGGGCGCCCACCCGTGGTCGCTGGACGAGGACGCCGCCCGGCCGTTCTTCCGCCGGGCGATCGAGGCCGGCGTCAACTTCTTCGACACGGCGAACGTCTACTCGGCCGGCAGCAGCGAGGAGATCACCGGGCGGGCGCTGGCCGAGTACGCCAACCGGGACGAGATCGTGCTGGCCACCAAGGTCCACGGGCCGATGCGGCGCGGTCCGAACGGCCGCGGACTGTCCCGCAAGGCGATCATGAGCGAGATCGACGCGAGCCTGACGCGGCTCGGCACCGACTACGTCGACCTCTACCAGATCCACCGCTGGGATCCGCGCACCCCGATCGAGGAGACGCTGGAGGCCCTGCACGACGTGGTGAAGGCCGGCAAGGCCCGCTACATCGGCGCCTCGTCCATGTACGGCTGGCAGTTCGCCAAAGCGCTGTTCGTCGCCGACGCCCACGGCTGGACCCGGTTCGCGACCATGCAGAACCACTACAACCTGATCTACCGGGAGGAAGAGCGGGAGATGCTCCCGCTGTNCGCCGACCAGGGCGTCGGCGTCATCCCGTGGAGCCCGCTGGCCCGCGGCCGCCTGACCCGCGACTGGGACGCGACGACCGCGCGCACCGAGACCGACGAGTTCGGCCGCACGCTCTACGTCGAGGGCGACCGGGCCGTCGTCGACGAGGTGGCGCGCATCGCGGCCGACCGCGGCGTGCCCCGCGCCCAGGTGGCGCTCGCCTGGCTGCTCGGCCGCCCCCAGGTCGCCGCGCCGATCATCGGGGCGACGAAGCTGTCCCACCTCGACGACGCCGTCGCCGCCGTGGAGCTGGAGCTCACCGAGGACGAGCGGGCCCAGCTCGAGAAGCCCTACACCCCCCACCCCATCGCCGGCTTCAACTAGACCGGTAGGTCTCAGCTACGCCGTGGTTGGCGGGCCGCGGCACGCGGCGGGGATCGCGGAGCGTGGCGGCGGTGGTGGAGTGGTCGGGGTGGGTGCGTGGGAGAGCGACCAGCGTGGTTCTTCTGGTGGGTTCGGCGTCCGGTTTGTCCATACCCAACGACCACGTGGCGCTGTTCCCACGCACACCCCCGCTCCCGACCCCCTCGCCGGCCACGGAACGTCACCATCGACCTGACCCGACCCGGGCCGAACCGGATGCCCGGCGGCGCTCGCGTGAGGACCGCGGCGGGTGTTCCGCGGAACACCTTGATCACCGATCTCGTGGCCGAGACCGACGCCAAGATCGGACGCGGACGCGGTTCCGCGGAACACCATGATCGCCGAGGTTGGGTGCGCGTCGTTGCCAGCGGATTCGGGCCGCCACCCGCCTGGCTAGGTGGGGCGCAGCCAGCCGCGGCGGCCCAGGTCGGGGTGCAGCATGTCGTCGCTCCACAGCAGCTGGCCGTTGGTCGTCGCCGGGTCGGCGAGCGCGACCAGGACGGTGGCCTCGGCGAAGTCCTCGGGGCTGGCCCAGTCGGACTCCCCGGCGGCGGCGACCAGGTTGCCGGGGGTGATGACGGGCTCCGACGGCGAGAGGACGTTCACCGCGATCCCGTAGGCCTGCGCCTCGATCGCGACGGCCTGGGCCAGGTGGTGCAGCGCCGCCTTGTTGCCGCCGTAGGCGATCGGGCCGGGCGTGCCGGGAGCGGCGTAGGGCCCCTCGCCGGGGATGAACCCGGCCACCGAGCTGATGTTCACGATNGATCCCCGACCCAGGTCGATCATGTCGGNGAGCACGAGCTGCATGAGCCGGTAGGAGGCGAACAGCCCGATCTCGAAATGCATCCGCAGGCCCTTGAGCGGGAAGTTCAGGAACGACGCCCAGTTCGGCATCCGCCCCGGCGCTCCGGACGGTGCCGGCGACCCGCCGGGCCCTGCCGGAGCGGCGTCGCGCGGCGCGTCCGTGGTGGTCGGCGCGCCGGATGCGGCGGCGGCGCCTGGGGAGGCCTTGCCTGGGGAGGCCTTGGCCTCGGGCTGCGCGGGTGGGCGGCCCGGGACGGTCAGGGCGGCGTTGTTCACCAGCAGGTCGACGGGGCCGAGGCGGGCACGGGTCACCTCGACGATGCGTTCGACGTCGGCGGGCCGGGACAGGTCGGCCGGGACGGCCAGCGCCCGACCGCCCTCCTGGACGATCTCCTCGACGACCTCGTGCACGGTGCCGGGCAGACGCGCGTCCCACTGCGCCTCGGTGCGCGCGACCACGGCGACCGCGGCGCCCTCGCGGGCGAAGGCCAGCGCGATGGCCCGGCCCAGGCCGCGGCTGGCCCCGGTGACGATCGCGGTACGGCCGGCGAGCCGGCCGGTGCCGGCGCTCACCTCGCCCCCTCGGACGGATGGCGAGACTCCTGGCCTCGTCGGGTGTGACGTCGAATACGGTCCATGTCCGGGTTCTAGGCGCGCCTGCGCCCACGCGTCAATCGATCCGCCACCGCGGCGGGCGTTCGTACACTGCGGTGATGGCGGCCGGTGAGTTTCCGGGCGTGTCGGCGCAGAGCTGGGTGCCGCTGCTGNTCGGCACCGCGCTGCCGGCGCGCCCGTTCGCGTCCGGTGCGGGTCTCGTCGACCTGCTTGCCACCGCGGGTTACGCGGCGGGGGCGACCCGGGTGGGGTTGTCGCGGCTGTGCGCGGACGGCTCGCTCGAACGCCGCCGCGACGGCCGCCAGACCAGCTACCGTCTCGGCCGGCAGATGGCCGAGACGGTCACCTCGGTCGGCGGCCGGGTGGAGAGTTTCGGCCGGTCGGTGGGCTGGGACGGCTCGTGGACGATCGTGCTCGCCTCGGTGCCCGACGAGCTGCGCTCGACCCGGCGGCGGATGAAGAGCGCGCTTGCCTACCTCGGCTTCGGCCGGCTGCGGGAGACGACCTGGGTCGCCGCGCGGGCCTGCGAGGACGAGGTCAAGGACCTGGTCGAGTCGCTTGACCTGGCCGGACTGGTCGACGTCTTCGTCGGCCGCCCCTCGGCGCTCGCCGACGTCGACGCGATCCTGCACCGCTGCTGGGATCTCGGCTCGCTCACCCAGCGTTACAGTGCGTTCGTCGCCCGCTTCGCGCCGCTGCGCGCCGCCGGCTCCCGCGACGCCCTGACTCCGCCGGAGGCGCTGCTGTGGTGGATGCGGCTCACCCATGACTACCGCGAACTCGTCTACCGGGACCCGGAGCTGCCACCCGAGTTCCTGCCGGCCGAGGCCCGCGCCCTGCGCGAGCAGGTCGTCGACACCTACGCGACCGCCCACGGCGGCCTCGACGGGCGCGCGACCGCGCAGGTCCGCCACGCGCTTGGCATCGCATGACCGCCGCCGAGACGTGTCCGCCGCCGAGACGTGTCCGCCGCCGCGAGGTGCCCGCCGCCGCGAGGTCCGGCGACAGATAACAACTGATGGCCGCAGCGGACCAGTTCTGTTAGCTTCTCGGTCGACGGACGGCTGCGGCCGGGTGGCCGCCGGGCGCGCCCCGCGGAAGGACACGCATGAAGATCGACGGAGCTCTGGGCACGCTGGAACAGGCGACGCGCAATGCCCGTGCGGCGCAGGAGGCCGGCTACGACGGTGTGTGGGCGTCCGAGGTCAACCAGGATCCGTTCCTGCCGCTGACGCTCGCCGCCGACGCCACGTCGACCATCGAGCTGGGCACGTCGATCGCGGTGGCGCTCTCCCGCTCGCCGATGTCGCTGGCCTACACCACGCATGACCTGCAGCGGTTCTCCGGCGGCCGGTTCGTGCTGGGGCTGGGGTCGCAGGTCAAGGCGCACATCACCCGGCGGTTCTCGATGCCGTGGGGCCGCCCCGGGCCGCAGATGCGCGAGTTCATCCTGGCGATGCGGGCCGCGTGGACGAGCTGGGCGGACGGAACGCCGCTGTCGTTCGAGGGCGAGTACTACCGGCACACCCTGATGCCGCCGACGTTCGTCCCGGCGCCGCACGCCTACGGGCCGCCGCGGGTGCTGCTGGCCGGCGTCGGCGACGTGATGACCCGGGTCGCCGGCGAGGTCGCCGACGGTTTCCTCTGCCACGGTTTCACCACCGCGCGCTGGATCCGCGAGCACACCCTGCCGGCGCTGGCCGAGGGCCGGCGCCGCGCCGGGCTCGACCTGACCGGCTTCGACGTCGTCGCCGGCGCCTTCCTCGCCACCGGAACCGAGCAGGAGATCGTCGAGGGCCTGGCGACGATCCGCGGGCAGATCTCCTTCTACGGCTCGACGCCCGCCTACCGCCCGGTGCTGGACCTGCACGGCTGGGGTGATCTCGGGGCCGAGCTCACGGTGCTGTCGAAGCAGAACCGGTGGGCGGAGATGGCCATTCTGATCGACGACGACGTCGTCGAGGCGTTCGCCGTCGTCGCCCCGCCCGCCGAGGTCCCCGCCCGCATCGCCGAGCGCTTCGCGGGCCTGGCGACGCGGCTGTCGTTCACCCCGCCGCCGTCGTTCGGTGCCGACGAGGTCCGCGAGCTGGTCGGTGCGCTGCGCGCCGTGCCCGCCCTCGGCGCCGACCCGGCGATCAGCGGCGTGGCGCTCTGAGGTCGTTCGCGGCCTGGTCGGACGGCGGGAGCAGGCGGATGAGGGCGGGAGTCGGCGGATGAGGGCGGGAGTCGGCGGATGAGAGCGGGAGGCAGCCGATGACGGCGACGGATGGCGCGGCCGGGGCGGATCTGGTGCAGCGGGAGGTCGTCGAGGACGGCGTGCAGCTCCTGCGGCTCAACCGGCCGGCGCGGCTCAACGCCATCACCCCGGCGCTCGTCGACGCGCTGCACCGCCGCCTCGACGAGGTCGACGCGGACCGGTCCTGCCGGGTGGTGATCCTGACCGGCGCGGGCCGCGGCTTCTGCGCCGGCGCGGACCTGCGCGGCGGGGATCCGGACCTCCCGGAGCCGTTCGAGCCGCGGCCCGGCCCCGTCGGCACCTTCCAGATCCAGGAGCAGTACTCGCGGACGACAAGCCGGCTGCGGGCGCTGTCCAAACCGGTGATCGCGGCGGTCAACGGGCCGGCGACCGGCGGCGGTCTGGCGTTCACGCTCGGCTGCGACGTCCGCCTCGCCGCCGCGTCGGCGCGCTTCTCCGCGGCGTTCGCCCGCGTCGGGCTGTCCGGCTGCGACATGGGCACCGGCTGGCTGCTCAACCGGGTCGTCGGCGTCGGACGGGCGCACGAGCTGCTGCTCACCGGCCGGATCATCGACGCCGAGGAGGCGCTGCGCATCGGCCTCGTCGTCGACGTCGTGCCCGACGAGGCGTTGCTGGAGCGCGCGCTGCAGACCGCGCGGCTCATCCGCGCCAACTCGCCGTTCGGCGTCTACATGACCAAGCAGGTGATGTGGTCGACGCTGGAGATCCCCGGCCTGGACGCGGCGATCAACCTGGAGAACCGCACCCAGGTCCTCGCCTCCACCACCGCGGACAACCCGGAGGCGGTGGCCGCTTTCCTCGAACGGCGCGAGCCTCGCTGGACCGACTCCTGACCGTCCGCCGCGTGTCGTCCGCCGCGTGTCGTCAGGCGTGCAGCAGCGCCTCGTCCGCGGTGGAGAAGTAGTTCGCCACGTAGGGACGGATGGGTTCCGCGGCGAGGCGCTTGTCCTCGACGGCCGGGTCGATCGGGCCGACGAGGGTGTCNCTCGCCTCGTCGTGGCGGAAGGTCCGGTAGCCGTGGCGGTCGAGCGCGTCGAAGACCTCCGACGGGGTGCCGCCCTCCCCGACGAGCGGGTCCTCGCTGATCTCGAAGCACACGACGCCGATGCGCCGCTGCGCCAGCAGCCCGGCCGCACCGGCGAAGACCTGGCGCTCGAAGCCCTCGACGTCGACCTTGCACAGCGCCACCCGCTCGATCCCCTCCCGCTCGGCGAACCCGTCGAGGGTCACCGCCGGGACCTCGACCACCTCACTCGGCCGGATCGCCCTGCCGTCGTAGGTGAACATCGGGTGGCTGCCGAGCGAGTTCCACCCGGACGCGGGGTCGGGGAACACGTTCATCGTCGCCGTGCCCGGGGTGTCGGTGACGGCGGCGCGCACGACCGTGACGTCCGCGGACCGGTTGAGCGCGAGGGTCTGGACGAGCCGGTCGGCGGTCGCGGGCACCGCCTCGAAGGCGTACACCCGGCCGCTCGCGCCGGTGTGCCGCCGGGCGTGCACGCTGTAGACGCCGATGTTGGCGCCCACGTCGAACACCACGTCGCCGGCGCCGAGCAGCCGGTCCATCAGGGCGAACGCCGGCCGGTCCCCCGGGCGGCGCATGAGCGAGCGCAGGTGGGCCCGTTCGTCGGCGGGGACCAGCAGGGTGATGCCGTACTCGTCCTCGACGACGACCGCCCCGCGCCGCGCCGCCTCCAGGGAGACCCGGGCCTGCCATAACGCGTCNTTCGCCGCGACGACGCCGCCCCGCAGCCGCTTGTTCTGCCGCAGCGTCGCCTTGGCCCTCCCGGCAATGCGGTTCGCCAGCTCTGTGCCCGACACTGTCCACCCCCGTACATCGGCGCCACCCATGCGAATCGCTGCCACCCACGCGAATCNCTGCCACCCACGTGAATCGGCGTCACCCACGCGAATCGACAAAAGCCCGTCGCGGTCACGTGGACGGGCGACGGAATCAAGGACACGGGCAGACTAGGGCGGACGGGCCGATACGTCCCGCGTTATCGCAACTGTGATTCAGATCACAGGCATTCCGGAGAGCTCATTCCGGTGAATGGTCTGGCTTGCTGTTGTGCAAAATTCGACCGTTGCGAGAGAGAGCAGAAATGCCCCGGCATCGGCGATGGGCCCGGGTCGGGGGAGCGCTGTGGTCAGCGGGGCAACGTCGTGGTCAGCGGGGGAGTCCGGCGGCGGCGAGGACGTGCTCGGCGTAGCCGTCGACGGCGCGCTCGGCGCCGTCGGTGTCGTCGAGGTGGAAGGTCGCCGTGAAGTGGCTGGCACCGAGGTCGGCGAGCTCGACGAGGTGGTCGAGGTGCGCGCGGTGGTCGAGCTCGTCGCGGCCCGCGGCGGAGCTGTCGCTGGTGGTCGCCCACAGGCCGACCTCGGCCGGGTCCCGCCCGGCGACGACCGTGTCGGCGCGCAGCGTCCGCGCGGCCCGGCGCAGGTCATCGACGGTCGGGATCGACACCGACCGGATCGTGCGGGCGCCGAGATCGTCGATGGACAGTGGGGCCCACCCCTGCCCCCAGGCGGCCGCCCGGCGTCGGGCACGGGCGCTGTTGCCGGCGATCCACAGCGGCGGGTGCGGCAACTGCACGGGGGCGGGTGCGAGAACCTGGTCGAGGCCGTCGAAGTGCCGGCCCCGCGCCGAGACGCTGCCCGCCGTCCACGCCCCGCGCAGCACGGCGAGCGCCTCGTCGAACAGCTCGTTGCGCTCGTCGAAGTCCGCGCCGAGGGCCAGGAACTCCGAGCGCAGGTAGCCGACGGCGACCCCGAGGTCGAGCCGGCCGTCGGACAGGGCGTCGGTGGTCGCCACCGACTTGGCCAGCGCGAACGGGTTGCGGTGCGGGACGACGACGGCGAACGTCATCAGCCGCACCCGTTCGGTGACGGCGGCCAGGTAGGCCATCAGCCCGAACGGCTCGTAGGCGTCGTGGCCGCCGGCCTCGTACCACTTGCGGGAGGGGGCGAGGTGATCATTGACGGCGATGGCGTCGTAGCCCGCATCCTCGATGCGCCGCGCGATCCGCGCGAGCCGGCGGGCCGAGAAGGCCCCGGGCCGGCATCCCGCGTCGAGCACTAACTCCGCGACGTACTTCATGGCGCTGACCTCCGCTGGCGGTCGCCGGTCCCCCCGCCCGGCGCGGGGGCTCCAGCGCGACCCGTCGCCGGCCCCGCGCCGCCGCGCCGCCGCGCGCCCGTCGGATGCCGAGCCCCGGACGTTCGACGTGTTGACGTGTTGACGTGTTGACGTCACGAGCCTTCATGGCTCGTGGAATGTGGTCAAGTACATACCGATCTGCGTGCCGACCTGCGGCGGAGATCCCCTCTCCGCCGCAGGATCTGCGGGGACGTGAGCTGGGTACAGCGTTGTTGTGTATCGGGTCGTGCGCAGAGCGTGGTCGCGGGTGGGGGCCGTGATCGTGGTGCTCGTCGCCCTCATCGCCTTCGTTGGGCACGGCGGGCGGTCCAGCGTGCCGCCGGCCAGGGGCCAGCCGCCGGCCGCCACGGGGGCGCTGTCCGTGGTGCCGGACGTCGTGGCCGACGTCGAGCCCTCCGTCGTCACCGTCCTGGTGGGCGATGGGCTGGGCAGCGGGATCGTCTACCGCTCCGACGGCGTGATCGTCACCAACCAGCACGTCGTGGCCTCGGCCGCCGGCGGAGCGGTCGAGGTCGCGTTCGCGGACGGGCGCCGCGTGCCGGGCCGGGTGCAGGCCGCGGACGCCGTCAGCGATCTCGCCGTGGTGAAGGTCGAGCGCACCGGGCTGCCGGCGGCGAAGTTCCGCGAGCAGCAGCCCCGGCTCGGTGAGCTCGCGATCGCCATCGGCAGCCCGCTCGGCCTGGAGAACAGCGTCACCGCCGGGATCATCTCGGGTGTCAACCGCACTCTCCCCGGCGTCGACGGTTCAGGGGGCCAGGGGGGCCAGGGGGGATCCGGCGGCCAGGGCGGGTCCGGCGGCCAGGGCGGGTCCGGCGGCCAGAGCGGGTCCGGCGAGCAGGGCGCGGCGGCCGGCCCGCGGGTCGACCTCATCCAGACCGACGCGGCGATCTCGCCGGGGAACTCCGGCGGCCCGCTGCTGGACGCCGAGGGACGGGTCGTCGGCGTCACCGAGGCGTATGTGCCGCCGCAGAGCGGCGCGGTCTCGCTCGGGTTCGCGATCCCGTCGGCGACCGTCGTCGACGCCGTCGACCAGCTCCTGCGCACCGGTACCGTGCGGCACGCGTTCATCGGGATCCAGTCCGTCACGCTCACCCCGCAGATCNCCGACCAGCTCGGCCTTTCCGTCCGCAGCGGTGCGCTGGTGATCGGGGTGGTCGACGGCGGTCCCGCGGCCCGGGCCGGCATCCAGCCCGGTGACGTCATCCGTTCGTTCGACGGCCGGGCGGTCACCTCCGTCGAGGACTTCTCGGCCGAGCTGCGCAGCGTCGATCCGGGGCAGACGGTCACCCTGACCGTCAATCGCGACGGCAAGAACGTGAAGCTCAGGGCAACCGTCACCGACCGTCCGACGTGATGTGCCCATCGACGACCGCCGGACCGGGAACCGTGTACCCGTGCGTTGCCGGCCTGCGATAACGCCTCGACGTGTTTACGCATATTTCGACCGGCGGCCACCTTGCCGTTGGGGCGCTTCGCAGGTGGCGGGCCTACGTTCAGCGCCATGCCAGTGAGTCCTCCCAACGAAGTGGTCGCTTCCGGCGTTCCGGCGAACATCGCCCAGGACATGACCATCGCGGAGCAGCACGAGTGGCTCCAGACCTTTCTGCGCCGCCGGCCGGTGAGCCGCCGCGGCATGCTGCTCGGCGGATTGGCCGGCGCGGGCGCCGCGACGCTGGGCACCACCCCGTTCGGCCGGGCCGCCTACGCCGCCACCGCGGCGGACAGCCCGCTGCTGATCGGCGGGCGGCACACCGCGTTCGGCGTGGACCCGGCGCGTCAGCTCCGCCTGGCCGCGCAGCTGACGCGCAACCCCGGCCGCGGCCGGATCCTCGTCGACATCGGCCCGACCCCCCACCTCGGCGGCACGGTGGAGGCCGAGGTCCGGCCGCTGCTGTCCCAGGTGCCGCAGGTCGACGGGTCGATCCTGAGCGTCGAGCAGTTCTACGTGCACGCGGCGTTCGACCGCCTCGCCCCGGGCCGGGAGTACTACTACCGGTTCCGCATTCCCGGCGGCGCGACGACCCCCGTNCAGGCGGTGCGCACCGGGCACGCGAAGGGCCGCCACGGCGGGCCGTTCCGGTTCACGATGATGGGCGACCACGGGTCGAACACCACCCCGCCGGGTGACCCGAAGGGCGTCTTCGACGACGACTACTACAAGCCGGACAACGAGCCGACCGTCGCGCACGCCTCCGCCATCACCGCGGCGATCGCCCGCCAGGACCCGGCGTTCCACCTGCTCGCCGGCGACATCTGCTACGCCGACCCGTCCGGCGCGGGCAAGCCGCCGAAGCGGACCACCACCGGCCAGCCGCCGGCGGGCTTCGACAACTACGACCCGACGGTCTGGGACGTCTACCTGGCCGACATCGAGGTCTCCAGCGCCCGCAGCCCGTGGATGTTCGCCACCGGCAACCACGACATGGAGGCGCTGTACTCGCCGCACGGCTACGGCGGCCACGCCGCCCGCCTGGACCTGCCCGGCGACGGGCCCAAGGGCTGCCCGAGCGTGTACTCGTTCGTCTACGGCAACGTCGCGGTGCTCTCGCTGGACGCCAACGACGTCAGCTTCGAGATCAAGACGAACACCGGCTACTCCGGCGGCGCGCAGACGTCCTGGGTGGAGCGGACGCTCCAGGGCTACCGCAACGACCCCGACATCGACTTCATCGTCTGCTTCTTCCACCACTGCGCCTACTCGACGACGTCGCAGCACGCCAGCGACGGCGGGGTCCGCGGCGCGTGGGCGCCCCTGTTCGACAAGTACCAGGTCGACCTGGTGCTCCAGGGGCACAACCACCTCTTCGAGCGTTCCGACCCGATCCGCGGCAACGCCCCGACCCGCGAGGCGCCCGACGGGTCGACCGTCGAGCCGGCCAAGGACGGCACTATCTACATCACCGCGGGCAGCGCCGGCCGTCCGCGCTACCAGTTCCAGACCGGTGAGGTGGANAACTACCGCGGCAAGCCGGCCCCGGCGGGATCGAACATCGTGCCGAACAGCTACGTCTGGTCGCCCGACGGCACGAAGACCCCCGAGGCCATCTCCTGGTCGCGGACCCGTTTCGACAACTACGCGTTCGTCGCCGTCGACTCGGCGCCGGGGCTGCCCGGCGGCGCGTCCACGCTGACCGTGTGCNGCGTCGACGAGCATGGCACCGAGTTCGACCGCGTCGTCCTGAAGCGCCCCGTCCCCCGTCACCGCTGACGGCGGCGGATGCACGGCGTGCGGCGGGTGGACCTGGCACCCTCCCGCCGCACGCCCGATTCCGGACCGCGAGGCGTCGCGGGTGGACGCCGGTGAGACCCTGTTCGGGTGGCTTCGGGGAGTGACGGGCCGGACGCGGAGGTTCGGACCGTCTTTGTCAGCTATGCGTCTGCCGACGAGGCGTGGGCGGAGTGGATCGCCTGGCAGCTTCGGGCCGCCGGCTGGCAGGTCGATGTGCAGGCCTGGCATTCGGTGCCGGNCACGAACGTCGTGGCGTGGATGGACGACTGCCTGGCCCNCGCCGACCATGTGCTGCTCGTCCTGTCCGCGGCGTTCCTGCGTTCCACCTGGGCGGGCGCCGAGTGGCAGGCCCGTTACGAGCCGGGGGAGCGGGTTGTCGTTCCGGTCCGGGTCGAGGCGTGCGAGCCGCCGGGGCTGCTGCGCCCGCTGGTCCGCGTCGACCTGTTCGACGTCGACGAGCACGATGCCCGCCGGGCGCTGCTGCGTGGCCTGCGTGGCGCCCGCGACGGCCATCTCGTCCCGGCCGAGCAGCCGCCGTTCCCGCCGGCCGTCGGCGGCACGGGCACCCCGCCGCCCGACTTTCCCGGGCTGGACCCGCCGGCGGCGTTCCTGACCTGGGTGCGCGACGCCTGCGCCGACCGTTACCCGGGGGCGTCGGTGCGGCCGATGGCTGCTGTCACGGCGCGGATCGGGCGGCGTACCGTCCCGCTCGTCCATCTGGAGGTCGAGGGGGAGCGCGACGGCGAACGCGGCGTGTGGCCGGTCGGGCTGTGCCCCGGCCGGCCGGATCGGGACATGGTGGACGCGTTCCACCGGCTCGTCCATCTCCGGTACGAGGCACGCGACACCTACCTCGAGTCGGACCTGGTCTACGGCGCGGGATTCGCCGAACCGGAGCTGCGCCGGTGGGCCAGGCGGACGAGGGGAATCCGGCTGCGGAGCCTGGCGGAGTTCGAGGGCCGTTGGGATCTGCGCGGCTACCTGATGCGCCAGTCGCGGCGGCTGGCNGCGGATCCGAGCTATCCGCCCGAGCTGTACGTGCCGCAACGCTACGTCCTGCTCGACGACGCCCCCGCGGACCGCCCCGCCGCCGACGTGTTCACCGCGATGGTCGACTGGATGGATGTGGAGTCGGCGCGNCTGCTGCTCGTCCTCGGCGAGTTCGGCCACGGCAAGAGTTTCCTGCTGCGTGAGCTGGCCAGGCGGCTGCCCGCGGAGCTGCCGAAGGTCGTGCCGATGCTCGTCGAGCTGCGCGCGCTGGAGAAGAGCCATCACGTCGACGACCTGCTGGCGCTGCATCTGTCGAAGGTCGGCGAGCCGGACGCGAAGGTCCCCGCGGTGCGGCGCATGCTGGACCGCGGCCGGGTGGTGCTNCTCTTCGACGGCTTCGACGAGCTCGCCCAGCGGGTCACGTTCGACCGCGCCGCCGAGCATCTGCGGATGATCCTCGACGCGGTGTCCGGCCGGGCGAAGGTGGTGCTGACCAGCCGCACCCAGCACTTCGCCTCCGACGACCAGTGGCGCACCGCGTTCGGGGAACGGGTCAGCCAGCTCGCCGGCAGCCGGCTGATCCGCCTCGCCGACTTCGACGAGCCCCAGATCCGCGAGTTCCTCATCCGCCTGTTCACCCTCGCCGACGCCACCGCCGCGGACAACGTCGCTGCCCAGGCCGTCCGCCGCCGGCAGGCCGAGCGGCGAGCCGACGCGCGGCTGCGCCTCATCCACGACATCCGCGACCTGCTTGGGCTCTCGGCGAACCCGCGGATGTTGTCCTTCATCGCCGAACTGCCGGAGGCGGATCTGCTCGCCGCCCGGTCGGCGGACGGGACGATCAGCTCCGCCGANCTGTACGCCGCCCTGATCGAACGGTGGCTGCGCTTCGAGGCCGCCCGCCGCCGGCCGACCCCCGGGTCGCACCAGAGCCTGAACGAAACCCAGCTCCGCACCGCCGTCGACGCCCTCGCCGTCGCGCTGTGGGACAGCGGCGGGGACGCCATCGCTCTCGGCGAGCTCACCGAGACGGTGCAGGACGCGCTGACCGATCTGAGTGCGGCCCGGCTCAGCGTCGCCGAGGCGGCGTTCGCCGTCGGCTCCGGCAGCCTGCTGCGCCGCGGCGACGACGACCGCTTCTGTTTCGCGCACCGTTCGGTGATGGAGTACCTGGTCGCCGTGGCCGCCGCCGCCCAGCTCGCCGCCGGCGGCGACGATGCCGGGGCGTTGCTGGAGCGCCGCGAGATGTCCGAGCTGATGGTCGACTTTCTCGCCGGCTCAGCCGACCGCGCCCTCCTGCAGGCCTGGGCCCGCGCCGCGCTGACCAGGTACGACCAATTGNTGGAGGAGGGGGAGCACTTTGGGATCGACTGGGAGAGACCTATCGTGCGCCGCGCCATGCATCCCGTCCAGGCGGGCAGAGACAACGCTCTCGCGCTCAGCCGGCGGCTCGGCTTCCGGCTCGGCACCCTCCAGCTCGTCGACCAGGACCTGCGCCGCCGTGACCTGTCCGGAGAGGATCTCCGCTACGCCGACCTCACCCGGGCGAACCTGTCCGGGCTGCGCCTGCACGACGTCGACCTGACCGGCGCGGACCTCACCGACGCCGACCTGCGCGACGCCTGGCTCGTCCGCCCGCGGCTGACCGCGGCGCGCCTGGCCGGCAGTCGCTGGGATCGCGCGGTCCTGATCGACCCCGTCCTCGACGAGGACGCCCGCGACGCCGACGAGCTGGCGCCAGCCGTTCTGTCCGGCCGCGACCGCCCGCGACCCGTGCTGCGGCCCGTCGGCGCCGTCGGCACGACCGCCGTGTTCTCCCCGGACGAGAGCCTGCTTGCGGTGGCCACCGGACCGGCGGTGCTGATCTTCGACGTGGCCGACCTCGGGGTGCTGTCCGTCCTGCAGCACCCGGCCCGGGTACGGTCGATGGCCTTCACCGCTGCCGACCGGCTGGTCACCGTCGGTGCCGATGGCGAGGTGCGGACCTGGGACGTTCCGACCGGCACGGCGGGCGCTCACTGGACGATGGAATCGGCCGCGCACCGGGCGGTGACCCTCGCTGCCGACGGCTCCCTGCTGGCCGCGGCCGGCGCCGATCACCGGTTGCGGGTCTGGGAGGTGGCCACGGGGCGTCGATGGGCGGAGTGGGCGATCGCGCCAGGCATGGCCGAGGGGCTGGCGTTCGCTCTGTCCGGCGCGCTGCTCGTGTCGCGCGACGCCGACGGTTGGACGCGGATCTGGCAGGTCGCGTCGGGCCGGCTGGCCGCGGAACTGTTCGCCCACGCGGGCAGCGACCACGCCGGTGCCGTCCTCGACGGTGGGAGACGGATGGCCACCGCCTGGCTCGACGGCTGGCTGCGCCTGTGGGACACCGCCGCGGACCGGATGGTCGCCGAACAGCAGGTCGAACCGGCCGGCTGCACCGCGGTGGCCTTCTCGACAGACGGAATGCTGGCCACTGTCGGCTCCGGCACGGTGCGGCTGTGGCCGCCGCCGATGCGTCGTCGCCCGACGGGCGGCACCTCGAAACCGCTCGTCGAAAGAGCGGTGGCGGAATGGGAGGCAGCGCCGGACAGCCGGCCGGTGTTCTCGCCGTCCGGCACCCTGCTGGCCGTGGTCAACGACCTCGGGTACCTGGGAGTGCATCACGTCCTGTCCGGACAGCGGCGCGCGGTCTCCCATAACCATGTCGCCACCGCCCACGACTACAGCGCCCACTTCTCCGCCACCGGCACCATGATCGTCACATCGAGGAATCTCGGGGGCGCCGGCGGCGAGCTCGCGGCACACCACCTCGGCACGGGCCAGATGATCATTCCCCATTCCCTCGGCACCTTCGGCCTCGACGTGGCCGGTGGCTCGCACAGCGATCTGGCGAAGATGGACGCTCTGGCCTCGTGGCGGCCAGCCCTGGGCCCCAGGGCCCCACTCGCCGTCCTGTCCGAAGATGGCCGCACTGTCGCGCTCGCGGACAACAGGTACAAGCACTGGGTGAGGATTCTGCGGATCCTGCCACCGGGCTGGGCACGTCGCCCCCTGCCGCGCGGCCTTCCACTGCCGGACGTGCTTGCCGCTGCGGGCATGGGGCACGTGGTGGCCTTCTTCCCGAACAGGGAGGTCCTCGCCCTCGGCGGTCTGAGGCCCTTCTCTCTGGTCAGGTCGACGTCAATCGAGTACGTCCTCGGCTCTGAGGGCGCGGTGCCCACCCTCGGTGGCGGGGCGGTCCGGTCGTTGGCCTTCGCACCGTCAGACGAACAGGTCGCCTGCCTCGAAGACAACCTTCTGCGCCTGTGGCAGATGGAGGAGCAACACTGGCGCTCCGGTCCGATGGTCATCGGCGACCCTGCCGCGGCGAGCTTCTCGCGGACGGGATGGCTGGTGGCCGCGGGCGGTGACGGCGTCGGCGTGTGGGTGGCGGAGACGGCCGAGGCGCTGACGATCGAACCCTTGCCCGAAGGGTCGATGGCGGCACTCGCCTTCTCCCCGGACGGACGGTTGCTTGCCGCCGGGGGGCAGCGCAACGGCCAGGGGCGGCTGTGGATCTGGGACGTCTCGTCGGGCCGGCTCGCCGCCGAACTCGTGTGTGCATGCGGGCCGGTGATCGACGTCGTCTTCGCCGCGGACGGTCGCACGATCGCCGTCGCCGGCGCCGATCGCACGATCCGCTACTGGGATGCGGGATCCTGGGCTCCCGTGGCGACCGCCGTGCTGTTTGACGGCGGCGGTCACGCGATCCTGTTGCCGGACGGCTCCTACCAGGTGGTGGGCCGGCCCGAGGGCGCGCTGTGGTGGACGGCGAAGCGGCGCCGCTTCGGACCGGGCGAACTCGACGGACTCGTCCCGGACGACCTGCGCCTCGATCCGGATCAGCCGCTCGCGGCCCTCGCCGGCTTCGGCACCCCCGCGGTGGAGGACGAGCCCGCCGCCGAACCGCCTCGGCGCCGCCGGTTCGGCCGGCGGCGCCCCTGAGATCGGCGCGTCCGACCGAGATCGGCGCGTCCGACCGAGATCGGCGTCGGTGTGGCCGGTGGGAGGCGGCGGCCGCGCCGGCCGGACGGCGAGCGGCTGCCTACGGCGTGGTTCATCCAGGGCAACGGATCCGGCACCGACGGGTGCCACCGCGGCCATCCCGGATCCGACTGTGCGCGTGGACGACCTGGTCAGCCACTGTCTGCCGATTTCTGTCGGACCCCCTGCCTAGCCTGCTCGCCAGATGGAGTCGGAAGCTGACGAGTTCGGTAGGAGTGGGTGGATGGCGGACGAGGGGCAGAGCCTGCGGCGTTCGGCGCCGGGAGCGCAGGCTGAGTCCGATCAGGCGGGTCCTGGGCGGGCCGGTCCTGGGCGGGCGCGTTCCGGGCGGCTGGGCGGCCCGCCGGGCGGCGTGAGCGGCGAGGTGGCGCAGGCACTCGCCGAGGTCGTGGCCGAGGTGCTGCCGCAGCTCGCCGCCCGGGTGCCGGCCGCGCCCGCGGCGGTGGTCGGCCGCCTCGGCGCGGCTGCGCCTTTCCTTGGAGCGGCCCGTCCCCGGTCGGCCCCACCAGGGCAGATGCAGTCCTTTGCCGCGCGCCGCCAGGGGCACGGCGGTTCCGCGGTGGTGGCGGCCCTGCGCGCGCTGGGCGTGCCGGTCGCCGAGCGGCTGCTCGGCGCGCTGGAGCTCGCGGTGGACGATCTGCGGCTGGCCCCCGTGCCCGGTCTACCCGAGCTTCGGCTGCCGCGGCAGGTCATCTTCGCGGAGCGTGCCGGGACGGGCGATCCCGACGGCGCGGCGGTGCGCGCGGTGCAACGCCTTGACCAGGCGTTGCCGGAGGCCTCGGCCATGGTCTCGACGCTGCTCACCGTCCTCGCGCGACATCCCATGATCGTGCCCCTGCTCGCCGACGCCGATATCGAGCCTGCGGAGACGGAGACGGAGGCGGAGGCGGCGATCGCGGCGGGCCACGGCGCGATGCACCTCGCGCTCGGTGTCGCCGTCGCCGCGGCGGTCCTGCCGACGGCCGCCCTGGCGCCGCTCATCGCCGGGCCCCCGGTGATCGTCGGCACCGGGCTCGGCGCCGCCGCGGTCTACCTCGCGAGCGCGCCGATGCCGCCCGGCTACGGCGAGGCCCTGCTGGCCAAGCGTCGGTCGGAGTACCGCCTCCCGCGTTCCTGCGCCGGGTCGGTGCAGGTGCGCGGCCACCGGTTCGGCCTGTTCGAGGGCCCCTTCCCGACGGGCGTCGACACGGACGCGGACGCGGCATTCTCGGCCAACGGCCTGGTCACCGTGGTCCCCGGCGGGGCGGTGATCCGGACCGGCCAGGCCGAGGGCACCGTCCGGATCCGGCTACGCGTCCTGGCCGAGCCGCCGCCGGACCCCGACTCGCCGCGTCCCGGGGGCTGGAACCTGCGGGACTGGGACGAGGTCGTCGAGGTGAGCTGGCACGCGGACGTCGGGTCCGCGTCGGTGGTCAGCTCGGACGGCACCCCTGCCGCGGAGGCCCTGCGGGAGCAGACGCCGCCATGGTCCGGCGACTACCGGCTGCGCGTGGCCGCGCGCGGCCGGGACGACGCCAACCGCGGCGAGTCCTACGAGCTGTGGGTCTGGCCCGCGCCACCCGCGCCAGAACTCGTCCGCCGGCGCACCGACCAGCTCGGTCACCGGTTGCGCCGCGAGCCGGAGCCGCCCGCTCCGCCCGAGGGCCACCTGCGGTGGGTGTACTCCAGCATGCTGGCGGAGGCGGCCACCATCACCGTCGTGTCCGGCGCCGACCGCGACGACGTGGTGCGCGCCTTCGGCGCCGATCCGCGCCACCGACGATCGCTGGTCTCCCTGATCGACCTGCCGGACCGCGCCGGCTGGATAGCGGTCCTCGCCGTGCCCGAGGCCGGCGTGGTCGTGGTCGCCGAGGACAACTGGTTCGCGGGCAGTGACCCGGCGACCATGCGCGCGCTGTCCCGGCTCGGCCCCGCGGCGAGCATGTTCTGGAACATCAACGCGGTCACCCGGCTGACCCTGGCTCGTGACGGCGACATCGTCGCGGCGGGCGAGCTGACCGAGGACTATCCGGCCGGGCCCGAGGCGGCGTCCTACCTGGCCGGCATCGACCTGACGAGCTGGCGGAACCGGATCGCCAAGGGCCTGCTCATCGTCGAACGGTTCACCGGATATGGGCTGCGGCCCGGCGACCTGGACCGGCTCTGGACCGAAGACCTCGCCCACCGCATCAGCGACAGATGACGGCATCAGCGACAGATGACGGTCGCCTTTAGCGACGACAGTTTGTCGGGAAGATGAAAATCCGCGGATTCGCCGGGCCTTTTCAGGTAAATGTCTGCTCGCGGGTGACCATGGGAGACACTTGTATCGGTCCGCGCTCGCGGGAGGCGCCGGGCCGAGATGCCGACGGGGGAAGCGTGNGGCATGATGCGCGGGTTCGGCGTTTCCGCCGGCTGGTTTTCGGTAACATTTCTTCGCGTCATCGTGCTGGCCGCGGCGTGCGCTGTCGTCCTGATGGCGGCGCCGGACGGTTCGCGGGCGTCCGCTGCCCTCAGCGTCACCGGTGCGGTGGACAGCGGCGCCGGTGCGGCAGCCCATCCGGTGGGTCTCACCGCCGCGGGCCCCGGTGCGTCCACGACGGCGTCGCGCTGTCCGCCCGGGTCGAGCCTCGTCCGCTCGACCGGCAGGTGCAGCGCGGCACCGACCGTGGCCTGCGCGGGCGGCTCGCGGACCGCGGGCGGGTGCACGGCCGCGGCGACGCTGTCCTGCCCGGCCGGCTGGACCTCGACCGCCGGCCGGTGCTCGACCGCCGCCGAGCTCACCTGCCCGTCGGGCGCGACCCGGCGCGCCGGCGGATGCCAGACGCCACCCGAGCGGACCTGTCCGCGGGGCTGGGACCGATCCGGCGAGAGCTGCCTCGTGGCGGCCACGGTGACCTGCCCCGAGGGCTGGAACCGGCGCGGAGACGGCACCGGAGAATGCACGCACGACCCGACGTGGACGTGTCCCACCGGCGCGAGTAGGGACGGCACGACCTGCACCCGCGAGCCGGACTACACCTGCCGCGACGGCGACAGCCGGTCCGGCGCGACCTGCCTTCGCTCCCAGACGACCTGCCCACCCGCACCGCCGCAGGCGAATCCGCGCCTGAGCACCTCTGGGCCGCGCAGCCTCACCGGGATCGCGGAAGACGGCGGGACGCGCGACGGCGTCGGGACGCGCGACGGCGTCGGGACGCGCGACGGCGTCGGGACGCGCGACGGTGGCGGGACGTCCGACGGAAGTTGCGTCGTTGCGCCGACCTACGCGGCGACGGCCACCTGTCCGGGGACGGGCAGCCCGCCCACCTCGGCGGGCTGCGTGACCCGGGCGGCGTCGAGCTGCCCGGACGGCGTGCGCCCCGACTCCTCGGACCGCTGCGTGACTCCGCCGACGCTGGGCTGTCCGGCCGGTTACGACCGGGCCGACATCGACGACCTCGACCGGTGCGTCATCCCGGTCCAGATCCGCTGCGCCGGCCGTGACGCACCGGCCGGCACCACGTCCTGCGTCGTCGGCGACGCGACCCCGTCCTGCCCGCGGGGGACCGTCGAGCCGCCGGATCGCTGCGCCGTGTCGCCGTCGTGGTCCTGCCCCGATGGCAGCCCCTCCAGGTCAGGGGGCCGTTGCCCGGCCGGGCGGACGGCACGCTGCCCCGCCGGGACCGCGCTGGACGGCGAGCTGTGCACCGGGTCGGCCTGCCCCGCGCGCACGGCCTGGACGATCGGCGGCGTCTGTGTAGAAACGGTGTCCGCCTGCCCCACCGGCACCAACCGGACCGCGGCGGGGCTCTGCGCGCCGGTCACGGCGCGGTGCCCCGCCGGCCTCGTCCGCACGGTCTCCGGGGCGTGCGCCCGGGTTCCGACACGCTGCCCGGACGGGACGACTCGGGGGCAGGACGGCCTGTGCGCCCTGCCCAGCCCGCGACCGGTGAAGAACGTCCCGCCGGCCGTCGTCTCGGTGCAGGATCCGCCCGCCGACGGTGGCCTCCCCGTGACCGGGCCGGCGATCCTGGGCGTGGCCAGCAGCTTGGTCGTACTGGCGATCGTGGCGCCCCGGGTGCGACGGCGGCTGAGCGGGCGCGCGCAACCGGTCCCAGTCGGTCACCCACCGGTCCGTCCAACGCGGGTCGACAGGGTGCCAGTCGACCGGGTGCCGGCCGACAGGGTGCCGGTCGGTAGGGCGCCGGACCCGCCGCGCCCGTCGGCACGCCCCGCGGCACCGTTGTCCCCGCGGCGGCCGCCACCGATCAGGCCGTCGACCCCGCCCAGCCCGCTTCCCCCTTATCCCGCGGTGCGTCTCGTGGTGCGTCGGACCGACGGTCATCCGCCGCCGAGCCGTAGCGGGAACCCGCCGGTACGGGTGCGGACGCGCGCCCTGACGCCGGCCGCGGTCGGCGGCGTGCCGCCACATCTGTGGGTGCGGCCGGCGTCGGCGCCGCCGGTCGCGGTGCGCCGGATCCTCCCCGCGGCACCGCCTGCACCGGTGCGGCTTGTGATCGGCGGCTCCCTCGACTCGGTGCGGGTCCGACCGCCCGCCGCGGCCGACGGCGCGCCGGTGGCATCGCCCCGCCTGCGCTGGTCCGTCGCGGCTGCACCCCGTGTCGTCGTGAGCGCGGACGAGGGCGGCCCGGGTGGGCCGGCCGGCCCCGCCGTCTGCCTGCGAACCCACGACCTTGCCCCCGTTCGCTCCGGGCGATGGACGATCGCCGGCGCGCGGGGCGACGACGGGTCCCCGGAGCGAGACGAGGTTCCGCCGCGCAGCGGGAGATCTGAGCGGGCGCAGGTACAGGCCTCCGCCGGGACTCGGGAAGGAGAGCGGCCGTGAACGCGAACCCCNGGGATCCGGACACGACCCAGCCACTGCCCGTCATCCGCGGCCCCGCGGACCCGGTTCCGGAGCCACCCGCGCCCCGCCGGACGCCGCCCACCGGCGAGAACCCCGGTGCGCGCCCACCCGGCGCCGATGGTCCGGCCGGACCATCGGCGCTCACCGCCGGATCGGAGCGTGCCGGCGGATCGGGGTGAGCCGCCGGAACGAGATGGCGCCGCCGGGTCGGACCAGCCGACCGGGCGCCCGGCCGACCAGGCCGGCGAGCCGGGGCAGGCGGACCAGCGGCCCGACGACCAGGCCGCCCCGCCGGAGCCGCCGGCCACGTCCGACGGGGAGCCCGTGCCATTCGATCTGCTCCAGGCGGGCGGGATGCTGTTCGCGGCCGGGCAAAGCGTCGCGAGGCTGGGTCGCCAGTTGGCGACCGAGCTCAGCGAGGTCAGCAATTCCCTTCGGGCGGCGCAGATCTCGCCGGATGTGATCCTTCGCGTTGCCGGCGAGCTCGCCGCCGAGATCCTCCGGTTCCTGCGCATCGACCTGGTTGGCATGATCATCGACGCGTGGGCGGAGTGGCCGGTGATCCGGGAGGCGGCGCACCGCTCCGCCGCGTCCCCGCAGGCGACCGAGACGCTCATCCTGGGCTCCCACACCTCGACCGTGGAGTATGGCCGCGAGGCCGACATCCTCGCCGGCGAGCTGTTGTTGTCGAGGACGAGAATCCGGCTGATCGTCGAGTTCGCGCTGGCAGAGGTGAGCATCGCCCTGCGCGCGGGCCGGTTGACGAGAGCGCACCCCGGGTCCGGTCGGGTCAGCCTCACGCTGCTCGTGGCCGAGCGCACGATCCGGCAGGTCGAACGCGATCTGCCGCTGCCCGCGTCGATCCCGCTGGGCAACGGGATACCGATCCCCGGCCTCTCCCGGACCACGGAACCTGACGCCGGTCGCGGTGGCACCGCCGCACGACGCGACGACGCGAACCCGGATCCCTCGGCGCCCGTGAGGCCTCGTCCCGATCCGAACGGCCCACCCGGCGACCTCGCCGACGACGGGCCGGCCGGGCCGGCTGGGCCGGACGAGCCGGACGAGCCGCCGGTGGGCTGACCCCGCCCGACGCCACCCGGCTCGGATCCCAGGCGCCCGCTGCATCGGTGGCATGCATCGGGCGGCGCGCCGCCGACCGTCGGGTCATGCGGGCGGGGGCGGGTCGGGAGGTGCCGCACCGCGGCGGGGGGTCGGCCGCGGTGCGGCACGGCGAACGAACAGGGCCTCGCCGCCGGGTGCGGCGGGGCCCCGCTCCGGCCGTCCGACGGTGCTGTGGACGGCCGCGGCGTGGGTCAGGACGTGTAGATCAGGATGCTGAGGACCCAGCCGACGATCGTGGCCGCGATGGCGACGAAGGTCGCGAGCTTGCCTCGGCGGCTGCCCTTGCCCCAGGCCACGGCGCCGCAGGCGATGGCGGCGAAACCGACGAACGGTACGAACAGCGCCACCGCCGAGAAAACGAAGGCGAGAATCCACAGCGCCCGCGTCCCGGACGATTCCGGGCGCGGCCCGACCGGCTGCTGGTAGCCGTACTGCATCTGCGCCTGGTTATTGTCCGGGTACNGAAGATAGCCGGTCTGGTCGCTTTCCCAGGTGCCGTATCCGCCGTACTGCGGCGAGTTCTGGGGCGGGTACGGCTCACGGTAGGGCTGGCCGTAGGGCCGGTCGGCAGGCGGATTGACGGGAAGCTGCTCGGTACCGGCATCGTGCACCGTGTTGGGCCTCGTCATGGGAACTCCTCTTCTCCTTCGGTCGTCGGCCGGTACTGTCGTGACCTTGCTGTACCCCGCAATCCCGTTCCCTCACCCGGAGGTTCCCGAGAATTATCCCTGGTTCGGCGGCGTGCCCGGCCATGCGCTCATCCGTCGGGCAGCAGGCGCAGGGCGAGGCGGGGGCAGGCGTCGACGGCTCGGCGGGCGTGGCCGGCGAGCCGCAGGGGGATCGTGACGTGCCGGGTGGTCCGGACGCCGGGGGCGCGGGCCAGGGGGTAGCCGTCGGGATCGCGGGTGAGCAGTTCCGGGAGCAGCTCGGCGCACCAGCCGCGGGCGTCGCAGGCCGTCCAGTCGATCCACAGCCGGGCCGGGCCGACCGCGGGTCCGCCGCCGCCCGCCGTGGAGTCCGGGTCGCCGGTCGGGTCGCCGTTCGGGGCGCCGGCCGGGGCGGTCCGTCGCCGTTGCGGTATGCCGGGCATGCTGTCTCCTCCTGTGGCTGCCTGAGTGGCTGCCCGAGTCGTGCCTGCCTGTGCGTGTGCGCCGGGTGGCCGGCGGGGTCGTCCGCGGTCAGGTCAGGTGGGCCGAGCCGAGGCAGTGGCCCTGGGCATGCGCGCGGATGTCGGCGGCGAACGTGCGCAGCGCGCTGTGCACGAGGCGGGCCACGCCGTCGGGATGGTGGCAGGCGCCGCGGCCCGCGACCAGAGCGGCCAGGCGCAGCGACCGGCTCGCCGCCTGGGCCGGGTTCTCCCCGTCCGGCGCCGTGTCCCGGCCGGCGACCCCGGCCATGCCGGCGACCGACCGGGCGAGCTGCGGCAGCCCGCTGACGCACGGGCCGCACTGGCCGGCGTTCTGCGCGGCCAGGTAGCCGACGATGCGGGCGGTCTCGGCCAGCCCGCAGGCCCGGGCGGGCAGCACGGAGACGATCCCCGGTCCCGGCGTGGCGCCCCAGGACGCCAGTCCCTCCCGCGACATCGGCACCGCGGGCGCCACGCCGCCGGGCAGCCAGGTGCCGGCGAATCCGCCGATCCGCAGGGCGCCGACCGGTTCGACGGCGCCGCCGCGGGACCCGACGAGATCGCCAAGGGGGGTTCCGTACGGCACCTCGACGACTCCCGGCGCGGCGACGGCTCCCGTCACCGTGACCAGGAGCGTGCCGGGCTCGTCGGCGGTCCCGACGGAGCGGAACCAGGCGGCGCCCCAGCGCGCGATCGTCGCCAGGTGGGCGAGGGTCTCGACGTTGTGCACCAGCGTCGGACGCCCGTGCAGGCCGGTGTCGGCCAGCGGTCGCCAGTGCGCGCGGGGTCGGGCCGCGGCCCCGTCGAGCGCCGCGACGACCGCGGACGCCTCCCCGGCGAGGAACGTCGCCGGCGCCTCGCGGACCTCGATCCCGCAGCGGTCCCAGCCGGCGGCCCGCCGTTCGGCCACCGCCTGCCGCACGGCTACCGCGGCGGCGCTGCCGGCCTTGACGTAGACGAACGCCTCCCCGGCGCCGACCGCCTCGGCGGCGAGCTGCACGCCGTCGAGGACGAGGTGCGGCGCGGCGGCGAGCAGGGTCGCGTCCTTCGCGCTCTCGGGCTCACCCTCGGCGGCGTTGGCGACGACGACGGGCGTGCCGCCCGCCCGTGGCCGTCCGGTGCCCCCGCCCGTGCCCGCCCGGCGCCGCCCGGGGCGGTCCGCGCCGGGCGGGCACGCGGCCTGCGCGGCGGCGGCCAGCTTCTGCCAGGTCGGGAAGGCCGCGCCGCCCCGTCCGGTCAGCCCCGCGTCGTGGATCTCGCGCAGCAGCGGCCCGCCGGGGCCGCGCCAGGGCAGCGGCCCGCACCGGCGGTGGTGGCCGAGCAGGTCGGGGGCGGCGAGGGCCAGCAGCCGCTGGGCGGCGTGCCCGCCGACGCCGACCGTATCCGGCAGGTTCATGGCGCGGACGGTGCCCGGCAGGTCCGCGGCGCCGGGCATGCCCAGCGGGTTTGTGGTGCCGGCGGTGCCCGGCGGGTTCGTGGTGCCGGCGGTGCCGGCCACGCTCGGTGCGTCCCCGACGCCGCGGACCGGGTGGACGCCGGCCGGCCAGGGCTCAACAGTGTGCTCGACGGTCATCGCGGGTCCCATCGGTCGGCGGCTGCCGCGGGGCTGTCCCCAGCGGCGCCGCGCATGGTCTGGACGGGCGGGATCGCCGCGGCGGCCGTCGCGGGCCGGTCGAGGTGGCCGCCGACGGCGGAGACGGGGCCGTGCGCGGAGACGGGGCCGTGCGCGGAGACGGGGCCGTGCGCGGAGACGGGGCCGTGCGCGGGGACGGGGCCGTGCGCGGGGACGGTGCGCAGGGCCCGCAGGGGGGAGTCATCGACCCCGCCCGGCCGGGGCTCGGTCGGGGCTAACGGCCGGGACCGGTGGAACGCGGCGAATCCCACCGACAGGCGCCAGCTCAGCGCCCCGGCGACGGCGAGCACGCAGCATACGGCCACCGCCCACAGCCACGGCGTGCCCGTGTCGCTGCCGGCGCCGAGGCCGTGCGCCACGGCCACCGGCCAGGCGCCGTAGGCGGCCCAGTGCACCGCGCGCCAGATCCGGGCGCCGACGCGCCGGCGCAGCAGGCTGGTCAGCGCCACCGCCGCCAGCAGGTCGAGGGCCACCGTCCCCAGGCCGACCCACAGCGGGCGGTACCCCGCGCCGAAGGGGAGGACCACGTCGGGCAGGGCAAGCTGCGCGTACGGGTCGAGCAGCAGGGTCACGACGTGGAGGGCGACGAACACGACGGCGAGCAGGCCCGCGCTGCGGTGCACGGCGGCGACCGCGAAGCCCGGCAGGCCCGCCAGACCCCGGCCCGAACGGGCCACCACGCCGAGGACGACCGTGAGCGTGAGCAGCAGCAGCGCCACGGTGCCGCTGCCCCGGGCGGTGTACCAGAGCGTGTCGGTGGTCATCGGGTGGCCCCGGCGTCCCGCGGGCCGGGCATCCCCGATCGCGCTTCCGTCGAGTCTCGCTCGACGGTCTCCTCCATCCCGGGCGCGACCGCGGATCGCACCGCCTGTTCCGCCTCGGGCGCGACCGCCTCGGGCGCGACCGCCGCCGGCGCCGACCGTTGCGTCGGGGACGGCCAGCCGGCCACGGTGACCACCGTGCCGTCCGCGTCGACCAGTCGGGCGGCGAGCCCCTCGCGGCGCAGCGCATCGGGCGCCGCCGGGCCGCGCACGATCGCCGCCGTGCTCGCCGTGTTCGCCGCCAGGCAGCTCGCGGCGGCCACGGTGACGGTTCGCCACACCGCCGGCGCCGGCTGGCAGGTCCGCGGGTCCAGCACATGGTGCAGCAGCTGGTGCCCGCGCCGCCAGCGGCGCCCGAGCGTGCTCGACGTCGCGAGCGCGGTCCCGGGCGGCAGGCCGACCGTGCACGCCGGCTCGCCCGGCTGGTCCAGCACCCGGACCCGCCAGCCGCCCGGTGGCGGCGGCCCCGCGGTGGCGATGTCCCCGCCCAGGCTGACCAGGACTCCGGTGCCCAGCCGGTCGGCGACCAGCGCGGCGCAGCGGTCGGCGGTGTGCGCCTTCGCCGTTGCGCCGAGGTCGAGCTGGACGTCCGCGGGCAGGGTCAGCAACCGCCCGGTCAGGCGGACCCGCTGCCAGCCCGGCGCCGGTCGGCGCACCACCCGCACGGGCGGGCCGCCGGCGGCAAGCTGGGCGATGTCCCGGTCGTAGCCGAGGTCGGCGAGCGGGCCGCCGAGGGTGGGGTCGACGGCCCCGCCGGTCTGGCGGGCGGCGGCCAGCGCCACGCCGATCAGCTCGGCGAGCAGGGGACTGACCTGCTGGGGCGTCCCGTCGGCGGCGTCGAGCTGGACGATCTCCGCGTCGGCGCGGAAGCGGCTGGCCACGGCGTCGACGGCCGCGAGCTGGTCGGCAACGAGCCGCCGCGCGGCGTCGAGGCGGTCCGGGTCGGTCACCACGACCTGCGCGGTGGTGCTCCAGACCGGCCAGGCGGCCGAGGCCGGCTCGGATCGGTCGGAGTTCGGTACCGCGGCGGGGCGGGGTCTCGTGGTCGCGGCCATCTCAGGAGCCACCCGTGGTGGCGTGCGCCTGGCCGTCGGTGCTCCACGGCGAGGTCCCGCNCGAGGACGAGGTGCCGGAGCTCGTGCTGTCCGAGGCGCTGCCCGAGGAGCTTGTGCTGCCCGAGGAACCGGTGCTACCCGAAGAGTCGGTACTGCCCGAGGCGGTGCCGGTACTGCCCGAGGTGCTGCCTGTGTCGGAAGTGGTGCCGCTCGTCGCGGTGGCGGAGGTGTCGTCGTCCGTGGCGGCGGTGTGCTCGTGGGCGAGGACGCCGAAACCGATGACGCCGGCGGCCGCGACGGCGACCAGCCCGGTCGTGACGGGACCTACCCGTCGGATCCCCTGTTCGCGTGTGGCCATCGTCTCCCTCTCACCGGCCGCGCTCCGTGGGAGGAACGCCGATTGGTGATGAGAGTGCGAGCCGAGCCTGTGGGGTTGCTGTGCGCCGCCTGAGCGCAGGCCCAGGGTTCGGTGTCGGGCAGCGGTCAGGTCCAGAAGGCGGGCGGCAGGGCCTCGATCTCGCGGGCGGCCTGCTCGAAGTCGGCGGCGATGGGCCGTAGCGCGTCGATACCCAGCCGGTCGATGACCGCGGCGTTGAGCCGGGCCCGGGCGGCGACGGCGGGGCCGAACGCGGCCCGGTCGCCGTCGTAGTCGTAGGCGTCCAGCAGCAGGCGCAGCCGCCGGGGCCGGTCGTCGAAGGCGGTGAAGCCCTGCGCTTCGACGACGGCGCGGGCGTGCAGGGGCACCCAGGTCAGCGCGGTGAAGGCGAGGTCGAGCTCGCGGGACGACGGCCCGGCGGTGTCCCAGTCGACGAACCCGACAAGCCGGTTGGCAGCGGCGTCCCACACCGCGTTGAACGGCGAGGCGTCGTGGTGGCCGACGACCAGGCCCGGCTGCCACGGCCGCCCGGACAGCCAGACGGCGCCGGTCGGCGGCACGTAGCCGGCGGTGACGTCGTGCAGCCGGCGCAGCCACGCCCCGACCTGGCCCAGCGCCTCGTCGGAGAACGCCCATGCCGGCCACGGCCGCCGCTCGCCGATCGTGTCGCCGGCAAGCCAGGACAGCACCTCCCGGCCCCGCTCATCGAAGCCGAGCACCCGCGGCGCACCGCTGAACCCGACCGCGTCGAGATGGCGCAGCAGCCCGTGCACCGCCGGGGTCCAGGGATTGGCGGGGCGGTGCACGGTGTCGCCGATGCGGACGCCCCCGACATGCCGGCCGCCGGGCAGGCGCTGCTCGGTCAGGGGCTGCTCATCCATGCTTCGGATTTCTAGGGGTGACGGAACCGGCATCGCAACAGGTTTTCGGCCGGGCAGCCATGGGCTCGGCCGCTCACCCAGCCTCGGCAGGCATGGCCGCCGGGGCGGCGACCATGTCGCGGCGCCAGCGGCAGGGGCTCCAGACGTCCTGGTCCTCGCCCCAGCACTCCTGGCCGTCGAGATCCCAGCGGGTCATGCTGCACCACGCGAGCATGCTCGGGTACGGGGTGAAGACCATCCGGCTGACCACCGTGCCCGTCGCGGACAGCGCCCGGCCCAGCTCGTCGCCGCCGGTGATCCGTACGGTCGCCGGCCGGCCCTCGCCGTCGCGTTCCACCCGGCGCTCGCCGGTGACCAGCGGGGACCACACGCCGTCCCGCATGAGGTAACCCGTCCACACCCGGTCCGTGCCGTGGCGGTCCGGGCCGGTGAGGGCGAGGAACGCCTCGGTCGCCGACGCCGTGCCGTAGGCGTAGCCGACGCGCCGCTGCCGCTGGTCGCGCCGCGGCCCCCACGCCCGGTCGCGGATCGCGAGGCAGTCGACGGCGACCCGTTCGCCGTGCAGCACCATCTCCCCGGTGACCCGTCCGGGCTGGTCGAGATGACCGCCCTGGGCGAACAGGTCGGACTCGCCACCGGAGACCAGCGGCCGCATGAGGGCCTCGTAGCGCAGGTCGAGGGTGAGCTCGTCGCTGCGGTAGCCAATGTCGTACGTGTGGCCGGGGNGGACGGCGCGCAGGGTGATGCCGTCGGCGAGCCGGGCGTTGCGCAGGTCCGGCAGCTCCGGCAGCGGGATGTGCTGCTGCCAGTGGCGCACGGGAAGCTCCCAGGGCAGGTGGGCGCTGGCGTCGTAGACGGTCACCCCGCCGAACTGGACGCCGAGATTGGGCCGGAACACCGGGTACACGTAGCCCAGCAGGTGACGTTCGGGCACCATCCAGGTGAACCAGACGGTCTCCGTCCACAACGGCTCGTCGGGCGGGAACGGGTGCAGCCCGTCGTCCGCCTCCGTCAGCCCCCAGCCGGCCGTGTCCGGCAGGTCGGTGCTGGCCGAGTCGGTGCTGGCCGAGTCGGTGTCGGCGGGGCTGGTGCCGGCCGGGTCGGCGGCGGCGGTCATCGCGGTGCCGCCGCGGCCGTGTCGGCGCCGGGGAGGTAACGCTCGCGGAGCTGGGCCTTGGCGACCTTGCCGACCGGGTTGCGGGGCAGCTCGTCGACCAGTTCCACCTGCTCCGGCCACTTCTGCTTCATCAGACCCGCCCGGGCGCACCAGCCGGTGAGGTCCGCGAGGCTGGGCGGGGCGTCCGCGGCCGCGGGGACGATGACGGCGCACACCCGCTCCCCGGTCCGCCCGTCGGGCAGCCCGATGACCGACACGTCGGTGACGCCCGGATGGGTCGCCAGCACCTGCTCCACCTCCACGGCCGAGACGTTCTCCATGTTCCGGATGATCACGTCCTTGATCCGTCCGGTGACGGTCAGGTAGCCGGCCGCGTCGAGGCGGCCGAGGTCGCCGGTGCGCAGCCACCCGTCGGGTGTCATCGCCGCGGCGGTCAGCTCCGGGTCGAGATAGCCGAGCATCAGGTGGTCGCCGCGGAGCTGGATCTCGCCGTCCGAGCCGGCCGGCGCGGCGCCGCCGTCGGCTGCCGTCACCCGCAGCCGCGCCGTGGGCGCGGCGATCCCCTCGGTGGTGGCCCGCTGCGCGGGGGAGTCGCCGAGCCGGCCCATGCACACGATCGGCGCCTCGGTCAGTCCGTAGGTGGGGACGATACCGGCGCCGAACGCGGCCACCATCCGCGCGTCCAGGTCGGGGGGTCGGCCGGTACCGCCGCCGGGGAAGGCACGCACCGATGGGAACAGCCGCCGGCCGGCCGGCAGCGCACGCTGGGCGGCGAGGTAGGCGAGGAAGAACGGCGGGCCGGCCCCGGCGATGGTGACGTCGAAGTCCTGCAGGGCGCTGATCGCCTCGTCGGTGAACCGGGCGACGCACAACGTCTCGAAGCCGACCAGCATCGCCGCGACCTGCCAGGCCGGGCCGCCCACGTGGCAGAGGGGGAAGACCGCGCCGTACCGGTCGTCCGGGCGTAACCCGAGCCGCTCGACCAGGGTGCGTCCGGCCGCCAGCACCGCGCGGTCGGCATGCACCACGCCCTTCGGCACCGACGTCGTCCCCGAGGTGTAGAAGTACCACCGGCCCGCGACCCCCGTCGGCGGGGCCAGCGGACCGCCCCGCGCGGGGCTGTCCTTCCCCCAGGCCAGGACGTCGATCGGCGCGCCGTCGCGGGCCACGGCGGCGGCCACCCGCCGGGCGGCGGCCGTACGCGCCGGGTCGGCGCCGTCGACGATGAGCAGCGCCGGGCGGGCCTGACGCAGGATGAAGTCGAGCTCACGGTCGCCGTAGACGGGCAGCAGGGGATTCTGCGTCGCCCCGAGCCGGCATAGCGCCAGCAGCAGGACGATCGCCTCGACGCTGGTCGGAAGCTGCCAGGACACGACGGTGGCGGGCCGGACGCCGCGGGCGGCGAGGTCCGCGGCGAGGGCCGTCACCCGGTCGCCGAGCTCGCCCCAGGACACCGGCTCGCCACCCACGTCGCGCACCGCCGGCGCCCGCGGGCTGGTCCGGACCCGTCGGTCGAACACGCTCGACAGACTGACTCCGTCGGACCCGCCCACGCCGTCGGACCCGCCCACGCCGTCGGACCCGCCCACTCCGTCGAACTCGTCCATGGCCACCTCGCCGGCTCCGATCTCGTACCGAGAGACGCTTTCACGGAACTGACATAGCGTCAATTATGGTCCGGGCGCCGGGCCAGGCTGAGATGGATGATCTGGGCCTGGGACCGGAGGAGCTCCTCGAGTGGCGCCCCGTCGCGGGCGAACCCCTCGCGGCGGGCCGCCGACATCACCAGCATCATCACCAGCGACCCGGCGAGACCCACGGGATGACCGTCGACGACGGCGACCGACAGCACGTGGGTGAGCCTCTTCATGGCGTCCAGCAGGACCCGGAACACCCGCGGGTCCTCGTCGCGGGAGGCGANCACGATCGTCTCGAGCAGGCCGCGCCGGTCGCTCCAGAAGTCGTGGAACGCCCGGACGAACCGCTCGCACGGCTCGGGCGCGGCGTCCGCGCGCACCAGCACCGCGGCCAGCGCCGTGACCTGCTCGAACTGCTCCATGTGCCGCTCGGCCACCTCGGCGACGGCGCTGGGGAGGTCGGGGAAGTAGTGGTAGAAGGTCCCCGGCGACGTGTGCACCGCCCGCGCGACGTCCGCGACGGCGATCGTCAGGTACGGCGCGGCCAGGCAGCGCCGCTCCACCTCGTCGAGCAGCCGCAGGCGGGTGCGCCGCCCCTTCGGCCCGGGGCCGGGCCCGGGCCCGCCGCCGCCCGCCGGTCGCCGCGACAGCCGGGCCACGTCGCTCAGGCCGGACGGCTCGCTCGGTTCGGCTGCGGTCATCTCGCCTCCCAAAAAATTGAGCACCTGTCAGTTCTCGCTAGTATCGACTCGTCGCCGAGGCTGAGAGGACCGCCGTGACCCCCATCTCGAGCTGGGCCCAACGGACCGACGAGATCGCCGCCGCCCTCGGCGTCGACGCGGTCCGCCTGGTGCCCGTGCCCGCGGGGGCCTCCCGCGAGGCCTACCGCGTCGAGAGCCCCGCCGGTGCCGGCATCGCCTTCCTGCGCGCCGACCCGGTGGCCGGCGGGGTGATGGACGGCAGCGAGATGACCCTGGCCCGCGAGGCCGAGGTGCTCCGGCGCGTGCGCGCCCACGGGCTGCCCGTGCCCGCCGTGCTCGCGACCCTGACGGACCCCGCCGGCACCCTGCTGGAGCTCGTCCCCGGCACCAGCAGACCCGACCCGGCGGCGGTCGAGCAGGCCGCGCCGCAGTACATGGCGCTGCTCGCCCGGCTGCACCGGATCGATCCGCCCGACCTCGGCGTGCCAGCCTCGTCGATCACCGCGGCGCTGCGCTCGGATCTCGACTGGTGGCGCGACCGAGCCGCCACGACGGGCACCCTGGACCGGCCGCTGATCCGGCTGGCGTTGCGGATCCTCGCCGATGGCCTGCCGGACGACCCGACACCGGCGCGGCCGGTGCACGGCGACGCCGGCCCCGGCAACGTCATGATCCATGAGGGGAGGGTGGTCGCCCTGCTGGACTGGGAGCTGTTCCACGCCGGCGACCCGCACGAGGACCTCGCCTGGATCTGGATGCGCGGCGCGCACACCGACTTCGGCGAGTTCACCACCCGCGTCGCCGAGTACGCCGCCGCCGCCGGCGTCGCGGTCGATCCGGGCCGGCTCGACTGGCAGGCCGCGTTCGTGATGACCAAGTCGGTGATCAGCCTGTGGGCCGGGATCATCGCCGCGCCGCCGGGGGCGGACGTGCTCGGCCCGCTCATCGCCGCGCTCGCCTACGACGCGCTGCTGGGAGCCGTGCTCGTCCGGCTGCGCGGCGGCGCGCTGCGGCTGCTCGCAACGCCGGCGATCCCGGCGATCCCGGCGACTTCGGCGGAGACCGGGCTCGTCGACCAGCTCGCCGCCCGCCTCGGCGAGGCGGACCGCGCCGGCGCCGCCATCCTCGATCATCTGCGCCGCCATCTCGCCCTCGAACAGTGGCGGACCAGCCGCCTGGCCGCGGACGTCGCCACCCGACTACCCGCCGACCCCGCCGACCCGGGTGATCCGGGTGATCCGGGTGATCCGGGCGGGCCCGCGGGCCTCGCCGCCCGCGTCGACGACGCCGATCCCACGACGCTCACCGCGCTCGCGACGGTCCTCGGCGCGGCGGCGGATCGAGCCGCCCGCAGCCAGCCGCGTGCCGAACGGCTGATCCGGCGCGCGCAGCGCAACGGACTCGGAGCCTGACCCGCCGCGCGCGGTCCCCGGGTGATCCACTTCTGTTACGCTACTCGCGTAGCGAAATGGAGGGGGCGCATGGGCGGGGGCAGGCCTCGGGACACCGGGGTGGAAGAGCGTGTCGTGGCGGTCGCGAGGGNGATGCTGCGCGAGGGCGGATACGCCAGGTTCGCGGTGGACCAGGTCGCTGACCGTGCCGGGGTGGCCAAGACGACCGTCTACCGGCGATGGCCCTCGCGTGACCACCTGGTGGTCGCGGCAGTGGCCACCTTTCTGGACGACGTGGCGATCGAGGAAACCGGGGATCTTCGAGCCGACCTGGTCCGGATCGCCGCCGCGATCGCNGCCGGCCTGGGTCAGCCCGGAATACGACTGCTCGTGTCGGAGCTGATCGCCGCAGGTGCTCGTCAGCCCGACCTGGCCGCGTCGGTGTATCAGCTGTGGGCCCGGCGGCGAGCGGCGAGCCTCGATCTGTTCGCCGCGGCCGTCGGCCAGGGTGAACAGGCTGACGACGTGGATCCGGGGCTGATCCTCGATCAGATCATCGGCGCCGTCTACTATCGAGCCCTGATCACGGGCGACCCGGTTGATGACGACTACCTGAAGCGTCTCGTGTCCGCGGCCCTGGCCGGGGCCGGGGTCTCATCCGGGGGTCTCGCATGAGCCTGCTGAGTGTCCACGTGCGCGCTGAGATCGACATCGCGGCCACCCCGGCGGAGGTGTGGCAGGTCATCACCGATGGGGNCAGCTACCCGCAGTGGCATCCGCTTGTGCTCCACGCGAGTGGGCGGCTTGCGGTCGGTGCTCGACAGCGGGAGGTCGTACGCACGGCCACCGGCCGGCAGATGACCTTCCGGCCCGTGCTGACGACCGTCACTCCCGAACGCGAACTGACCCGGCGGGGACGGCTGCTGGCGCCGGGCGTCTTCACCGGCGAGCACAGCTATCTGATCGAACCGCTCGATTCCACCCGGGTCCGGGTCACCCAGTCCGAGCGTCTGACCGGCGTGCTCGTTCCGCTGCTGCGCCGCCGGCTCGCCACCGAGACGCAACACCAGTTTCGCGTCGCGCTCGAGGGCCTGGCCCGACAGATCAACACCCGCCGCTCGGCCCCACCACGGCCAGCCGACCAGCGACTGGCCGGGACCTCCGGTCGAAGGAGGCCGCACACCAACGACTCCNGCAGTCCACGGTAGGCACCGTCTGGCTGCGACGACGGGCACAGCCGGAGCGCGGCAGAAGGCGGCGGGCGTGTGGATGACGGTCGGACCCGGGTGGCACGGTACGGCAGGTGTCCGGTGGGTTCGTTGTGGAGAGGAACTGATCCGTGCGATCTCTCCTCGGCCTGGGCGGCCGTCTCGTGGCGGCGGCGGGGCTGCTCGTGCTCATCCTCGCCGGCACCGGTGCGCTCCTCGTCCACGGGCCCGGCCAGGTGCGCGGCTGGGACACCGACGCCGAGCGCTGGCTCGCCGGCCACCGCACCGGCGGCCTGGTCCGCCTCACCGCGGACGCGACCTACCTCGCCGACACCTGGACGGTCATCGCCGCGACGGCGGTGCTGGCGGCGGCCGTCGGGTGGTGGACGCGGCGCTGGTGGCTGCCGGCGGGGATCATCCTGCTCACCGCAGGGGAGACGGCCGTCTACGAGGCGTCCAACGCCCTCGTGGGCCGGCCGCGCCCCGCGGTGCCCCGGCTCGACCCGGGGGATCCGCTGGCCAGCTTCCCGTCCGGGCACACCGCCGCCGCGGTGTGCCTGTACGGCGGCCTGGCCCTCGTGCTGCACCGGCTCGCCGCGGACGGCCGGTTCGGGCGGCTACCGGCCGGCTCCGGTGCCGGCCAGGGCGGAGGCGTGGGCGGGGGGCAGCCGTCGTCGGCTCGGCCGTGGTGGGTCAGGGCCGTGCTGGTCGCGTCGGTGGTCGTCGCGGTCGCCGTGCCGGTGCTCGTCGGGTTCTGCCGGACCTATCGCGGCATGCACCATCCCAGCGACGTGCTCGGCGGCGCCTTCCTCGGCGCGTGCTGGCTCGCGGCCGTCAATCGGGTGGTGCTGGGGCGGCGCGGCGCGCACGACCCTCGGCGCGGCGGTGGATCGAGCTGCCCGCCGCCGGCCGCGCGCCGAGTGCCTGATCCGGCGCGCACGGCGCAGCCGTCTCGCTGACCGGTGCGTGGCCGGTCAACGGAGGATGTTGACGGCGCGGGCAAGGACGAGGGCGACGACGATGATCGAGATTGTCGACTGGGCCATCATCATGAGCTTGGCCCAGCGGGTCATCGGCATCGTGTCCGTCGGGCTGAAGGCGGTGCTGTTCGTGAACGCGACGAACAGGTAGTCGACGAACGTCGGCTCCCAGCGGGGATCGGCGTTCGCCGGATCGCTCATCTGGGGGAACAGCAGGTCGGGGTACTGCCGTTCGCTCTGCGCCCGGGCGAACGGCCCGCCGCGGTCGAACTCCCAGTACCAGAGGGCGAAGGCGATGATGTTCGTCAGGTAGATCGCCGCGCCGGTGCTCAGCAGGACCGCCGGGTCCTCACCGGCCGTGCCGCGGACCAGGCGGTGGGCGAGCAGGGCCGCGCTCACCCCGTTCGCGGTGGTGACCGACGCGGCCAGCAGCAGGCTCGCCGCCCGCTCCACCGGATGCTTGCGGGTCAGCCGCACCGGGTTGACCGCGGTCAGCCCCGCCAGCAGCGCGATCTCCAGGCCGGGCAGCAGCCAGCGCGGGGTGAGCGTCAGCCGGGACGGCAGCGCCCACTGCAACGCGATCGCCACCACCGTGGCGAGCAGCACCGGCAGCCGCCGCTCGCCGTCGGTAGGCCGCAGCCACGCCGGGACGAGATGCTCCGGCAGCCTGCGGACCTCGCCGACCGCCAGCCCGGTGGCCCGGGCGAACTGCCGCAGATGGATCGGCGAGAGCCGGTCCCACGCACTGGTGTGCGGGTGCGCCGGCTCCTCGGGACCGTCCGGGCCGCCCGTCCCGGTCAACCGGACTTGCCTGCCGTCGTTTCCGCGGCGAGGGCCAGCTCGACGGCGGCCTCGACGTGCAGCCGGGTCGTCGGGAAGACCGGCACCGAACTGTCCTGGCGGCGAACCAGCAGCTCGATTTCGGTGCAGCCGAGAATGACGCCCTCGGCGCCCGCGGCTGCCAGCCGTTCGATGACCGCCACGTACTGCCGGCGCGACTGCTCCCGCACGACGCCACGGCACAACTCGTCGAAGATGACGCGGTGCACGAGCGCGCGGTCGACGGCGGGTGGCACGAGGACGCGCAGCCCGGCGGCGGTGAGCCGGTCGCGGTAGAAGGCCTGTTCCATCGTGAACGCCGTGCCCAGCAGGCCCACGGTGCGCAGCCCCGCGGTGGTCACCGCCGCCGCCGTGGCGTCCGCGAGGTGTAGCAGCGGGACGTCGATGGCCGCCTGGACCTGGTCGGCGACCTTGTGCATCGTGTTGGTGCACAGCAGCACCAGATCGGCGCCGGCCGCGACCAGCGACCGCGCGGCGGCGGCGAGGACGACGCTGGCCTCGTCCCACCGGCCGGCGGTCTGCATGGCCTCGATGTCGGCGAAGTCGACGGAGAACAGCACGCACCGGGCCGAATGCAGATCACCGAGCCGCGCCCGGACCAGCTCGTTGGCGAGCCGGTAGTACTCGGCGCTGCTCTCCCAGCTCATCCCGCCCAGCATTCCGATCGTCAGCATCGCGCCGCCGGGTCTCCCTCCCCGGCCGCGGGCGTCCCGGCAGGGCCGGGGGCGGTGCCGAAGGCGTGCAGGAAGGTGTCGACCGCGGCGCGGGCGACGGCGTGCTGCTCGGCGGCGGAGATGACTCTGGTGCCGTACCGGCAGCGGGCCTCCAGCGAGCCGGTGAGCAGGGCGGCGAGCTGCTCGGCCGCGGCGGCCGGATCGCCCGCGCGCAGGTGGCCGGCCAGGGCGAGGCGGGCCAGGCGGTCGGCGAGTGCCTCGGTGACCGGGTCCGATGCCCGGCCGGTGATGATGTCGAGCAGGTCGGGGAACTGGCTGATCTCCGCGTAGAGCAGGCGCCGCAGCGCCCAGCCGCGCTCGTCGCAGTAGCACGCGACGAGCTGGCTGCCGACGTCCTCCAGCGTCGCGCGCAGGTCGCCGTCGTGGTCGCGTAGCCGGTCGACGGCCGCGAGGTTCTTCGCCATCGCGCGGTCCGCCTCGGCGGCGATCGCCGCGCGCAGCAGTGTCTGCTTGTCCCCGAAGTGGTTGTAGATCGTGTGCTTGGCGACGCGTGCCTCGGCGGCGATCGCGTCCAGCGTGGCCTGCGCGTACCCCTCGCGGGCGAAGACCACGAACGCGGTGGCGAGGATCGCCTCGCGCTTGTCGATCCGGCCGCGCGCACTCGGCCGGGCGGGCGAACCGGTGGTGGTGGTGGTGGCCGATCCGGCAGCCGCGGCGGGCGTCCTCCCACTCATCACCACACCGTATCCCAGCACCCACCATTCTCTGCACCGGCTGGTGCAGTAAAGCCACCCGTCCGGTTCCTTGGAACGTGATGGCCTGTTACAGTGCACCGACCAGTGCAGATTTAGGGACTCACGAGGTGAGAGATGGCGCAGGTGCTGGACGAGGGCCGATTCGATCCCGCGTTGCGGCGGCTGATCGCCGTCGTGCTCCTCGGCGGGATCATGGGAATCCTCGACGGCTCCATGGTGGCCGTCGGAGTGGACACCCTGGCCGCACGCTTCGACGCCGCGCTCAGCACGATCGGCTGGGTCTCCACCGGCTACCTGCTGGCGCTCACCGTCGCCATCCCCGTCACCACCTGGGCCGTCGACCGGTTCGGCGCCCGCCGGCTGTGGCTGGNCGGCCTCGTCGCCTTCCTGGTCGCCTCGGTCGCCTCGGGGCTGGCCTGGAACGTGAGCAGCCTGATCGTCTTCCGGGTCCTGCAGGGGCTCGCCGCCGGCATCCTCGACCCGCTCGTGCTCACGCTGCTGGCCCGCGCCGCCGGCCCCCACCGGGCGGGTCGGGTGATGGGGCTGATGGGCATGGTCCTCTCGGCCGGCCCGGTTCTCGGTCTCATCGTCGGCGGGGCCGTCCTGGCGCACTTCTCCTGGCGGTGGATGTTCCTGATCAACCTGCCGATCGGGGTCGCCGCGCTGATCGGCGCGCTGCGGGTCATCCCCCGCGACGCGCCGACGGGCGACGCGCCGACGGGCGACGCGCCGACGGGCGGCGTATCGACGGGCGGCGTGCCGCGCACACGGCTTGACGTGCTCGGGGTGGCGCTGGTGGGCCCGGGCTTCGCCGCGGCGGTGCTGGCGCTGTCCCAGGCCGCGGACCGCACGACCTTCGTCGCCTGGCAGGTGCTGCTCCCGCTGGCCGCCGCCGTCGCCCTGCTCGCCGGCTACGCCGGGCACGCCCTGCGCCCGGCCGCCGCGCGGCGCACGCCGCCGCTGATCGACGTCCGGCTGTTCACCAGCGGCGGCTTCGCGGCCAGTGTGGCGATCATGATGTTGGTCGGGCTGGCGATGTTCGCGAACCTGTTCGTGCTGCCGCTGTACTACCAGCAGCAGCACGGGCACGGCCCACTCGCCTCCGGGCTGCTCGTCGCGCCGTTCGCGGTCGCCGCCATCATCGCCATGCCGCAGTCCGGTCGGCTGTCCGACCGGCTCGGCGCCCGGCGGCTGGTCCGCGTCGGGGCGCTCGTCGCCGCCGTCGGCGAGTTCGCGTTCACCCGGGTGGGCGCGCACACCGCGGAGGTCTGGCCGGCGCTGGCCGCGTTCGTCGTCGGGTTGGGGCTGAGCTTCGTCGGCGCCCCGACGATGGGCTCGCTGTATCGCACGCTGCCGCCGGCCTCGGTGCCGCAGGGCAGCTCGGTGCTCTACATCCTCAACCAGCTCGGTGCCGCGATCGGCATCGCCGTGGTCACCCTCATCCTGGCCACGGTGGGTGACGGCGGCGGTGTCGACGGGTTCCACGGGGTCTACTGGTTCGCGCTGGGCACCATCGTGATCATTCTGGCTGCCAGCCTGCTCCTGCCGGGCCNCCCGGAGCCGGCGGCGCAGCCGGCCGCCCAGTCGGACCGGACGGCGGAGGTCCCCGTGTCGTGAACGACGGGGTCGGGCCGGAAGGCGGTTGCCCCGGCTCGACCCCGTCGCGTGTCCTGCTCGGTGACCGGTTCCGGTCAGGACTTCTCGGACAGCTCCTTCGAGATTGCGTTCGGGCCGCTGTACTGCCGGTCCGGAATCTTCTCCAGGGTGCGGACGAGGGATTCGTCCGCACCGTTCTCCCTTGCCTTCTTCACGATCGCCGAACGATCGGCCGGGTAGTCGACGCCCTTGAGGAACTTCTGCGCTTCGGTTGCTGTGGTCATGCAGCCATGATGGCCCGCCGCCCGGCCGTTGAAACCTCGCCCGCGTAATGCCAGGGAATGTGACGTCGACGTTTCGGGAGCCGCTGAAGGTAGCTGGCGGAGTCAGCCGTAGAAGAATTCTTCCACCATGTTGTCAGGAAGGCGGGCGAGAGTCTCCAGCAAACTTTTGCTGCCTTTCGNCCCTGGCAGGAACCTCTCGGCGTCCACGTTGATGCACAGCAGTGCGATCAGGCCGAATACTCGGTGGTAAATCGGGATGGTCGCGCTTCTCAGTCTGCGGCCGTCCGGCAGGCGCACCTGGTAGACGGCTGNCTCGGCGCCCGGCGGGTTCACGATCCGGCTCAGTGCCACGTTGCTTACCGGCGAACCCACCTGTCGTCCGGTGAACCCGTTCTGGACGGCGCAGACCGAATGAAGGGGATCCCGCGTGTCGTGCAGGACGAACTCGATCGGTAGGTGGGCGAACATCGCACCGACGAGGTTGGTCAGGTTGATCAGCGGTTCGATGAGGTTTCGTCGCTGGGCCTGGGGACCGTCCATGTACCTCATTTCCGTCCGAAACTCCGCCTTGACCCGCTGCACCAGTGCGTAGGTGTCCGGGGAGAGCTCCACGTCCGGCCGGTTCTGCGCCACCAGGTAGTCGAGTTCCACGGCGGCGCGGACGTTCCGCTCGGCGATGACCCGCTGGCAGGCACGCCGCAGATGTTCGAGATCAAGCTCGACGGCGCGCTTGTCCCGCAACCGCACCGGATACTCCACCATCCTGGCCAGCGGCGTGCCCGTCAACAGGGCTTCGGGGCTGAGTAGCCGGCTGGATGTTTCCCCGGGCTGTTCTGGGTCGGTGCCGGTCGAGCCGGGGAACGGCGGCCTTGCCGTGGGCTTGGTCCGACCCGTCTGCGCGTCCACGATCCATTGCAGCAGCAGACGGCTGGCTTCCGCCTCGTCNGCCACGTCGAACAGGTCGAAGGCCTTGATGTCGCCGAGCAGCCCGGGGAGGCGGCAGTCCTCGACCCTGACCGGCAGCAGCTTGCGGGCGAACCCGTGGTCGTGCTGGTAGGCGAGTTCCCACGCTCGCTGCTCGTAGGCCGACGCGAGGTAGGTCTCCGACACCAGTGCAATCGTGCGCTCCGACGCGGTCATGTCACGTCGCAGTGAAGCCGCCCACTCCGTTCCGGGCGTGAAATTCCACTCCTGCAGCAGCACCCGGTATTTCTCATCCTCGAGCTGCCAGGCGACCCACTTCGCCCAGTCGTGGTCCTTGGCGTGATAGGAGACGAAGAAGTCGTACTCGGCCTGCCTCCCGGTGCCCTCCGGCTCCGGACCAGCCGGCCCCCGCGGGTTCGTGTCGTCCATAATTGTCAGCATGCCACCCGGTGCCCGGGCCGGATTCTACGGCCCCGGCCCGGCCGCCGCCGAAGGTGGGCGACGCAGCGCGGGTTCGGCCCGGGTGAAGCGAATATCCCGCGAGAAGCCTGCCGACCGGCAATNCATTGCCCGGTCCGCGCTGCCGGCCGGACAGCTCAGCCAGTACCGGTGGCGTCATGCGTTCCACGGCGACCAGCCCGTCCACGGCGGTCAGGACGTCCACGGCGGTCAGGACGTCCGCCGAGGTGAGGGCCAGCAGGCCGGCTCCGGGCGTCGGGGCGGACGGGACCGGCATCTGGTCGAGGGACGAGGGGCGTCCCCCCGGCGTCGCGCACGGCCGCTACGGCCGCGATGACCGACCCGACTTCGGTTTATCCATGGATTCGCCCGGATATGTGGATGCCATGGCAGTCGGGTCGGAACCTCCAGTCGGGATATTTCTCGACCGGTTCGTCCTCCCGCCAGGTCCGGACGCTCCGGGTCGGGCGCGCCAGCGGCTGACGGCGGACCTGACCGGCCGGGGCGTCCCCGTGGAGGTGACCGAGACCGTCGTGCTGCTCGCCAGCGAACTGGTCACCAACGCCGTGCTGCACGGCCACGGTGAACCGGAACTGGAGATCCGGACCACCGATCACCTGGTCTGGGTGGGCGTCCGGGACCCGGACCGCCACCCGCCGCGGGTGCGCCACGTCGACGCCGACTCGCTCGGCGGCCGTGGCCTGCACCTCGTCGACGCGCTGGCCGAGGACTGGGGCGCGGCCGCCGTCCCCGGCGACGGCAAGACCGTGTGGTTCCTTCTCCGCCGCTGACCCCGGCCGCTACGGCGCCACGGTCGGCACCTGCGCAGGGGTCGGCACCCGCGGGGAGGGCGGTGCCTGCGTCGTGGTCGGGCGCGGGATCGTGAGGCACGCGAGCGCGGCGAGGACGACCGCCGAGACGGTGATGATCCAGCCCAGGTCGTAGGCGTCCGTGAGCGAGCCGAGGTCGTCGGCCGCCGCGCCGCCGAGCGCCGCGACGAGCAGGGCGGTCCCGATGACGGTGCCGATCTGACGGGCCATGGTCACCACCGCGGAGCCGGTGGAGACGCTCGCCGGGGGCAGTGCGGTGACGGCCGCGCTGATCAGCGTCGGCAGGATCAGCCCGACGCCGACGCCGGTGAGCAGCATCCCGGGCAGCATCGCGCCGACGTAGTCCGGCTGCGGCGCCATCCGCAGGATCCACCAGCCGATCCCGGCCGCGAACACCAGGCAGCCGGCGGCGGCCACCCGTCCCGACCCGAGGCGGGCCACCAGCGGCCCGGCGGCGAGGGCGAGCCCCGGCACCATCAGCGGTCCGGGGGCGATGGCAAGCCCGGTCCGCAGCGCCGACCAGTGCCAGACGTCCTGGCACCACAGCACGCCCGACAGCAGCATCGCCGCGAACGCGACGCTGAACACGAACGCGGCCACCGCGGCGGCGCTGAAGGTCCGCACGCGCAGCAGCGGCAGCGGCAGGACCGGCGCGGGATGACGCGCCGAGCGGTGCAGGAACCCGGCCAGCAGCAGCACGCTGGCGAGCAGCGATCCGACCACCCGCGCGGAGCCCCAGCCCCAGTCCGGCCCGCGGACCAGCCCCAGCGCCAGCGCCGCGATCCCGACCGTCAGCAGGACCGCCCCCGCCGGATCGGACCGCCCCACGCCGGGGCGCCGCGGCGGGTGGGGCAGCACCCGCGGTCCGGCGACGAGGACGGCGAGCCCGACCGGCAGGTTGACCAGGAACACCCACCGCCAGTCCAGTTCGGTCAGCAACCCGCCGGCGACGGGTCCAAGAGCGGCCGCCAGCCCGCTCACCGCCGTCCAGGCCCGCACCGCCGCCCCCCGCCGCTCGGGCGGCGCCGCCGCGAGCAGCAGGCCGAGGGAGGACGGGGTCATCACGGCGGCGCCCGCCGCCTGCAGCACCCGGGCGGCGACGAGGAACCACACCGTGGGGGCGGCGGCGCACAGTGCGGAAGCGACGACGAAGATCGCGGTGCCCCAGAGGTAGGCGCGGCGCGGGCTGGTCCGGTCCGCGAGGTTCCCGGCCGGCACGAGCAACGCGGCGAAGACGACGGCGTACCCGTTCAGCACCCACGACAGCGACGACAGCGACGATCCGTCGAAGTGCCGGCCTATGTCCGGCAGAGCGACGTTGACGACGAACAGGTCGAGGTTCGACATGGCGACCCCGGCCGCCACCACCGCGAACACCCGCCCGAACCGCCCACCGGGCGCGCCGCCCGGTGCGATGCCGCCTGGCGCGATTCCACCCAGCGCGATGCCGCCCGCGTCACTGCTCGTCGGGCTGCTGCCCCTGGATGGGCGGTTCCCGACGGAGGTGATCGTCGGTGGTCGCCCGGATCGCAGCGCCGACTTGGGGCTGTCGTCCATGTTCACTCATCCCTCGCACCGTGAGTTCGAAAATCCAACTAACGTGGTCGAGGGGGAGCCTAGCCGCAGTGGGTTGGAGAATCCAACGATGGCTGCCGGGCTGCCGGGCTGCCGGGCGGGGCGGCGGGGCGGGTGCACGCCGCCGGGGCCGGTGGGTGACGTCCCTTGGTGGTGCCTCGGCTCCGGCGGCGCGAACGGCGCCGTTACCAGACGACGGGCAGGGTCTCCGGTCGGCCGATCGGTGCCTTGAGCTCGTAGCGCAGCTCGGTGGGCGCCACCGCGAGCCGCAGCCCGGGGACCTTCTCGATCAGCGCGGTGAGCACCTCGGTCAGCTCGACCCGGGCCAGGTGCGCGCCGATGCAGTGGTGCACCCCGGCGCCGAAGGTCAGGTTCGGCACCGGCTCCCGGGTGAGATCGAGGCGGTCGNGGTCGGTGAACACCGCGGGGTCACGGCTCATCGCCGCCAGCGGGACCACGACCACCTCTCCGGCGCGGACGACGAAGCCGCCCAGATCGATGTCCTCGGTCGCCACCCGGGGGAAGGTCATCGACAGCGGGTGGTAGCGCAGGAGCTCCTCGATGGCGTTCGGCATGCCGCTCGGGTCGGTGACGAGGGCCTCCCAGTGCGACCGCTGGGTGAGCAGCGTCGTGATGACGTTCGAAATGACGCCGCCGGTGGTCTCGAATCCGCCGATGAGCAGTGTCATGGCGAGCGAGTGCAGCTCGGTCTCGGTGAGTGTGCCGTCGTTGTCGGCAGCGGCGATGAGAACATCGAGCAGACCCTCCGGGCTGTCGGCATTGCCGGCGGTGGCCTTACGCGCACGCACCAGCTCACCCATGTACCTGTACAGCGCGGAGAGCCCGACTGCGGCGCCCTTCGGGTCGAGATGGAACCGGAACAGCGACTCGCTCCAGGTCCGGACGTTGTCCCGGTCGAGATCGGGGACGCCGAGAAGCTGGCAGATCACCTCGATCGGCAGATGGAAGGCGAGCGTGCGGATGTCACCCGGCGCCTCCTGGGCCGTCATCGCGTCGATCCGGGCCCGGGCCGTCGCCGCGATCCAGGGCCGCATCCGCTCGATCCGCCGGTGCGCGAAACCGGCGTTGACCATGCGCCGGATTCGGGTGTGCTCCGGCGGGTCGAGCCAGAGCATGGAGTTCGGATCGGGCATCTGGCCCGCGGTCAGGGGCGGGGAGAAGTCCAGCGTCCTGGTGCGGGAGAAACGGGAGTCGGCAAGCATCGCCCGGGCCGGCGCATAGCGGACGATCAGCCAGATGGGGAGCTGGCCCGGACCGAACCGCACACGGATCGCGGGAGCTTCCCGCGCATATTCCGCCAGGCGTCCCGAGGAATGCGGCGAGAACGTGTCGTCAAAGGGAAACGAGGGGATTTCCTGGTCGTTCTGCACGACGTCGGTAACCGACATGGGGAGTGGACTTCCTTTCGCTGCCAGGGCAGGGGGGGAGCAGCGGGCCGATCGTTGCATGTCGATTGGTCGCACGTAGTGAAGACGGTCGAAAAAACGGGTGCGAAGCGACGCCGGGACAGCTTGTCGCCAACATGTTCTGCACACATCCTGCTGCTGGCAGGAGAAGGTCACCCGTCGCGGCGCCGGATTGTCGGGCGTTAGGATCCGCCGCCATCAGGGCCCCGCCGCCGTCGCCGCCGTGCGCCACCACCGTCCGCCACCGCTACCGCGGATGCTGTCGCCACGGCCGCCTCGTGACCGGTTTCCCCGGACGTGTTGTGATCCCCCGGACACGTTGCCGGCACCCCACCGGAGTGNCCATCTGGCCGGTCCAGATCCGGTTCACGTTGACGCCGTGCATGTCCGTGGGCCAGATTGGCCCCGCATACGAATCCGACATTAGACCCAAATGGGCCATTACCGGTCCCTGCCGAGGAGTGTGCCGTGACGCTACTGGTCCGCTGGTGCCAGCGGTACCGATGGCTGGTCGTCGCGGTGTGGCTGACAGCGCTGATCGCCGCGACGAACGTCGCCCAGGAGAAGGGCGCCCGGTTCAGCCAGGATCTCGGCGTCACCGGCGCCGAATCGCAGCAGGCGATGGACCTGGTGGCCGACATCATGCCCGACCGGAAACTGCCGGATCTGGAGATGATCGTCGTGCGGGCCCGGGCGGGTGACGTNCAGGCGCCCGAGGTGCGGGCGCGGGTCGCCACGATGATCGCGCAGCTCGGCAAGCTCCCCGGCGTCACCGGTGTGTTCGACCCCTACAGCCCGCTCGGCGCCGTGCCGCTCGGCGGCAGCCCCCTGAGCGCGGACGGGCATACGGCGATCGTCTCCGTGCTCATGAAGGACGCGCCGACCACGCCCGACCTCCCCGTGATGCGCCGGCTGATCGCCACCGCCCGCGACTACGACGGGCCCGACCTGCAGGTCGAGGTCACCGGGCCCGCCACCACCGTCGTCGTGCAGGGGACGATCTCACCCTGGCCGATCGCGCTCGGCATCGGCGTGGCGCTGCTCATCCTCTGCCTGGCGGTGCGCTCGCCGGCCGCCGTCGCCGTGTGCGCCGTCACCGCGGGGGCGGCGACCGCGGCGGCGCTGGACGGCGTCACCCTGCTGTCCCGCCGGGCCAACGTCATGCAGCTCGCACCGCTGCTGGCGCTGGTGCTCGGCTTCGGGCTGAGCCTCGGCTCCGCCCTCGTCGTCGTCCACCGCTGCCAGACCGACCTGAGGCGGGGACGCGGCCCCGACGACGCGGTGCGCGCGGCGATGCGCCATTCCGGCCGGGCGACCCTCGCGGGCAGCCTCGGGCTCGCCGTGGTCATGCTCGGCACCAGCGCGCTGCGCCTCAGCGTGTTCGACGGCCTCGCCCTGGCCGGGTTCACCGCCGCCGCCGTGAGCATCCTCGTCGTCGCCACGCTGCTGCCCGCGATGCTGTCGATCTCCGGGCGTGGCCTGCTGGTCTGGGCCGAGCGGACCCACCTGAGCGTCACCGGAACCGGCCTGCCGGTGCGGCCGGGCCTGCGGTCCTGGTGGGCGAGGACCGTCGGGCGCCACCCCCAGGTGCTGGCCGGGGCGGCGGTCGTGCTGCTCACCATCCTGGCGCTGCCGGTGGTGGGCTTGCGCCTCGGCGGCACCGACAACGGCGTCGACCCGACGTCGACGACGAGCCGGCGCGCCTACGACCTGGTCAGCGACGAGTACTTCCCCGGCCTCAACGGGCAGCTCATCGTCATGGCCACGGGGGTGTCCGCCGACCAGCCGACCGCCGTGCCCCACCTGCTGACGGCCCTCGAGGGCACCCNCGGGGTGAAGCGGGCCTTCGTCGTCCTGCAGAACGCCCAGGCGGCGAGCGCCCTGATCCAGGTGTTCCCGAACGACCCGCCCCGCTCGGCGGCGGCCAGCGACCTCGTCCACCGGCTGCGCGACTCCACCGTGCCGGCGGCGATCGCGGGCACCTCCCTGGAGGTGTACATCGGCGGCCAGACGGCGATCTTCGAGGACATGTCGGACCGCTTCGCCCGGGTCCTGCCCGCCTTCCTGATCCTGGAGCTGGGCGTGCTCGGGGTCGCGGTCCTGCTCGGCCTGCGTTCGGTGCGCCACAGCCTGGCGATCACGGCGGCCAGCATGCTCGCCCTCGCGGCGACCCTGGGCGTCATCACCTCGGTCTTCTGCAACGGATGGCTGGCCTCCGGGCTCGGCGTGCGCACCGGCCCGATCGAGCCATTCATCCTTGGCCTCATCCTCATCATCGTGTTCGGGCTGTCGATCGGGATGCACCTGACGCTGCTGAGCCGGCTGCGCGGCTCCGCCGATGCCCCGGATCCCCAGGCGGCGATCAGCAGCCGGCACGCGGACGTCGGCGGTGTCGTCATCACGATCAGCATGATCATGGTCGCGGTGTTCGTGGCGCTCACGACGCAGCAGGTGCGGATGATGAAGCTGCTCGGTATCGGACTGTCCGTCGGGGTGATCCTCGACGCGCTCGTGCTGCGGCTGGTGCTGCTGCCCGCGCTCATCCACCTGGTCGGGCTGGACCATCGCCGCGGCGACCCGCCGCGGCCCGCGCCGCCCGCCGCGCCGCGCCGCGGCTCGCGCCGCCGGCTGCTGCCGCTCGGCGCGCCGATGTCGACCAAGCGCACCGGCCTGGTCCGCCTGTACATCGCGGCCGGCGCCGGCCACCCCGATCGGGGCACGGCCGCGGGCGGTGGATCGACCGCCCCGGGCGGCGGCCTACCGCCGTTCCCCCGGCCCCGCACACCCGTGCGCGGTGTCCGGGGTGCGCACCGGCCGGCTCACCCGCCGGCCGCGACGCAGGCGTCGCGCAGCACGGGGGTGGGGGAGCCGAGCAGGAAGCCCTGCCCGTAGCGGATCCCGGTCTCGCGGGTGGTGCGCAGCTCGCCGGTCGTCTCGATGCCCTCGGCGATCACGGCGCCGCCGATCTCCTCGGCGACGTGCACCAGCCCCGTCGCGACCGCGCGGCGCGCCGGATCGACGTCGATGCCCTGGGTCAGGCTGCAGTCCATCTTGATGATCTCCGGGCGGAGCCGGACGAGCTGCTCCAGCCCGGCGTAGCCGGCGCCGACGTCGTCGGCGGCGAGACGGACCCCGAGTCGGCGCAGCCGGTCCAGGGCGCGGGTGACCTCGGGGGCGTCGGCGATCCGCTCGTGCTCGGTGATCTCCACCAGGAGGCGCTCCGCGTCGGTCCCAGTGACCATTTCCACCAGGCCGGCGGACAGGGTGGTCGCGCAGACGTTGACGGCGAGGCCGATGCGCGCGGGGATCTGGGGGAGCGCGCCCAGCGCGCGGCGCACCGCGGCGAGCTCCAGCTCGACGGTCAGNCCGACCGCGCCGGCCGCCGCGAACCACTGCGTCGTGCTGCGGGAGGCGTCCGGAAACCGGGACAATGCCTCCACTCCGATGATCCGGGCCTGTTCCAGGTCGAACACCGGCTGGAACGCGAGCGCCGGGCCGCCCTGGTCGATCAGGCGGCTGACGTCCAGCCACACCTGGCTGCGCGCCTGCCACATCCGCTGCAGGTCGGTCACGGAGTCGCGCAGGATCTCGGCGAGCATCTGCAGGAAGCGGGCGTCCCGCTCGCGCAGCTCGTGGTGGGGCCGGTGGGCGATGCAGCCCAGCAGACCGTAGAGCGCGTCATCGCCGTCCATGACCGGCACGGCGGCATAGGAGCGGATGTCCAGCTCGCGCGCTACGGGCGAGTTGGCGGTGCGGGGGTCGGCGAGGGTGTCGGGGATGAGCGCCGGCAGCCGGCCGCTGAGGACNTCGGCATACAGGCCGGTCTGTCGCCGCACGGTGGACCCCTGGGTGATGTGGAAGGATCCGCCGTCGCCGTTGAGGACCTGGACGACGAGCACGTCGCCCTCGATCCGGCCGAGCCACGCCGCGTCCATGTCGAGATGCCGGCGTAGCACGCCGAGCAGCTCCACCACCGCCGGCGAGGGCGTGGGGACCTCGGCCGTCGGCCCGAGCAGCGTGGCCGCGCGCACCGTCATCCGCATCACCTCCCCGCGAGGTGTCTGTGCCCGCGGACGCGTCCGCGCACACGCGCGCCAACCGCCNCCCTGCCTCCGCGAGCCGGACAAACGTGCAGGTCAGGGGCTTGTCTGTGGTCTGCATCAGATCGGAGCAAATTCGGTGCTTTATGCACGCGGGAGCGGGAAGGGCCCAGAGCGAGGGCAGCAACGCCGCGGAACCAACCAGGTGGAGTGACCACGTGAGCATGTTCGACAGCTTGTTGCACGGACTTGACGACCAGGAGCAGGACCGGACGCGGGAACTGATCGCCGACAGTGTCGCCACCGATCGCGCCGACGCGCTCGCCGGCAAGGCGCCGGACCGGCTCGTCGACTCCGGCAGCCGTCACCGCCGTTCGCGGGCCGAGACCCAGCGCCGGTAGCGGCCCAGCCGTCGGCAGGTGGCTTGCCGTCGGCGGGTGTGGCCGGCCGTCGGCAGGTGGCTAGCTGTCGGCCCTGGCGCGTACTTCCGGCCGCCGCAGCGGTGGCACCGTCGAAGGCGGTTGACGGCGGGCCGGAAGCGCGTCGAGCAGCCGCTGCACCGAGGCGGCGACCTCGGCGACGGCGGCCTCGAAGGCGGCGTCCGCCGTGGTCGGCGGCCGGCGCAGGCCGCTGATCTTCCGGACGAACTGGCGGGCGGCGGCCTGCACCTCGTCGGCGGTCGCCGGCGGCTCGAGTCCCCGCAGCTCGGTGATGTTGCGACACATACCGCAACGGTAACGACCGGACGCCCACAGCCACCTCCGGGCCATCGGGTCGTGGCTCCGGGCCATCGGGTCGTGGTCTTCCCCGAAAATCACATACCCCGGGCGGCTGGATTGGGGGAAAATAAGGAGGGGTGCAGTGTCGTGCCCATGCAAGATGCGGGGCATGGCGGTACTCACCGTGGAGGGGAGCCGAGCGCTCATGGCGGACGGGTATTACGGCGAGTCGTCGGGTGGCAACCGGGGGGCGGGCCGGCGCGGCGAACGGTTCGCCCAGGCGCGCCGGCTGGCCGGCCAGGCGCGCCAGGACCGCACCACCTCGTGGTATATCCCGCTGGTGATCACGGTGATCGCCGCCGGGGCGTCGTTCGACGCCTTTGGCCGCGCCGTCGGGTTCCTCTACGCCCTCGCGCTGACGCTCGCCTTCGTGGCGCTGACCTGGACGACGATCCGGCTCATGNCGTCGGTGTCCGACGAGCTCAATGTCTCCCGCGTCAGCGGCCCCCGCAAGCTGTACGCGGTCGTGAACACCCCGGTGCGCACCCGCGGCTTCTTCGTGCTCGCCGCCGCCCTGCCCATCGTCATCGCCCTGATCAAGGCGGTCGGCTTCTTCGTGCTCGGCGGCATCCTGCTCGTCGGCGTCGTGGTCGGTGCCGCCGTGGCCGCCGCCTGGGTCTTCGAGCGCCGCTAGCCGTTGCGACCCTCGGCCCGGCGTCGGCGGCTGCCCGGCCGGCGTCGGCTACGGGGGCGGACCTGACCGGGGCAGACCTCCGCGGGGCGAGCCTCACCGAAGTCAGCGCGCAACGCCCGACCCTCCACCAGAGAAAGGCCGGCACGTCCCGCAGGGGACGTGCCGGGCCGAGCGTGGAAAACGCGCGTCCTCGACTGGGGATCACGGTGATCGGAGGTCCGCTTCTGAAGCCGACCCGTAGCGCCCACCCCAGCTAGAAGCGTGCAGAAGGTCAGTGATGGTGGTGGTGGTGGTGACGGTGGCGGTGGTGTCCCTGATTNCCCCCGCCGTTGATGACAATGATCGTGACACCTCCGGTAGAGCCACCTTTCTTCAGTCCGCCGCCGGTGTTGCCGCCACCGAGTTTGCCGCCGCCGGGGTAGCCGCCACCGGTGTTGATGCCGCCGCCGGGTTTGCCGCCGGGGTAACCGCCCCCGCTGGGGTAGCCGCCCCCGCTGGGGTAGCCGCCCCCGCTGGGGTAGCCACCGCCGGTGGTGCCGCCGCTGCTGGGGTTGCCGCCGCCGGTGGTGGTGATGCCGCTGCTGGGGTTGCCGCCGATGCCGGTGTTGCCGCCNATGCCGGTGGGGTTGCCGGTGCTGCTGGTGTTGACGCCGCCAGTGTCGGCGCTGGCCGACGGGGCCACGAACACCGCTGCCACGGCGAAGGCCAGGGCGATCACATACAGAAGTCTCCGTTTCATCATGTTCCGCTCCCGTCGATGGTTATGGCGCCTGACGGCGCCATCGGGCACAGGACGGTGGCCACCCTCCACGGCGATGTCACTCAGAGTGTGCACTAAATCGCCGTAAGCTCAGGATGGGGGACGTTGACCGTGTGCGCCACTCTGCCGGCATCCGCCCGCCCGGAGGCGCTTCGGCTCGACGCGAGGCAGGGGCTCTGCGGACGCCGTGGGTATCCGGCGCGCCTTCTACCCGTTGACCACCGCGGGCAGTCCTTCCACCTCCCGCGATCGGGTCGACCCTCGCCCGACCCACCGGGGTCGACGTCGAGCGGCGTTGGCGATGTTGGGCACTATCGGTGGCTGGAGTAGTCAGGCGGCGGGTCGGTCGGGGTCGGTTCCGGGCGCTGCCGGTGCCGGGCGGGTGGCCCAGCGGATGGTCGAGACGATGCCGTGGCCGGCCAGGCGGCCGATGGTCGCCTCGGCCGCGGGCAGGTACGGCAGGCGCAACGGCCAGCGGGTCCAGGCGGGCATCAGGCCCACGGCCGCCGACGCCAGCACGCCGTAGGGGGGTCGGGCCAGGAGTGGGAGGGGTGCCTGGAGCAGCAGGTAGCGGGCCGCGGCTCGAGCCTCGGGGGTGCCAGCGAGTTCGGGACGGAACGCGCGCAGGGCTCGTGCCAGTTCCGCTTCGGTGCGCGGCGGGTCGGCGGCGCCGAGCTTGTCGGCGACGGTCGCGGCGTCGGCGATGTAGGCGTCGCGTTCGGCGGCGTTCAGCGGGCCGCCGGTGCCGTAGCGCTGATATGCGGCGAGGAAGCTGTCGACTTCGGCGATGTGTACCCAGCGCAGCAGGTGCGGGTCGCCGGCGGCGTAGGGACGACCGTCGGGGGCTACTCCGCGGACGCGGCGGTGGACGCCGCGGACCCGGGCGACGGCCCGCTCGGCCTCCTCGGCCGGGCCGAAGGTCGTCGCGGCGAGGAAGAAGCTGGTCCGTTGTAGCCGGCCCCACGGGTCGTGGCGGAAGTCGGAGTGTCCCGCCACCCCGGCCATGGCCAGCGGGTGCAGCGACTGCAGCAGCAGCGCGCGCAGACCACCGACGAACATCGCCGCGTCGGCGTGCACGCGGCGGATCGGCCGGTCCTCGGCGAACCAGCGTTCGCCCTCGGCGTCGAAGATCTGTTCCCGTCGGCGCGGGCCCTCCGGGCCGGCGACCCGCTGCAGGACGTGGCCGCCGAGCCAGGCCCGCACGTCGTCGGCACCGCTGATCATCCGTACACCCACCATTACCCCATGATGCGCCGGGCGGCGCGCCACGGTCCTGCCGCCGTCACGGGTGCCAGCGGACATTCACCGGGTGGTGTGCGGAAGTGCTGTGAGGGCCGGTGCCTGCCGCCGGTGGCGGAAATTGCTGGAGGGTGATGACGGTTGGGGCCGGGTGAGCGAGCATGAAGCTCCAGCATCTGTTGATCGCCCTGTGGCCGGGACCGCCACGGACCGATTCTCATATCTGTGCGTGGTTGATTGGGCGCGGACATGTTCAGGCCGAGCCTGAATCTGGATGATCGTGGTGTTCCGCGGAACAGGGCCGCGTCNGGCCGCCGGGCGGACGCATGCGGCCGGCAACGCTGGACGGCGGTCAGGCGGTCAGGCTGACCAGGCGGTCGAGGTTCGCCAGCGACTTCTCCAGCATCGTCAGCGGCACCACCGGCCAGCTCACGCGGGCCTTCCACTTCTCCGACACGGCGCTCCAGTCGCAGTAGGAGGTCACGTCGGTGGTGTGGTCGTCGACCGGCGCGAGGGCGTAGCCGTAGACGTGGCCGATCGGGGGGTGGTCGACGCCGCCGACCGTCCACTCGACCAGGGCGTCGGGCTCGATGCGGGTGACGACGTTGCGCACCCGGTACTTGCCCATCGGCAGGTCGCCGAGCGGCTCGCGGTCCATGTCCATCTCGAACGCGTCGCCGGCGCTCGTCACGCGCCGGGCGTCGCCGGCGGCCACGAGCATGCCCGACCCGTCGATGCGGACGTGGCCGTCGGGGTCGGTGACAAGCTCGAAGATCCGCCCGGCCGGGGCGGAGATCCGGCGGGTGGTGGAGATGCGGTGCTCGTCGGCCACGGGTGTGCTCCTTCGCGTCGGGACAGATCCCGATGGATCCGGGGTGCCGGGGTGCCGTGCCNCCGGTCAGCACCGCGGGCCCGCGGTGATCCGAGTCACGCCCTTACGTTGTATATGCCGCGACCGGTCGGCGCTCAACCGTTACCGTCACCACCTCGGGCGGCCCGCGACCGCGGCGCTCCCGCCGCGGCGGCACGCGCCAGAGCGGGGTTTCCCCACCCCGGACGGCAGCCTTCCCTCGGCCGTCGACGGCTACTGCGGCGCGGCCCGGGTCTGTTGACGAACGGCACCGGCTACGAGGGGCGCGCCCCGGGCCTACCGGGGACCGTGCAAGAGTGCCGATCACCATCGTTGCGACTTACTGATGGGCGTGGTCNGGTGCGNCATACGATCCGTTGGTGGTGGCGAAGAGAACGAGTAAGGGTAGTGGGGGATCCGGGCGAAACAGAAATATTCTAAGAAGGTTGAACGATCGTCTTTGGGATATGGCAGGGGAGGAATGGGAAAGGGATCGGACAGCTGACGCCTACTATGCCTCCCCGGCGCGTGCGTACATATTCCTTGAGGACGGCGCGATGACACTCCTCGACGGCTACAGCAGAAAGATTGAGTCTATTTCCCGCGGTCGGGCTGCCGAAATCCTGCAGCTCATCGAGGGGGGTCGAGAAGAGAATGGAGTCGAGTTCGGTGTGACCGTCTGGAAGGAGATGAAGGGTCACGGAAAACTCCTGCTTTTCGAGACCTCCACTGAGTTTTCCCGCCATCTGTTCGGAGCCGCCCTGGGCGCGGGGGTGACGCGGCGTGAGGGCGTGGCGATGGATCCTGATGGATTTCGGGGTGCCGTGCCACCGGTCAACACCGCGGGCCTGCGGACCTCCGCAGAGCGCTCATGACAGCCGACGCGTCGCCCCAGCAGGACCCGGGCCCTCGGATCGACACCTCCGTGCCGCACGCGGCCCGGATCTGGAACTACTGGCTGGGCGGCAAGGACTCCTACCCGGTGGACCGGGAGGCCGGCGACGAGCATCCTACGATCTTCCCTGGCATCGCCGAGCTCGCCTGTGCCTCCTTCCCCGCCGTCGACGGCTACTGCNGCGTGGCCCGGAAGTCCTGACGTGATCAGAGCCGGGGATTTCGACTACGAACAGCACGGCGGCGGCTACGCGACGCAGCGGCGAGCCGACCCCCGGATCGAGGCCCAGCTACATGCCGCCCTCGGGGACGCGCGCACCGTGCTCAACGTGGGGGCGGGCGCCGGAACTGATCGAGGCCGACCGCCGCCGGTTTCCCGGCATCGACCTGATCTGCGCGCTGATCGGTACGCGCGTGACCGTCGAGCCGGTGCCGATACCCGGGGACTGCGTCGACGGGTTCATCGAGGCTTTCTACGCCCGTCCGGAGCGGTTCCTCGATCCGGCGGTACGCCGGGCACAGTCGGTGTGGGGNTTCATCAGCGACGCCGACGAGACCCGAGCGGTTGACCGGCTTCGACACGATCTCGAGTCCGGGAGCTGGGATCGGCGGCACGGGCACCTGCGGACCCAACCCGAGTTCGTGGGAGCGCTCCGACTCGTCGTCGGCCATCCCTGAGCCGGCCGGTCAGCCCAGGGGGTGGACCCAGCGCGTCCAGGACGACTGCGACCGGTAGTCGGCCGCGCGGTAGAGCGCGTGTGCCCGGGTGTTGGTGTCGTCGACCATGGCGTCGATCCGACGGCCGCCGAGGGCGAGGAACCGTTCCCGCGCGGCGGCCAGCAACGCCCGGGCGACTCCGGCGCGCCGGTGCTCGGGGGCGACGGCGAGCCGGTACAGGTGACAACGCCAGCCGTCCCAGCCGGCGATGAGCGTGCCGACGACGGTCCCGTCGACCTCCGCGACCAGCACCGCCTGCGGGTCGTGCGCGAGCAGCGCCGCGACCCCGGCGGCATCGTCGCTCACGCTCGTCCCGTGCGCGGCCGACTGCCAGAACGCAAGGAGGAGCTCGACGTCGCCGTCCCGGCCGGTGCGAATCCTCACCCGACGATTCTCCCGTCCAGACCCGGGCCGAGGTGAGCGTTTGGATCGGCCGTGTCGAGAACATCTCGGTNTCGCCGCACGGCCGACGTCATCCGTGCGAGAGTGCACGGGTGCAGGGTTATCTTCTCGTGGGTTGGCCTCATGTCGACCTCCAGCGGGTGACGAGCGCGGCCTGTCGCCGGATCTGAACACCCCCGGGCCGGCGTACGGCCGACGCCCATAGGCGTCGCCGCCTCCTTCACTCGCTTTCGCGGAGACGATTGTGTTCTCTTCACGTGTGGTAATACGTGCGGCAGTTCGGGGGCGCGTGCGCTCGGTCGCCGTCACCGTCGCCGTCACGCTGGCCGCTGCGACGATCACGGTCCTGGGCCCGGCCGGAACGGCGGCGGGCGCGGCGGACGCGGCAACAGGCTCGGACGCGGCAACGGGCTCGGACGCGGTGGTGGGCTCGGACGCGGTGGTGGGCTCGGGCGCGGCAACAGGCTCCGACGTCGTCCTCACCTGGTACGACGTCACGGCGGACACCGTCGCCGCCGCGGCCCTGCCCACCCAGGTCACCAACAGCCGGATCTGGGCGGTCAGCTGGCTCGCCGCCGACCGTGCCCTCACCGTCCGCCCAGGGTCGCCTGGCCGTCCAGAGTCGCCTGGCCGCACCTTCGCCACCTCCGCGTTCGCGACCGCACTGCACGACAGCCTCGCCGCGCTCGTCCCCGCCCGCGNCGCCGACCTCGACGCCGCCCTGGCTGCCACGCTGCGCCAGCTCCCCGACAACCACGACAGGTACGCCGGCATCGACGCCGGTCAACGCTCCGCCCGCGCGCTGGTCGCCGAACGTGCCGGGGACGGACTCGACGTCGCCTCGGTCAACGCCCCCTACAGCCCACCGCCGCCGGCTCCGGGCGTCTGGCGGCCCACACCCCCCGCGTACGCCCCGGCGGTGCAGTCCGGGCAGGGCCGGGGACGAACGTTCCTGCTCGGACCGGCCAACCGGTTCCGTCCCGGGCCACCGCCTCCCCTCGGATCGGCGCAGTACCGCCGCGACCTCGCCGAGATCCGCGCGATCGGAGCCGCCGACAGCACCGTGCGCACTCCCGCCCAGACCGACGTCGCGAAGTTCTGGGCCCAGGCCTCCCTCGCCGGCTACACCCCCCTCCTGCGCGGCCTGNTCGCACAGACCGGCGGACGGTCGCTCGGGTGGCAGGTCCACCTGGTGGCCACGTTCCACGAGGCCACCATCGACGCCCAGATCGCCGTCTACGACGCGAAATACGTCTACGTTCGCTGGCGCCCCGTCACCGCCATCCGCGCGGCGGACACCGACGGCGACCCCACCACCGCGCCCGATCCCACGTGGACGCCGCTGACCACCACGCCGGCACACCCCGAATACCCCAGCGGGCACACCACCTACGCCGGCGCCGCGCAACGCGTGCTCGAAGCGTTCACCGGCCCCGGGCCCCGCCAGCCGATCACGGTGAACAGCGCAACCGCACCGGGCGTCAGCAGGACCTACACCTCGTGGCGGCAAGCGACCGACGACAACATCAACGCCCGGGTCTGGGAAGGCATCCACTTCCGCGGCACCGACATCACCGGCGCGGAACTCGGCCGAAGCGTCGCCTCCTACGACCTCCACCTGCTCGGACTTTCATGACGACCATGCCTGCGAGGGCAGCCACCGGTCTTCGACCAGCTCACCGCGCGCGAACCGGTGGCCCTGGCGCGATGCCGGCTCGGGCTTCCACGTCGCCGGCGGCCTGCGCACACTGACCGGGGCGAGGCCGCGCGGCGCGGGCGGCGCCGCCGGGCCCGGGCGGGGTGCGCCGGGTCGCGTGGGGCGTGGTGCGGCGGACTGGGAGGCGTGGGAGGCGTGGCCTTCGATGCGCGCGACGGCCCGGGTGTACTGGCGGCTGTTGCGGGCGGGGATTCGTCGCCAGTCGGCCTACCGGCTGGCGGCGTTCGGCGGGGTGGCCGCGAACGCGACATTCGGGCTGCTCAAGGTGGAGGTGCTGTTCGCGACGGTGCGCGCGGCGGGCGGCGAGCTGGCCGGATACGACGTCGGTCGGATGAGCACCTACATCTGGCTGTCCCAGGCGCTGCTCGGCTCGGTCAACCTCACCGGCCGGACCGACATCGCTGAGAGGATCAAGGACGGCCGGGTCGCCGTCGACTTCCTGCGCCCGCTGGACGTCCAGGCCGCCGAGATCACGACCGAGGTCGGGCGGGCACTGTTCGCGCTGATCCCGCGGGGGATCCCGATGCTCGTGATCGGCCTGTTCGTCGGGATGGCACAGCCCGGATCGGTCGCGGCGTACCCGCTCGGCGCGGTGAGCCTGCTGCTCGCTATCGTGATCTCCGTCGCGACCGCCTACCTGGTCGGGGTCGCCGGCTTCTGGCTGGTGGAGACCCATGGCGTGCAGGTCTTCTATCTGGTGGTCTCGGGGTTCCTGGCTGGGCTGTTCGTGCCCATCCGGCTGTTCCCGCGCTGGTTGTGGGTCGCTGCCCAGGCGACGCCGTTCCCGTCGATGTTGGCGTACCCGATCGACATCCTCGCCGGCCGCGTGGGCCTCGCCGGCGCGCTCACCCTGCTCGCGGCGCAGCTCGCGTGGCTGGCCGGCGTCGGCGGGCTCGGCCAGGCGCTGACCCGCGCCGGCCGGCGCCACCTCGAGGTGCAGGGTGGCTGAGGTACGGGGTGGCCTGAGGCGTGGGGTGGCTGAGGGGGTCACTGTTCGAGCTCGGCTGCGTCCCTACCGGGTGGTGCTCGCCGCTCGGGCCAGCTCCCAGACCGTCTACCGGGCGAACTTCGTCCTCGACCTAATCAGCTCCCTGCTGGCCGCCGTCGTCGAGCTGGCCGAGGTCTGGGTGCTGTTCCATGCCGTGACGCGGCTCGGCGGGCTGGAGTTCCACCAGATCCTGCTGGTGTTCGGCCTTGCCGACCTGGCCTTCTCCCTCGCCGACCTGGCCTTCGGGCACTGCGACAACCTGCCCACGTACCTGCGTGCCGGCACCCTCGACGTGTTCTACCTGCGGCCGCAACCGTTGCTGCTGCAGCTGGTGACCAGCGACATCAGCCTGCGGCGGCTGGCGCGCGCGNCCGTCGGGCTGGCGGCGCTCGGCGCCGGTCTGGCCGTCAACGACGTCGCCTGGGACGTGGGCGGTGTGGCGCTGCTGGTGGTCGCCCTGGTCAGCGGCTGCGCGACGTTCGCGGCGATGTTCGTCCTGGCGGGAGGCCTGCAGTTCTTCCTCGTCGACGGGGCGGAGATGACCAGTGCGTTCGTCTACGGCGGCCGCTACGCCGCCACCCAGCCGGCGTCGGTGTGGTCGCGACCTCTCCAGGTGGTGTTCGGATTTTTCTTCCCGATGGCCTTCACCGGTTTCCTGCCGACGCTGCGGCTGCTCGACCTGCCGGCACCCGCGTGGCTGCCGACGTGGCTGGGCTGGTGCGGACCGCTCGCCGCGCTCTGGGCGTGGGCGCTGGCGCTGCTGTGCTGGCACTGGGGTGTGCGGCACTACCGNGGCGGCGGCGGATGAGGCAGACGGCTGCGGCAGACGGCTGAGGCAGACAGCGGATGGAGGAGACGGCGGATGAGCGCGATCGTCGAGACCGCGGGGCTGACCCGGGAGTTCACCGTGCGCGACGGGCCGCGCCGGCGGCGGCTGACCGCCGTCGACGACCTGACCGTACGGATCGAACCCGGCGAGGCGGTCGGCTACATCGGTGCCAACGGGGCCGGTAAGTCCACCACGATCAAGATGCTGACCGGCATCCTCGTGCCCACCAGCGGCACGGTGACGACCTGCGGGCTGCGCCCTGTCAAGGACCGGCGCNGGCTCGCCCGCCAGATCGGGGTCGTGTTCGGGCAGCGCTCCCAGCTCTGGTGGGATCTGCCGGTGCGGGAGTCTTTCCGGATTCTGGCCGCGATCCACGCCCTGCCCGCCGCCGTCGAGCGTGCCCGCACCGATGAGCTGGTCGAGCGGCTCGAGATGGCCGACTTCCTGGCCACCCCGGTCCGTCAGCTGTCCCTGGGCCAACGGATGCGCGCCGAGGTCGCGGCCGCGCTGCTGCACGCTCCCCGACTGGTGATCCTCGATGAGCCCACGATCGGCCTCGATGTCCTGTCCAAGCAGCGGCTGCGGGAGTTCCTCATCGCTATGCGTCGCACCGACGGCACGACACTGTTGCTGACCACCCACGACATGGGTGATGTCGAACGTCTGTGTGACCGGGTCCTGGTCGTCGACCACGGCCGGCTGGCCTACGACGGCGACCTGGCCGGCCTCGGGCGGACCACCGGCGCAGAGCGGGTGCTCGTCGTCCACCTCGCCGCGCCGTCCCCGGACCTGATCGGGATCCCCGCGGCCCGCCACCTGTCCAGCGAGGCGCACGGCCTGAGCCAGCGCCTGGCGTTCGACGCGGAGACCACCACCGCCGCCCGCGTGTTCGCGGCGGTCGCGGAACGGGTCGAGGTCCTCGACTTCACCGTCGAGGAGCCCGACATCGAGGACGTCGTCCGCCGGATCTACGCGGCCCGCCGCTGACCGCCGCCGCCCGCCGCTGACCGCCGAAACCCCGAAACCGCCGAAACCGCCGAAACCGCCGAAACCGCCGAAACCGCCGAGACATGGTCCGCCCACCCCGTGATCGGCCCGGGGACGGTCAGCCCAGGCGGACGGCGAGCAGGGCGGTGTCGTCCTCGGTGTCGGCGTCGCGGCCGAGCGCGGCCAGCGCCCGATCGCAGACCTCCTCGGGGGTGCCGAGCGCCGTGGCTCCCGCCCGGAGCAGCTCCATCCCCTCGTCGACCGGTCGGCGGCGGTCCTCGACCAGGCCGTCGGTGAAGAACAGCAGGGTGCTGCCCGGCTCCACCGTCAGCTCCGTCTCGGGGTAGTCGGGCAGGCCGGCGCTCAGCGGTGGCCCGGGTTCGAGGTGCAGGTAGCGGGCCGGCTGGTGCGGGGGGATCAGCAGCGGCGGCAGGTGCCCGGCGGAGGCGAGGACGAGCCGGCCGTCGCCGGGGTCGAGCAGCGCGAACGCCGCCGTCGCGATCCGGCCCTGCTCGAGGCGGTTGGCGGCCGCGTCGAGCAGGGTGAGCACGGCCCCGGGGCTGGTCTGGGCGACGGCGTGGGCGCGCACCGCGGCACGCAACTGGCCCATCGTCGCCGCCGCGTGGATCCCGTGGCCCATCACGTCGCCGATGACCAGCGCGATCCGGCCGTCGTCGAGGGGCAGGACGTCGTACCAGTCGCCGCCGACCAGGGCTCCGGCGCTGCCGGGCAGGTAACGCCAGGCGAAGGCGAGTCCGGGGATCTCCGGCAGGCGCTGGGGCAGCAGGCTGCGTTGCAGCGTGACCGCGGTCCGGCGTTCCTGCTCGTACTGGCGGGCGTTGCCGATCGCGACCGTCGCTCGGTCGACGAGCTCGGCGACCACGCGTTGCTCGTCGTCGGCGTAGGCGCGGCCCTCGGCGGCGGCCAAGCCGACCGCCGCCACCGGCCGACCGCCGAGCACCATCGGCAGGGCCAGCCGCGTGCCATCCGGGGAACGGGCCGGCCGGCCGGTGCGCAGCGCCTGTGTCATACCCCCGCCGTCCGGGACGCCCCGGCCGCCCAGCCGGCCGCGGATCGGGGCCGCGGTCGGGTCCTGAACCGAGACCGCGGTCGGGCGGTTGCCGGCGGTCGGGCGGTTGCCGGTGGTCGGCAGCGGGTCGGCGCGGTCGGCGACGGCGACGATCTCGACGCCGCCCTCCTCGTCGAACCGGCACGCCGCCGCCCGCCCCGCATGCCACGGCACGAGCAGGGAGACGAGGTGCTCCAGGATGCGTCGGGTGTCCAGAGTGGAGGTGAACAGGTCCGTCGCGGCGGCGAACAGGGCGGTGCGTTCCCGGGCCTCCCGCTCCACGGTGAACAGCCGGGCGCGTTCCAGCGCCAGCGCCGTCTGCGTCGCCAGCGCCTGGACGAAGGCCCGCTCGTCGTCGTCGAACAGGCGGGAGTGGTCGAAGGAGAATCGCAGCGCGCCGAGGGNGCGGTCGCCGACGAACAGGGGCAGCACGCACATCGCCACCGCCGTGGGCTCAAGCTCGGCGAGGTCGGGGTAGCGGGCGTCGCGCTCCCGACGTGACTCCAGCCAGATCGGCTCGCCGCTGCGCAGCGCGTCCGTGGCCGGCAGCCGGTCGTCGAGCCGCTCTGCCCGCAGCGCCGCGATCATGCTCTCCCCGTAGCCGACCGACCCGGGGATGGCCAGCCGGCCGGCGCCCTGCGGGATCATCAGTNCCCCGCCGCTGGCGCCGAGCGCCTTCGCGCCCTGCGAGACGACGGCGGCCGCGACCTGCTCCGGGGTGGTCGCCCGGGCCAGGGCGGCGGTGACCCGCTGCAGGCGGGCGGAGCGTTCCGCCGTGCGCTGGGCGGCCACGACCACGTCGAGGGTGTCCAGCAGGTACTGCTCGAAGCCGCGGGTCTGCACGGCGCCCTCGCCGCGTTCGGCGGCGCGCAACTGTTCGACCAGGGAGCCGATGTACCAGCGCCGGAACGCGACATGCTGGGGCGGGGATTCGAGGGTGAGCAGCCTGGCGGCGCGGGCGTAGTCCTCGATCTCCTCCAGCGCCGCCAGGTACTGTTCGGCGTCGGCCGCCGTGCTCAGCGGGAGGACCAGCTCCAGCGGGGTGCGCGGCCGCCCGGCCGACGCGGCCGCCAGCGCCTGCCGTTTGATCGCCTGGCGGGGCCCGGCGAACCGGGTCGTGACCGTCCCGAGCAGTTCGGCCAGCCGCTCGGGCACGGCCGCGCTGGCCCCGGACGCCGCGCCGCCCGCGGCCAGCGCGAACTCGCGGACCAGTCCGTCGACGTGGTGCTTCGCCGCGAGCAGGAGATCGGTGGGCACGTCGCCGAGACGGACGAGATGCCCCGGCGCCGACGTGGGCTGCCCGCCGGCGGACAGGATGATCGTGCCGACGCCGCGCAGGCCGCTCATGCCCCTGATCCCGACCGCGTGCGTCCCGTCGCTGTCCGCGGAATCGCCGCTCTGCGCGGAATCGCCGCTCTGCGCCGAACCGCCGCTCTGCGCGGAACTGCCGGCCTTCGCCGAACTACCGCCCTGGGCCGAACCAGCGGGCCGCCGACGCGTGGGGGGAGTCCGTGGCGGGGGAGTCCGGCCGGTGTTCGAGGCGGCCGGTCTGCCCTCGCCGCCGCCGCTGCCCCCGCCGGTGCCGGCGACCGAGCCGTCGTCGTCCCCGGCGAACTCCGCCCATACGATCTTGCCCGCGGCCACCGGCTGGACTCCCCAGCGGGTGGCCGAGGCGGCGACCAGCGCCATGCCCCGCCCGGTCAGCCCGTCCCCGCCGGCCGGGGGGCGAAGCGGCATCGTCTGGCTGCTGTCGCTGACCTCCACCCGCAGCGCCGCGCCGCCGGTGAGGATCCGCACCTCGATCGGGGCGGCCCCGTGCAGCAGGGCGTTGGTCGTCAGCTCGCTCAGCACCAGTCGGACGTCGTCCACGACCGGCTCCCACCGGGTGCCGGCGAGCATCCGGACGGCCAGCTTGCGCACCTGGTCGGCTCCGCCGGAACGGCCGTCGAGACGCACCGTGGCACGATCGCTGCCGACGGCGGCATCCCCGCCCGCCACGCCGTCCTCGGGGTCACCCCTCTGCCCGGCTGCCCCGGCCGGCTCACCCTCGCCTGACCCGGGCTCGCCGGGCCCGGTGGCGACGGCGTCGCTCACCTCGCTGTGCCTGCCCATCCCGCCGGCCTCCCGTCCGACCGACCACTCCTGATGGCGGCCAACCCTAGATACCGGCCAACCCTGATGGCCCTGACGCGGCGCGACCCTTGACATGGCGCGACCCTTGACGCAACGCGGCCCGGCACCTTGCCTGCCGTTCACTTCTGTGGTTCGCCNCGTCCTTCGGCGAGGTCAAGCATGCCAGAAAAGTCGGTGATGCCCTGGGCGACGCCCCCCGAACCGGCTGCCGGCGGCCCGCCGCCGCCCGTCGGCCGCAGACGAATCGGACCAGGTCAGGATGTCTGACGCGCCGTCTCCGGCCGGGCGCGTCGGGATCGTCACGGCAACCGCCCGCGGAACCGGACGGCTGGTCGGCGGCGTCATCCCGGGCCGGCGAGCGGGGCAGGTTTCGGTCTCGTGACGAAGGTCTGCGGCAGGTTTCCGTCGGCGCGCGGGGGAATAGGCACTTCGTGCCGCGAGGCGCCATGTCCGTCGTTCGCCCGGATCGCCCCCGTCTCGGTCGGGTCGGGGCCGGATGGATCGGGGCCGGCGTGTCCGGCCGCCACCTGTCGGATCGCTTCACACCGGGAGAGGCCGCAACATGCCGGTATCAGCCTCCACGCACCGCACCTGGTCACCCACCGCCGACGTCCCCCCGCTCGCGTCCTGGCGCAGCGCGGGCGCCTGCGGAGCCGGTGATCTCGACCTGTTCTTCGCGCCCGACGGCGTGCCCCGCCGCGAGCGGGCCCGGCGGGAGGCGGCCGCGAAGGCGGTCTGCGCAGGGTGCCGGGTGCGACGGGAATGCCTGCGCTACGCCCTGCGCACGGGCGAGCGGTTCGGTGTCTGGGGCGGGCTGACGGAAGGGGAACGCGCCCGCATCGACCAGCCGTGACGCCGGCGCCTGGTGGGCGAGCGCAGCCGACCATGACGACCTCGGCGGCATGGCAGACTCGGCGGTGTGGCGGATGCGGCGGTGTGACGGACGCGGTGACGTGACGGACGCGGTGACGTGACGGACGCGGTGGTCGTCGGCGCGGGCGTGAACGGACTGGTGGCCGCGAACATGCTCGCCGACGCGGGGTGGGACGTCGTCGTCTGTGAGGCGGCCGGCGTCCCCGGCGGGGCCTGCCGGTCCGCGCAGGTCACCGCCCCGGGTTTCGTCAGCGACCTGTTCAGCGCCTTCCATCCGTTCGCCGCGGCGAGCCCTGCCCTGCGCCGCCTGGACCTGCCCGCTCACGGGCTGGAGTGGTGCCGGGCGCCGCAGGTGCTGGCCCATCCCACCCCCGACGGCCGCTGCGCGCTGCTGTCGATGGACCCGGCTCACACCGCGCGGTCGCTCGACGACTTCGCCGCGGGCGACGGTGCGGCCTGGCGGGCGCTGGTCGACCGGTGGGCGCCGCTGCGCGANCCCCTGCTCGACGCCCTGTTCGGCGCACCGTTCCCGCCGCTGCGCGCCGGGCTGCGCCTCGCCCGCCACCTTGGTGCCGCCGACGGGCTGCGCTTCGCCCGGTTCGCCGCGCTGGGCGTGCGCCGCTTCGCCGAGGAGGAGTTCACCGGCGAGGGCGCCGCCCTGCTGTTCGCCGGCAACGCCATGCACGCCGATCTCGGTCCGGAGACGGTCGGCTCGGCGCTGCTCGGCTGGCTGCTGACCATGCTCGGGCAGGACGTCGGCTTCCCCGCGCCGCGCGGCGGGGCCGGGCGGATCCCTGAGGCGCTGGTCAACCGCCTGCGCGAGCGCGGTGGCCGGCTGCGCACCGGAGCGGCGGTGCACGCCGTCGAGGTGCGCGGCGGGCGGGCCCGCGGCGTCCGGCTGGCCGACGGCAGCGTGCTGCCGGCGCGGCGCGCGGTCATCGCCGACGTCGACGCGGTGTCGCTGTACCGGAACCTGGTCGGCGCCGGGCACCTGCCCGCCCGGCTGCTCGACGACCTGACCCGCTTCCAGTGGGACCACGCCACCATCAAGATCAACTGGGCGCTGTCCGGGCCGATTCCCTGGGCGGACCCGCGGTGCGCCCAGGCCGGCACCGTCCATCTCGGCGGCACCCTGGACGATCTGAGCCGCACCGCGGCGCAGCTCGCCCGCGGCCTGGTGCCCGCCGACCCGTTCTGCGTGCTCGGGCAGATGACCACGACCGATCCCACCCGCTCGCCGCCGGGCACCGAGAGCGCCTGGGCCTACCTGCACGTCCCCCAGCTTCCGCGGGGCGACGCCGGGGGAGCGGGCATCGCCGGGCCGTGGAACGACGAGGCGGTGGCGCGCGTCGTCGAGCGGGCCGAGCGCACCGTCTCCGCGGCGGCCCCCGGGTTCGCCGCGCGGGTGCTGGCGCGCCACGTGCAGTCGCCGGCCGACCTGCAGGGCTCGGACGCGGTGCTGCGCGGCGGGGCCGTGCACGGCGGGACCGCCGCGCTGCACCAGCAACTCGTCTTCCGTCCGGTGCCGGGGCTCGGCCGACCCGAGACCCCCGTCACCGGGCTGTACCTGGGCTCGATGTCGGCCCATCCGGGCGGCGGCGTGCACGGCGGCCCGGGGGCGCTCGCCGCCCGCGCCGCGCTGCGGGCGGCCGGCCCGTTCGGCCCGGTGCAGCGCGCCACCGTCGCCGCGCTCAACCGACGCCTCTACGCCCCGTCCCGCCCGACGGCTCCCGCCGGCCCAGGCGCCCCTACTCGGCGGGAGCCGCCGACGGCGCCGAGCGGAGGAACAGCTCGCCCATCGCCCGGACGCGGTCGGTGAGCTCCGCCGGCTCGACGATCGTGAACGGCGCGCCGACGGCGCCAAGCACCATCGCGGGCCAGGCCAGCGAGTCCACCTCCATCCGCAGCCGGCACGAGCCGCCGTCGACCTCCGCCACGCTGCCCCACCCGCCGACCACCCGCGCGACCTCGGCGGCCGGCGCGGCGACATCGACCAGGACCTGCTGGCGGATCCCGGCGCCGGCGACGGCGCGCTGGACATACGCCGCCGCGTCCCCGCCGGGCGGCTGGCGCGGTCGCACTCGCCGGCCGGTGGCGGTGGGCTCGGCGAGCCGATCCACCCGGAAGGTGCGCCAGTCGTCCCGGTCGAGGTCGAAGGCGACCAGGTACCAGCGCCCGCCGAGCGCGACGAGGCGGTGCGGTTCGACGCGGCGCCGGCTGCGCTCCCCGGCCCGGTCGGTGTAGTCGAAGCGCAGCTCCTCCTCGGCCCGGCAGGCCAGCGCGATCGCCGTGAGCAGCCCGGCGTCGAGCGTCGGGCCGCCCCACGGCGCGGGCGTGGTGAAGGCGGCGACCGCGTCGACCTGTCGGCGCAGCCGCGGCGGCAGGAGCTGGACGATCTTCGCCAGGGCCCGTACCGACGTCTCGCCGACGCCCGTCACCGCCCCCGCGGCCGCGGTGCGCAGCCCCACGGCGACGGCGACGGCCTCGGCGTCGTCGAGCAGCAGCGGCGGCAGGGCCGCGCCGGCCCGCAACTGGTAGCCGCCGGCCACCCCGCGGGTGGCCTGGACCGGGTAGCCGAGCTCACGCAGCCGATCGACGTCGCGGCGCAGCGTGCGGGGGCTGACCGCGAGCCGTTCGGCGAGCTCGCCGCCCGGCCAGTACCGGTGCGTCTGCAGCAGGGACAGCAGCCGCAGCATCCGGGCGCTCGTGTCCGCCATCGCCTCGCCGCTCCCGCTCCCGCGCCGCTCCTGCGCCGCTCCGCCCGGCGTCAGGATGCCATGCCACCATCCGGGTGCGGGCGGGGACGGCGCACCGCGCGGTCGGTCCGGGCGCGGGTGGCGGCGAACTGGCGGCGCCAGCGGCCCAACGCCTCCTCGAACAGCTCCTGCGCGCCGCGGTAGTCACCGCTCGCCGACAGGCTGGCGGCCAGGCTGTGCGTCGAGGCCAGCGTGTCGGGATGGTCGTCGCCGAGCAGGCGCCGGCGGCGGGCCAGCACCTCCTCGGTGAGCCGCCGGGCGGACTGGAACTCGCCGAGATCGTCCAGGGTGCTCGCGAGCCGGCTGGCGAAGGCGAGGACGTCGGGATGGTCGTCGCCGAGCAGCCGGCGCAGCCGGGCGAGCACGTCCTCGTCGAGCGCGCGAGCCGTCCGGAACTGGCCGAGCCCGCGCAGGACGCCGGCCAGGTCGGTGGTCGTGTCGAGGGTCTCGGGATGGTCCTCGCCGAGCAGGCGGCGCCGGCGGGCGAGCACGTCGTCGAGGAGGGTCCGCGCGTTCCACCGGTCACCGAGGGCGCCGAGGCGCCCGGCGAGCTGGTGGGCGCGGGCCAGGGTGTCGGCGTGGTCCTCGCCAAGGGCCGCCCGGGACCGGGCGACCGTGTCGGCGAGCAGGCCGTGGGCGGCCTCGTGCTCGCCCAGCTCCCACAGCACGATCGCCAGGTTGGCGGCGGTCGCGAGGGTGTCCGGGTGGTTCTCGCCGAGGAAGCGCAGCCGTCGGGCGAGGGTGTCGCGCTCCAGCTCCCACGCGNCCTCCCGCTGCCCGACCGCGAGCAGGGCGACGGCGAGGTTGTTCGCGGTGGCCAACGTGTCGCGATGGTCCGGGCCGAACCGTCCGAGGTTGCGGCGATACAGGTCGCGGGCGAGGTGCTCGGCCGCGGCGTAGGCGCCCCGGGCGTACAGGTGGGAGCAGTGGACGTCCGCCCAGGCGTGGAGCTGGTGCGGGTCGTCGGGATCGTCGAGGGTGTCCAGCGCCGCCAGCAGGTGCGGGACGACAGGCGCCTGGGCCGACCAGGTCGGCCGGTCGGCCGGGCTCTGGGCATACGCCGCCGCGAGCAGCCGTCCGGCGAGGTCGCCGAGCTCGCGGCGCCGACGCGGGGTCAGTCCCGCGGCGACCGCGTCGCGCACCAGACCGGGCAGGGCGATGCTGTCCCCGGCGCGCCGGGCCAGGCCGTGGTCGACGGCGACCGCGACGATCCGATGCAGGTCACGCTCGCCGTCGCCGCGGCGCTGGCGGTGGGTGGGCCCGATCCGCCCTCGGCGGGACGGCGGCCTGCCCGCGCGTAACAGGGACAGGGGCACCGGTGCCGGCGCGAGCAGGGCGCACAGCTCCAGCAGCCGCACGGTCGCCGGTGCCGACTGGGCGTACCGCTGCTGGAACAGCGTCCAGCACAGCTCGACCGGGGCGTGGCCGTCCCGGCCGGTGAGGAGGTCCCGCGGGTCGCGATCATCCTGGGCGAGCAGTCGGGCGGCCAGCCCCACCGCCAGCGGCTGGCCGGCGAGCCGGGCGGCGATGGCGTCGGCGACACCGGGGTCCAGGTCGGGTCGCCGGACGGTCAGCAGGGCGACGGACCGCTCGCGGGGCAGGGGCCCGACCTCGACCGCCGGCACCGGATCGCCGCGCCGCGCCGTCCCGTCGGCGTCGACCAGCAGCAGGTGGCCCGATCGGGCCGGCAGCGACTGGTCCAACCACCGCCACAACCCCGATGCGTCGCGGGCGTCGTCGAACACCAGCAGCCAGCGGTCACGCCGGTTCAGCTCGGCCAGGACGGCACCGATCGTCGCATCGACGCCGGCGCGGGCCGGCAGTCCCAACGGCCCGGCGAGCGCGGCGAGCTGCTGGCCGAGCAGCGGAAGCTGCCCCGCGTCCAGCCACCGGACCAGTCCGTACCCCGAGGCGTGCCGGTGGGCGTAGTCGACCGCGAGCTGGGTGCGTCCGCTGCCGGCGGGGCCACGAAGCACGACGGCCGGCACCGGGCCGCCCGTCAGGGCCCGGCGGACCTGGCTCAGCAGCGTCCCGCGCTCGACGGCCCACCGATCCCGGCGCGGCACGTTCCACCCCGCGGGCAGTAGGGGCGGGAAGGGGGCGACGGGCGCGTCGGGACCGGGCTGCGCCGGGAAGGGGGCGACGGGTGTGGCGGGACCGGGCTGCGCCGGGCGGGGGGCGCCGGGCGGGGCGACGGCGTCCAGGAGCCGCCGGGTGGCGGCGGCCTCGTCGACGCCGAACAGGTCGACGCGATGGACGGTCGCCAGCATCTCGGGGACCGGGCCGTCGGCCACCCGGAGCAGCAGCAGGGGCCGCGTCGCCAGCACCGCGGCCCATTCCAGCGTGCACCAGGGGGCCTCGAACAGGGCCGGGGAACAAACGACCAGGACGCGTTCCGCCCGCGCCACCTCGGCGCCGATATCGGAAACNGCGTACTCCCCACCGGGCGATTCGGAAGGCTGTACCCGCACCGTGCGGCCGGCGGCCTCGAGAATGTCGGTGATCCAGGCGAACCAGTTCTCGTCCGGACCGGCGTGCGAAAGGAATAAGTCGGTGCCCGGCTGGGCGGTACCGGCGGCGTCGACCGCGAAAGGTCGGGTAGATCGCACGACGACAGAGCCTGCCAGAAAAGGACATGGCGATTCACCCCCCGCGGCTGTGACCTACGGCGGCCGAGGGTCGGCCGGCACAACGACGTAAAAACAAATTCCCGTCGCGCGCGATGCCCGGCCGGAAGTTTTCCGGAAGCCGGCTGATGGGAAATACACCGTAGGTGACGCCGCTCGGCGGCGGCGAATGGCAATGGGTGAAACCGTAACAAATTCCTACCCCTTCGGTCAGGTCCGGGGGAGGGGACGTGCCGCCCGCCTCGCCCGGCTCGGACCGTCAGGGCCACCGGGGCCGGCGCGGCGGTCGGGGGCGCTACCGGTGGTGGACCGTGATCCGGGTCCAGGAGCCGAGGTACACCCGGTCGCCGTCGTCGAGCGCGACGGCGCTGCCCGGCGTCAGGCGGACCAGGTGCCCCGGGTCCGGGCCGACCCAGGTGCCGTTCGACGAGCCCAGATCGGTGACGCGCAGGGAGCCGTCCGCCAGGAGTTCCAGCGCGGCGTGGGAGCGGGAGACCCCGGGATCCCCCGGGTCGCCGGACAGGTCGATGCCCGGCGGGGTGCGCTGGCTGCGGCTGCGCCGACCGACGACGGTCCGCGAGGCGGTCAGCTCGACGGTCGCCGGACGGGACCGCTCGGGAAAGGCGGGCGCCCCGGCGTCGTCACCCCGCTCGAAGAACGCACGGTCGACGGAGATCCGCGCGCTCCAGCTCCCGGCCCCGCCGCCGGGCGTGTTCGCACTCGGCGGCGGCGCGACGCGCAGGGGCACGGCCCTCGCCGGCAGCGGGCCGGTGCCCGTGGCGAAGTTGTGGTCGCAGGCCGGGCAGTGCGTCCCCGCTGCGCGGCGCGGGCACCCGCAGAGCGGGCAGGTCTCCCGCCTCACCGCTTCGCGGGAACCGTCAGCGTCGAACCGGCGTCGAGGTCCATCTCGTCGAGCTTCTCCACGTCGCGGCGCAGCCGCACCGAGCCGGTGACCGGGTCGTCGATCTCGACGACCTTGCCGAGTCGGTCCAGCGTCGCGCCGTCGTCGGCCGCGGCGGCGATCTGGGCCGCCCGGCCCAGCAGCGTCACGGCGCTGACCTCGTCCCCGGCGCGGCGCGCGGCGAGCCCGTCCTGCACCGCGCGGGCGAGTTCCGCCTGCCCGGTGTAATGGGCGACGACGCCGTCGATGCGGGTCGACAGCTCGGCGTCCTCGGTCCACACCGCGCGGACGCGGGCCTGCGTGACAACCTCGCCGCCGACGACCAGGCTCACCCGCGCGGCGAGCCGCTCGTCGCCGACGTCGGCCGGCGGCACGTCGACGCACAGGTGGTACTCGCGGGTGCCCGCCGCCCACGCGCCGGTCGGATGATCCCGGGTGAACGGGTTCACCTCGACCGCGCGCAGCATCAGGTCGTCGACCTCGGGGGAGACCTGGCGCAGGAAGCGGGTGGTGGAACCCTTCGGCGTCCACACCCGCAGCGCGACGTCGGCCACGCCGCGGGCGAGCGCCTTGGCGACGAGGGCGCGGAAGTCGTCGGCCATCTCGGCGGGCTCGCGCAGCAGCGACACGGTGCCGAGCAGCCGGGTGGAGATCTGGCGCAGCTCGTCGACCCGCCAGTCGGCGCCCACCCCGCGGCAGTCGCACTGGAAGGCGCCCTCGCACGCGGCCAGCGCCGCCTCCAGCGCCCGCGCGCTCTCGCCGTTCTGCCCGTCGGTGAGCAGGATGGCGTGGTGGATGGCATCCGGGCGCGACGCCATGAGCTGCGCGGTCAGCCGCAGCCAGCGGCCCATCGCGGTGCCGCCGTGCGGCCGCAGCCGGGCGACCGCCCGGCCCGCGGCCGCCCGCGTCTCGGCGCTCGCCGTCACCAGCTCCCGGCGCTCCGGATAGACCACCCGCGCCTGCTCGGTGCCCTCGACCACGGCGAACGCGACGCCGTCCGGCAGCGCGTCGATCGCCGCCCGCGCCGCCCGCCGCGCCTCGATGATCTTCGATTGCGGGTACTCCATGGACCCGGAGCAGTCCAAGATGATCACCTCGGCGGCGCCGGGGGCGTCGCCGGCGCCCACCGCGGCCGCCGGCCGGCCGGTGCTGGGGCCGGCATCGGCGACGACACCGGCGACGACACCGGGCGCGGCGGCGGCCTCGTCGCGGGCGGCCACGGTGATGACCGCGTGCACCTCGCCGGAACCCTCCGCGAGGAACTCGTTCTGGCTGACCTCACAGGTGAAGGTGATCATCCTTGCTCCCCGGGATATCGATGACGATCACGGTGATGTTGTCGCCTCCGCCGCGGGCGAGGGCCACGGTCGTCAGGTGGCGGGCGACCGCGAGCGCCGGCGCGTCGGTCGGCAGCTCGGCGATCCGATCGGCGAGGGCACCCGCGGCCGAGAGGTAGTTCCACAGCCCGTCGCTGCACAGCACCACCCGTCCCGGCCCGTTCAGGGCCGTCGCGGCGACGCGGGGGACCGCCGACGCGCTGCCCGTGCCGATCCAGTGGGTGATCGTGTGGGCGCCGGGGCCGGTCTCGGCCCGCTCCGGCGGCAGCAGGCCGGCCCGCACGGCCTCTGCGGCCAGCGTGTCGTCCGCGGTGAGCAGCCGCGCGCCGGACCGGTCGATCAGGTAGGCCCGGCTGTCGCCGAGCCAGCCGACCGTCAGCCGGCCCGGCGTCACGATGGCGGCCACGAAGGTGCACGCGGGCGCGTCGTCCGGACCGCTGATCGTCGCAACGGCGCTGCGCTGCGCGGTCGCGGCGGCCGCCCGCAGGGCGCTCGCCTGCCAGCGGGCGGTGTCCCCGCCGGGCGGCACCGGGCCGGGACGAGAACCGAGCGGGCGGGTGTCACCGCTGTCGCCGCTGTCGCCGGTGCTGTCGCTGCTGGTGCCGCCGGGGTGGGGCGGCGTGGCCGGCGGCGCCGTCAGCATGCCGGCAAGCTGCGCGAGCAGGTCGACGGCGTCGCGCGCCGCCCGCACCGCCGCCGGTCCCGACCCCGGGGCCGTCGACACCCCGTCGCAGACGACGGCGAGCGTCGCGGCCGGCCGGTCGTCGACGGGCCCGGCGAGGACACGCAGCGCGAAACCGTCCTCGTTGGTCCGGTGCACCAGGCCGCGGTCGGACACCCCCGCGGCGCTGCCGAGATCGAGATCGGCCCGGTCACCGGGCGGGTCTCCCGGACGCAGCCCGGTGCCGCAGCGTTCGCAGAACCGGTCGTGCGGGAAGACGACCGCCGCACACGCCGGGCACCGCCCGGCATCCGGGGTCCCCTCGACACCCGGGATTGCTCCGACACCCGGGATTGCTCCAGCGCCCGGGGTTCCCTCGACACCCGGGATTGCTCCGGCGCCCGGCGATCCCTCGGCATCCGGCGTTGCGCCGGCGGGCGTGGCGCCCGGCTGCGGGCGCTGCTCCGTGGTCACACCAGCGTCCGGGGACGGACGCCGTTGGCGAGATCGACCAGGGCGTACCGTTCGTCGGGCGTCGCGGCCAGACGGGCCAGCGTCCGGTAGGCGCGTTCCAGGCCGAGCCGCAGCGCGGCGGGCCGCAGCGCCGACCCTGCGACGTTCACCTGGGGGTCCGCCGCCACCGCGCCGGAGGTGACCAGGTCGAGCGCGCCGGCCAGCAGGTCTCGGGTGAGGGTCGCCCGGGCGGCCGGGGCGAGGTCCAGATCGTCGAGGATCGTCGACGCCGCCAGCAGGCCGGCCCGGTCCGGGGCACCCGCGGCGGTGACGGTGCCGAGCACCCGGGCCAGGCGCACCCGCGCCTCGACGTGGGCCGCCGACGCCGGCGGCACCCGCCGGTAGGCCTGCGCGGCGCCGTCGCGGTCACCGGCGGCGAGGCGGACCCGGGCCAGCCCGAACGCGGCGCTGGTGAACGTGTCGTCGGTGCGCGAGACCAGGTCGTAGAGCTCCTGCGCCCGGGGCAGGTCGCCGCCCGCCTCGGCCGCGCGGGCCAGCGCCAGTTTCGGCGCGAGCTCGCCGGGCACCTCGCCGTACACCCGCTCGAACGCCGCGACCGCCCCCGCCGCGTCACCCTCGGCGAGCAGCAGCAGGCCGCGTTGCCAGTGCGCCCGCCAGGCGAAGGGGTCCTCGGCGGCCACCGCGTCGAGCAGCGCCCGCGCCGCGTCGTGCTCGCCGAGCCGGGTCCGCAGGTCGGCCAGGCGCAGCCGGGCGCCGACGCTGCCCGCACCCATCGCACCGAGCAGCTCGGCGAGCTGGCCGGGGGCGACGTCGGGCAGCGCGGCGAGCGCCGCGGCCGCGGGATCGTCCGGATCGGGCAGCAACGCCGGGAGCAGAGTCGGCAGCAGCGCCGAGGGCACCGGGTCGGCCGGCTCCCCGGTGGGGTGGGCGTCACCGGTGAACCGTGCGCTGCGGGCCGGTATCGGGGTGCCCCGCTGCGCGGCGACGATCTCCCGCAGGACGCCGAGCAGTTCGCCGTGCATCTCCTCGGCGCTGGCGAAACGCTGGTCCGGGTCGAGCGCCGTGGCCTTGACCAGCAGGCGGTACAGCGACTCGTGCCGGGCGAGCACCGGATGGCCGGACGCCGGCGGCAGGGTGTGCCGGTAGGTCGAGGTGTTGCCGCGGAAGTCGAGGACGAGGGTGGCCAGCGTCCGGCCCACCGTGTACAGGTCCGAGGCCACCGACGGGCCCTCGGTGGGTACCTCCGGCGCCTGGTAGCCGAGCGTGCCGTAGACGGCGCCGTCGTGGTCGTCGATCCGCCGCACCGCGCCGAGGTCGATCAGCCGCACCGCGTCCCGGCCGACCATCATGTTGTCCGGCTTGAAGTCGCAGAACACCAGACCGTTGCGGTGCAGGTAGGCGAACGCGGGCAGCACCGCGAGCAGGTAGGCGACGGCCTCGGCCACCGGCAGCGGGTCGGGCCGGCCGGCGGCGGCCCGCCGTCGGCGCAGCACCTCGCGCAGCGACGTCCCGCCGACGTACTCCATCACGATGTAGCCGGTCCCGGCATGCTCGACGAACGTGTAGATCTTCACGATCGCCGGATGGTCGACCGCGGCCAGGAACCGGCGTTCGGCTATCGCCGCGGCCTGGGCGTGCCGGTCGCCGGAGTCGAGCAGCCCCTTGAACACCACCCAGAAGTCCCCGCCGACGCCGTGGTCGCGGGCCAGGTAGACCCAGCCCTGCCCGCCGTGGGCGAGGGCGCCGGCAATCTCGTACTGGCCGACGCGGTCGCCGGGCCGCAGCGCCGGGCGGAACGAGTACGGCTGCCCGCAGCCCGCGCAGAATCCCTCCGCCAACGGCGGCTGCCCCCCGCGCGAGCGGCCGACCGGCTCACCGCAGCGGGCGCACAGCCGTAGCCGCTGCGGCAGCTGGGGGTCGGCGAGCAGCAGCGACGTCGGATCGGGCAGCTCGATCTCGGGCACGCGCACCAGCCCGGCGCCCAGCCGGTCGGGCGCGCTGTGGCTCCCCGACCCGCGCCGGGACCGCCGCGAGGCGGAGGCCCCCGTCGACGCCGAGTCGCCGGTCCCGCCGGATGTGCCGGACGCGTGGGTTCCGCCGGACGCGCCGGTGCTGCCGGTTCCGCCGGTTCCGCCGGACGGGTGGCCGGACGGGTGGGTCGCACCGGTCACGCCGCCGGCCGTCGTCGCCGCGGCGGGACGGCCGTCGGCAACCGCGAGGCCGGGCGGCCGGTAGGCGAGGCCGGTGATCGTGCAGTAACCGTCCTCGATGACGCCCTCACAGTCCGGCTCGGGACACCGGATCGCCTCGGTCATGCATGCTCCTCGGATCGGGCGGGGTATCGGGCGGGCGCGGCTGCCAGCAGGGCGTCCGCGTAGGCGCGGACGAGCTTCTCGGCCCGGTCCAGGTCGATCGGGGCCGATCCCAGCGCGGCCAGCGCGGGGGCGTAGCGGGCCTCCACCGCGGCGGATTCACCCAGTCCGGTGCGCCCGGCCTTGGCTCGCAGCGCGCGCAGCAGCCCGCGCAGCTCGTCGCGGCGGCGCACCGGCGCCGCGTTCGCCTCGGCGATCGCCGTCGCCGTCGCCAGCGTCGCCTGGGCGGTGCGCCGCCAGGCCGGCAGGCCGTAGGCGACCAGCCGCCAGTCGCCGGCCTCGCCGGCAGCGGTCAGCCGGTCCAGCCACGGCCGCAGGCCGCGCCGCGGCGCGTCGAACCACCCGTCGGACAGCCGCAGCAGGCCGTCGGCGTGGCCGCTGACCCGCTCGACGACCTCCCGGGCACGGCGCTCGCCGACCTGCGCGGCCGCGACGACCTGCGCCAGCAGCGCGTCGGCCGCGGCAAGGTCCGCGGCGAGATGGTCGTGTGCCCGCGCGAGCGCGGCGACGGCGTCGAGGGCCGGGGCGAGCGCGTCGCCGACCGCGGCCAGCAGCTCCGCCGGCACGTCGAGCGGGTCGGCGGCCACCGCGACCTGGGCGAGCGCCAGCGCCGCGCGGGCCGTCGCGAGCGCCGGAACCTCGTCGTCCACGACCCAGTCGTCGGCCTCGGACCCGCTTGCGGCCTCGGACCCGCTTGCGGCCACGGACCCGCCGCCGTCCATGGACCCGCCGTCCACGGACCCGCCGTCCACGGACCCGCCGTCAGCTACGGACACGTCGTCGTCCACGGACCCGCCGTCGGCCTCGGCGCCGCCCGGGCCGGCGCTCCTCGGGCCGGCGCCGGCCAGGGTGAGCCCGAGGCGGTGCGCCGTTGCCTGAGCCTCGCCGAGTTGCCGGCCGAGCGGTGCCAGCGCCTCGCGGTGCGTGGCCCGTGCCGCGATGATCTCGTCGGCGGCGGCGCGTAGGGCGCGGACGTTGGCGAGCGCCTCGTCGAGACGGCGCTGGGCGGGAATCTGGGCGGGACTGTCGTGCCCCGCGGCCGCGTCCACGGCGCCGGTCGGGCGGTCACCGTCGGGCTCGGCGTCCAGCAGCGCGGCGAGCCGGGCGGTGCGCCGGGCGCCGAGCCGTGGGCCCTCTCCCCGTTCGGCTGCGGCGGCGGTGAGCAGGTCGTTGAGTGCGGCGTGGGTCTCCCAGAGGCCCACCAGGCGGCGGCGGGCGTCGGCGGCGATCTCGGCGGTGCGTCCGCGCAGCCGCGGCGGATCGCCGAGGTGCCGGTCGATGACGGCGTCGAGGTCCAGCAGCTCCGCGGCGAGCTGCGCGCTGCCGGAGCGCAGCCTGGTCAGGGCCGCGTCGACGTCCGAACGGGTGCGCATCGCCGGTCACGCCCCCCGCGTCGACGCGAGCGATCCCGCTGCCCGCCGCGGCCAGGGCCGGGCGGGTCGGGCGTGCCGGGCGGAACGTGGTGTGCGGGCGCCGGTGAGGCGCGCGGATCCGGCCGCCCGTGGCGCGCGACTCGCCCCCGCGGCATCAAGCATGCCCGCCATGCCCTGAGTACCACCGCCCCGATCGTCCGTTTCGCGACCGTCCCGGCCTCGCCGGGACGCCCGCGCCTGCACCGCCCTGAGCCGCGGCGGTCAGGGCGCCTGGGGCGGTCCGACTCCGCGGGATGGCTGATCGTAAATCGGCCGAGCACCTTCCGTGGGGCGATGTCGCCTTATCGTCACCTCGCCCGGCTCACGGTGCCGGCATGCTAGGCGGTCCGGACCCGGGAGCAGGGCGAATCCGGCCGGCCTGGGAAGAAGTAGTGAGGGCGACCCGCCTTCGGCGTCGCGGCGGGACCGGCACCGTCGGGGGTGGGCGCAGCCCCGGCAGCCGTCGCTGGACCAGCACGGCCGGCCCTGCCTCGCGCCGCCTGGAACACCGAGCCGAGCCGCCGCGTCACCCGCCGTCGGTGTAGCGGGGGACCGGCACCGCCGGGGGCGGGCGCAGGGCCGGCAGCCAGTGTTGGACCAGCGCGGCCCAGGTGCCGTCGCGCAGCACGTCGGCGAGCACGCCGTTGACGAAGCGGGTCAGCTCCGGATGGCCGCGGGCGACGCCGATCGCGTCCGGCTCGTTGGACAGTCCCGGGCCGACGAGGTGGACCCGGGGATCCTGCGCCGCCATGCCGGCGAGGACCGCGCTCGTCGTCGTGATCCCCGCGACCTGGCCGGACTGGAGCAGCACGAGGCAGTCGGCGATGTTCGGAACGGTCCGCACCAACGGGTGCGACGGCGCCCGGCGCAGGGTGTCCACCGTGGTGGTCCCCGCCGCGGTGCACACCGGCTGCCCCCCGAGGTCGTCGAGGCCGCGGGCGGGCGAGTCGAGGGGGACCAGCACCCGCTGCGTCTCGTACCAGTAGACGGTGGAGAAGTCGATCTGGCGGCGTCGCTCGCAGTTCGTCGTCATGGTCGCGACGACGATGTCGACGTCTCCACGTTGCAGCACCGGGATGNGCTCGGCGTAGGTCGTCGCGCGGAACCGCACGTGCCCGTCCGCGCCGAAGATCGCCCGGCCGATGCGGTTCGCCAGATCCACGTCGAAGCCCTCGAACTGCCCGGTGAACGCGTTGATCGAACCGAACGGGGGGACGTCGGCGAGCACCGCGGCCCGCAGGTAGCCGCGGTGCTGGATCGTCGCGAGGAACGTGCCGGCCGGCATCGCGCCGGGCGCCGGGGGCACGGGCGGTGGCCGCAGACTGGCCTGCGGATCGCCGCAGCCTGCAGCGCCGCCCGCCGGTGCCGGGGCGCCCGGTGCCGGGGCGCCCGGTGCCGGCGGGGACGCGGCGGCCGTCGTGACCAGCGGCCGTGCCTGCGCGGGAAGCCCCGCGTCGACGGTCGCGCAGCCGGCGCCGGCGAGGGCCAGCAGCACCGCGACGGCCACCGCGATGACCCGCGGCAGCATCATGGGGGTAATAGGGGTCATAGGGGTCATGGAGGTCGTGGTGATCGGGGTGATCGGGGTTTTCGGCATGACGGCGGCTACCGATAGTCGTTGATGCGGAGCTGGATACCGACGAGGGCGAGGGCGGCGGCGAACAGGAGGGCCGCGGTGACGGCCAGCGGCAGCGTGTCCAGGGCGTCGTCGGCGGCGGCGAGCCGCTGCTCGAACCGACCGCGGCTGGCGTCGAACACCACCGTCGACGCGGTGTCGAATCGTCGGAAGGCGTCGGTGCCGCCGCCCTGAGCCAGGGCGACGGCCTGCTGGAACCCGCCGACCTCGGCGACGAGCGCGCGGACCCGCGCCGCGCTGGCCTGGTAGGCCTGCCAGGCGGGCGCGAGCGCGTCGCGGGCGGGCCGGTCCGGGCCGGGCAGCGCCGCGGTCGTCGCGAGCAGCCCGGTGCGGGTCGGCCGGGCCTGGGGGTCGTAGCCCAGCCGGGCGCTGACGGCGTCGGCGTCGGCGTCGAGGTCCGCGCCGTTGCCCCGGGAGATCAGCGACAGGCTTTCGTCGCCCCAGGCGCGCAGCGCGAGTACCCGGGCCTGCGCGGTCATCGTCATCGGCACGTAGCCGTCGTCGCGGCTGTCGAGCAGGCGGGCGCGCTGCACCCCGAACGCGGCGATCGTCCACCCGAGGGCGATCGTGGCGAGCAGCGTCGCCGCCACCAGCGCCGGGTTGAGGATGCGGTTGGTCCGCCGGAACAGTCGGATCTGCAGGGCGATCAGCACGGCGAGCGTCGCCAGCCCGGCGACGGCGACCACCACCGGGTGGTAGGCGCGGCTGGCCTGCTGGTAGTCGCGGTCGATGCGGTCGGCGGCCGCGGCGGCGAGGCGGTCGGCGGCCGGCAGGATCGTGCCCTGCATCAGGCTGGACGCCGCCCGCTGGTAGGCGCCGCCGACGACGAGGCCGAGCCGGTTGTTCGCCCGGGCCCGTTCCACCTCGCCGGTGTAGACGGGCAGCCGCTCGGTGAGCACGGTCAGTGGCTCCCGCGGCCCGCCCGCGCGGGCGAGGTCGACGATCCGCTCGCTCGCGTCGGCGATGGCCCGCTGGTAGGCCGCGCGCTGGTCGGGGGGCTCGACGCCGCCGGCGAGGAAGGCCCGCGCCGCCGCGGCGTCGGCCGCCGAGAGGTCGGCGTGCAGGCTCTGCGCCGCGATGAGCGACGGACCGCTGTCAGTCCGCAGCGAGTGCAGCGCCTGCTGGCGGGCCCGCACGGTGGTGAAGGCCGCGACCCACAGGACGAGCAGGCCGACCGTCACGATGATCGACAACAGCCGCAGCCGGCCGGGCGGGGTGGCCGTGCGGCGCCGCAGCCCGCGGCGCCCGGGCGAGCCGCCCCTGCCGCCGCCCGTCCCCGGTCCGCCGGCCGATCCCGATCCGCTGGCCGCCCCCAAAGTGCCGCTCGTTCTCGGTCCGCCAGCCGTGCCCGATCCGCTGGCCGCCCCCAAGGTGCCCCCCGTTCTCGGTCCGCCGGCCGTGCCCAAGGTGCCGGCTGCGCCCCCGGCGGCCGTGCCCGTCGCGCCGCGAGCTGCGGTCGGAGACGGCGCGGTCGTGGCCGGCGGGGTGGAGGGAGGCGGGGTGGAGGGAGGCGACGGCGTGCCCACCGCGGTCATATTTGGTGATCTTAGGTGAATCACGGCGTTCCGTGGCCACGGTGTCAGCTTTGCGTCATCACAGTTGCGCCGTTTCGGCGGTCGGCGCTCCGGCGCGCGTATCGCAGAGCGATCTGCTCGTGGGATCCGGCTTCGCAGCAAGATCGTCCTGAACGCAGGGAGACGCTGGGCGCGGTTCCGCGGTTCCGCGGAACCGCGTGATCACCGAAGCCGGGGCTGGACGCGAAGATCCCGCGGTGCCCGCGAAGAGGTGGTGTGCATGGGAACGACGCCATCTGGCTCTTGTGTAGGGACAAATCGGACACGGAACCCTATAGAAGAACCATGGAGGCGCTCTCCCACGCACCCGCCGCGGCCGCCCAGGCCGGCCCGTCGCCCGCCGTCCGTTGCGTGGTGTCCGTCGCCCGTCCGCGCGTGCCGCGGACCTGGTCGGTCACGGGGTAACGGCCCGCCTGTGGGCCCCTGGGTGAGAGCTCCGCTCCATTAGTAATGAACGGGTTGCGACCCGCATCGGACAGCAGTATTTCATGAGCGTGACAAGTCAGGTGGTTCTACGCAGGTCAGCGCCGCTGTTCGCCGCGGCTACAACATTCGTCTTGGTCCTGACCGCATGTGGTTCGAGTGGAAGCTCCGGCGTAAGTGCGCCGGCCGCGACCCCCTCGGTATCAGCGAGCAGGACCCCAACCTCAGGTATGGCTGCGCCCCCGGGAATGGCCGCCTCCTCGGGCATAGCCGGCATGGGCGGCCACGGCATGAGCGGCATGGGCGGCATGGGCGGCATGGCGGCCGCCAGCACCGCGCCCGGATCCGTGCTCGTGCTCGCGCCGGGTACGCTCGCCACGGTGTTGCCGATGGTGGACAAGGAGTTCGTTCACGCGCATCCCGCCGCCTCGGTGTCGCCGAGTTTTGGCCACTCACCGGCCCAGGTCATCCAGGTGAAGCAGGGCTCGCCGGGCGACGTGCTGCTCACCGTGGGCGCCGAGTCGATGGCGGAGGCCAAGAAGGACGGCCTGCTCGCCGGTGACTCCACCGTGTTCGGGCGTAACCGGTTGGAGATCATTGTTCCGGCGGGGAACCGGAAGGGGGTCCACACCCTGGCCGACCTCGCCAAGCCCGGTCTGACCGTGGTGCTGCCGGACGAGTCGACGCCGGCCGGCGTGTACGCCGACCGCGCCCTGGCGAAGGCCGGGGTGACGGTGAAGCCGGCGTCGAAAGAACTTGGCAGTCCGGACGTCGCGCAGAAGGTGGCCACCGGGAACGCCGACGCGGGCATCGCGTTCGTCACCGACGTCAAGGCCGGTGGATCCAAGGTCACCGGCATCGACATCCCGGACGCCGATCAGGTGCCGGCGGAGTACCGCGCGGCCGTGCTGAAGAACGCCAAGCATGCGGCGGCCGCCGGAATGTTCGTCTCGTTCCTGTCGTCACCGACGGCGCAGCAGCAGTTTCGGCAGTTCGGATTCCTGGCCCCCTGAGCCCCCTTAGCCCTCTGAGACACCGCACCCGTATCCCCGCGTCGCCGGCCGGCACGCGATGACGCCGAACCCGATGACGCCGAACCCGATGACGCCGAACCCTCTGTAGCCGAACCCTCTGTAGCCGAAGGCGATGACGCCGAACCTGATGACGCCTGATGCGACGACGCCGGATCCGCGTCGCTTGCCGTGGCGCCGTCGAGAGCGNGGCGGCCACCGTGGCGGGCACGGCCTGCCGCTGTGGACGGTCCCGCCGGCGCTGCTCGGTGTGATGTTCCTCGTGCTGCCACTGGTCGGACTGCTGGTGAACGTGCCCTGGACCGCGGTCCCGGTCCAGTTGCGCGCCCCCGACGTGCGCAGCGCCCTGTACCTGTCCCTGATCTGCCCGATCGGGTCGACTCTGATCGCGATCGTGCTCGGTGTGCCGCTCGCCTGGCTGCTCGCCCGCGGCCGTTTCCCCGGCCGCGGCCTGGTGCGGGGCCTCGTGACCCTGCCGATGATCCTTCCGCCGGTGGTCGGCGGGGTGGCCCTGCTGTACGCGTTCGGCCGCGGCGGCCTGGTCGGCCGCTGGGGGTACCGCGAGTTCGGGATCTCGCTGCCCTACACCACGCTCGGGGTCATGGTGGCCTCGGCGTTCGTCTCGATGCCGTTCCTCGTCCTGGCGGTGGAGGCCGGCATCGTCCAGACCGGCGTCCGCTACGAGGAGGCGGCGGAGACGCTCGGCGCCGGGCGGCTCATGGTGCTGCGCCGCATCACCCTGCCCATGCTGGCCCCCTCGCTCGGCGCGGGGGCCACGCTGTGCTGGGCCCGGGCACTCGGNGAGCTCGGCGCTACGCTCACCTTCGCCGGGAACCTGTCGGGCACGACGCAGACGACGCCGCTGGCCGTGTTCATCGCCCTGCAGACCAGGCCGCAGGACGCGGTGGTGCTCAGCCTGGTGCTGTTCGTGCTGTCACTCGGCGCCCTGCTGGCGTTGCGGGGCCGTCGGATGGTCGGCAACCCGTGACCGCCGAGCCAGCCGCAGAGTCTGCCGCCGAGCCAGCCGCCGGACCAGCCGCCGGACCAGCCGTGGGGCCAGCCGCCGGGCTGCAGGCCCGGCTGGGCGTCAGCCGAGGGGCGTTCACCCTCGACGCCCAGCTCGCCGCCGCACCGGGCACGGTGCTCGCCATCGTCGGCCCGAACGGGGCGGGCAAGTCCACGGCCCTGCGCTGCCTGGCCGGGCTGACCCGCCTGCGCGCCGGCCGGATCGTCCTGCACGGCAGCGTCCTCGACGACCCGGCCACGGGCGCCTTCCTCCCGCCGGCGAAACGGTCCGTGGGCGTGATGTTCCAGGATTATCGGCTCTTCCCGCGGCTGTCGGTCCTGGACAACGTCGCCTTCGGCCTGCGGGCGCGGGGAGTGCGCCGGCGGGCGGCCGGGGTCGCCGCCGCGGGCTGGCTGGACCGGGTGGGCCTGCGCGAACACGCCGGCGCCCGGCCGGAGACCCTGTCGGGCGGCCAGGCGCAGCGGGTGGCGCTGGCTCGTGCGCTCGCTGTCCGGCCGGAGCTGCTGCTGCTCGACGAGCCCTTCGCGGCGCTGGACGCCGAGTCACGCCTGGACCTGCGCGACGATCTCGCCGACCACCTGAGTTCCTACGCCGGCAGCACCGTGCTGGTCACCCACGACCCGAACGATGCCCTCGCCCTGGCCGACCGGCTCGTCGTCCTCGACGGCGGCCGGGTCGTCGACGAGGGCGCGACCGCGGACGTGGTCGCCCGTCCGCGGTCGCGTTTCGTGGCGAAGCTCGTGGGCGCGAACCTGCTGACCGGGCAGGTCAGCGGCGGCGTCGCCCGCTTCGGCGCGCTGCTCGCGCCGGCCCCGGGGTGCGCCGACGGGCCGGTCCTCGCCACGATCGCCCCGTCGGCGGTGCACCTGAGCATCACCGGCGCGGCGGGCGTCGGCGGCCCGGCGCAGGTCACCGGCGGCCCGACAGGGCTCACCGGCCAGGCCGAGCGCGCCGATCACGTCCGGCGCGTCGTCGCGCACCCCGGATTCGTCCGCGTCCACCTGGCCGGCGAGCCGGAGCTGATGGCGGATCTGCCGACCGGCCGCCTGCCGGGCCTGGCACCGGGCACCGCGGTGCGGGTGACCATCCCGCCAGACGCGTTCATCATCTACTCCGACGACGCCCGCTGCCCGACCTGACTCGATGCGTCCGGGTCCGGATCCGCGTGAGCCGCGGTTGCGGTGCCAGTCGCGGTTGCGGTGCCAGTTGTGGTTGCGGTGCCAGTCGCGGTTACGGTGCCAGTCGCGGTCGGGGCCGTAGACGCGGGGATTCGGTAGGAGGGGCTTCGCGGCGACGGACGTCGAAGGGTCCCGCGAGGTCGGTGAGAACGAACAGTCGGTAGGCCAGGGGGCGGGCCCCGATCACGACCAGGCGCTGCCCCGACATGATTGCGCGCTTGCGGGCGGAGACCAGGGCTCCCAGCCCCAGGGCGTCGAGGAAATCGACCTCGGCGAGGTCGACCACGACGGTGGGTGCCTCGGTGCGAACGGCCGCGAGCAGCGCCGAGCGAAACGCCCCGACGCTGGCCAGGTCGACCTCTCCACTCACCTCGACGCTGGTTTCGGCGGATCCGCGATGGACCGTCACCGCCAGCCTCTCGGCAACCCAGGTATGCCGCCGGGATCCGATTGGAGGGGGCTCGGCGTCGGCCTCGACTGATTCCCTCTTCACCGGGTGTTCCTCGGTAACGAGGAATCGCCGGATGTCATCCGCGGCCGGCTGGAGCCGCGAAAGCCGGCGCGACGGGGCCGCAGTGCCGATCGAAACCGACGCGGCTGGAGGGGATGGGTCTACGCCAGATGCAGTGCACAGGGATCCGAAAAAGGATTCCGCTGACCACCGTCGTCTCAGGGGAATCCGCTGAGACCCTCATGCCCGTGGACTCCCTTGCACGCTGAAGATCAACGCGTCACCGGGAGTCTGGAGCGACGTCGGCTCTCTGAAGCCACCGCGATTGTGGCATGTCGGACGTCTCACCGCAAGGCCGACCATCGGCCCCGGGGAGCCGAGGTAGTGGATCCACGATCCGACCGTCCGGTTCACCGCCGCGGCGGTGAACCGGACGGTTACCGGTGCGTCCGTCGCCCGTGGATCCCCGTACGCTGTAAATGTCCAGCGGGTGGTTGGCGGACCTTCGCCGGTGCATGGATGTGGGCAGTGCGGCCCGACGTTGGGGAGGGGCTATCGCCTCGAGTGAGCGTGTCCGGTCCGGTCTCGGTGCGGCGGTGGCGGCCGAGAGCGGCCTGGCGGCGGCCGATGGTCTGTGTCGGGCGTGCGTGCGGCTTCTCGGGGTCGACGGGGCAGCGGTCTCGGTGGTGCGTGACGGCGTCTCAACGGGGACGTTCGGTTCCAGTGGCGCGCTGAGTCGGCGACTGGACGAGCTCCAGTTCACCTTCGGGGAAGGCCCGTGTCTCGACGCGGTGCGCGACGGCCGCCCGGCGCTGGTCCCGGACCTCACGCTGACGACCGAGACCCCGTGGCCGGTGTTCGCCGGCGCGGTGATGGCCGTCGGAGTACGAGCGGTGTTCGCCCTGCCCGTGGTGCTCGCCNGAGCGCCCATCGGCGCCCTGGACCTGTTTCGCCACACTCCCGGCCCGCTCGGCGGAGAGAACCTGGCGGGTGGTCTGTTCGCCGCAAGGCTGGCCACGTTGCCGCTGCTGGATCTGGCGGGCGGGGATCTCGAGGGGGAGGCTGCCGGTGACAGCGGCGAGGGGACACGCGAGTTTGCCTCCCTCGAGCGGGTCGAGGTCTACCAGGCCACTGGGATGATCATGGCTCAGTGTGACGTCGATCCGGCCGAGGCGCTGGTACGACTGCGAGCCTACGCGTTCGCGCACGACCTGACCGCGAGCGAGGCGGCCTGGCGGGTGGTGCAGCGTCAGGTGGCTCTCGACGATGACAGTGCCTGGGCCTTCCCGGACGACGACCCGGGGATGATCTCGTGAGCGCCGAGCGGGAGCGTCAGGTCACCCGGGCCTTCGTGTCGCTGGCGAACAGTCTGGTGGACCGCTTCGACGTGGTGGACCTCCTGGACGGGCTGACCGCGGACTGTGCGCGGCTGCTCGACGTCGAGTCCGCGGGCCTGCTCCTGGCCGATCAGCACGGCACCCTGCACATGGTGGCGGCGTCCTCCGAACGCACCCGCAACCTGGAACTGCTCCAGCTCCAGCGTGACCAGGGCCCGTGCCTGGACTGCTACCGCGGGGGCGCGCCCGTCAGCGTCGCCGACCTGCGCACGGCCACGGCGCGCTGGCCGCGGTTCGTCGCCGCCGCCACGCAGGCCGGCTTCGTCTCGGTCCATGCCCTGCCGATGCGGTTGCGGGACACGGTCCTGGGCGCCCTCGGGCTGTTCGGCACGCAGGTCGGGACGCTCAACGAGGACGATCTGAGCCTCGGCCAGGCACTCGCGCACGTGGCGAGTGTGGCGATCGTGCAGGACAAGGCGGCCACGGATCAGATGGTGATCAACGAGCAGTTGAAGGGTGCGCTGAGCAGCAGGGTCGTCCTGGAACAGGCCAAGGGCTTTCTGGCGCAGCGCGGGGACCTCGAGATGGACGAGGCGTTCGGTCGGCTGCGGACCTATGCCCGCGACCACAATCTGCGACTCACCGATGTCGCTCGCGCGGTCGTCGCCCGGGAGATTCCCGCGCAGCGCCTGCTCGATCACGCCGCCACCAGGGCATCTCGACCGCGGCGCAGCAAGCCGAGTTGAGAACCCGAGGGCTGGGGTAGTCTGATCGTTGTCACTTCAGCGTGGCAGTGTTCTCGTCCTGGTCTGGTCCGTACGCCTGTTCCGGGTTCCCTCTCGCTGATGCATTCTCGGCTGAGAGGGATGACCATGGGCGTGGACGCCGTGGCCGGATTCAGTGCAGCAGAACTCACCCCGACGCCGGTGATGGGACCGGCTGCGGCGGTCCGTGGCAGCGAGTACGCCGAACTGCGGCGCCGGGTCACGGGCGCGGCGTTGCTGGATCGTCGGGCCGGCTGGTATTCCGGGCGGATCGCGGTGAACCTGAGCCTGCTGGCCGGCGGCTGGTGGGCGTTCGTCGTGCTGGGAGACTCGTGGTGGCAGGTGGCCACGGCGGCGTTTCTCGCGGTGATGTTCACCCAGGTGGCGTTCATCGGGCACGACGCGGGCCACCGCCAGATCTGCAGCGGCCGCCGTGGCAACGATCTCGTGGGCCTGCTATCGGGAAATGTGCTGGTGGGGCTGAGTTACGGCTGGTGGGTGGCCAAGCACAACCGTCACCATCGCCATCCCAACCAGGTGGGCCGCGACCCGGACATCGCTCCCGGCGCGTTCGTGTTCACCGCCGCCGAGGCCGGGCGGCGCCGCGGGTGGGCGCGCTGGCTGACGAGCCACCAGGCGTACCTGTTCTTCCCGATCCTCCTGCTGGAGGGGCTGAACCTGCACGTTGCCAGCGTGCGGGAGCTGGCCGGGCGGCGGGACCGGACCGGGCGGNGGGACCGGACCGGGCGGCGGGACCGGACCGCGGCCGCCGAAGTGGTCTTGCTGGTGGTTCACCTCGCCGGCTACCTGACCGCCGTCGCCCTGGTTCTCCCGCCGGTCAAGGCGGTGGTCTTCGTGCTGGTCCATCAGGCGCTGTTCGGCCTGTACATGGGATGCGCGTTCGCTCCGAACCACAAGGGAATGACGATTCTCCCCGGCGACGAGCCCGACTTCCTGCGCCGGCAGGTGGTGACCGCGCGCAACATCCGGGGCGGTCGGGCCACCGACGTCGTGTTCGGGGGGTTGAACTACCAGATCGAACACCACCTGTTCCCGAGCATGCCGCGACCGAGCCTGCGCCGGGCCCAGCCGCTGATCCGCGCGTTCTGCCAGGCGCACGGCGTCGGCTACCGGGAGACCGGCGCGCTGGCCTCCTACGGCGANGCGCTGCGGCATCTGCACCGTCTCGGCGCGCCGCTGCGTCACCCGACCCCGGAAAAGCGGATGATCACCGCCCTGGATCTGGCTGCCGCCCAGGGTGGTCTCCGCCGCGCACAGCAAGCGCGTGAATAGCCGCGGCCGCCGGTCCGCTCGGTCCTCTGCTCGGCACCGTTCTGCCAGGTCGCCGTTCTGTCGATTCGCCGTTCTGTCGTGTCGCCGTTCTGTCAGGTCGCCGATCTGTGCGGCGGCCGGGGCGCGATGGAGGCGACGACGAACATCCGCAGGGTCGCCTCGACGGCGTCGCTGTCCTCGGGTGGATCGGTCATGAGCATGTTCTGGACGCGCAGCAGCCAGCGGGCCATCGCGGGGGCGCCGACATCGTCGCGTAGCTCGCCGTTCTCCTGAGCGGTGGCGATGTAGCCGGTGAGCGTGGGCAGGGTCCGCTGCTGGATCACGCCCGAGGCGTAGGCGGCACCGACCGTCTGGGCGGCGTTGTCGCGGTCGAACAGCAGGGACAGGAACGGCGACTGCGCGACCGCCCGCCGGGCGGCGAGGAACGCGTCGACCAACCTGTCCTCGAACCGGCCGTCACCGCTCATGATCCGGTCGGAGGCGGCCATGAGCCCGCGGGCCTCGAGGAGCACCACCCCGGCGAGCACCTCGTCGCGGCTTCTGAAGTAGGCGTACACGGTGGTTCGGTGGATCAGCGCCTCGCGGGCGATGTCCTCCACGGTCGTCCGGGCGACCCCGTGCCGCAGGTAGCAGCGCATCGCCGCGAGCAGGATGCGTTCGCGGGCCTCGTCCTCGGTGGTCNGGGCGTGGTCGCCCCACCGCGCCGGCCGGGTTCGGGCCATCTAGACGGGGAAGCTCACTGTCTTGATCTCCATGAGGTCCTCCAGGCCCTCGCGTCCGACCTCACGGCCGAGTCCGCTCTGCTTGTGGCCGCCGAACGGCGAGTCGACATCGAACCACGGGCTCGGCACCCGGTGCGACGCGCCGCTCACGCCGATCACCTGCCTCCGTCCGGGCGGCACCAGTCCACTCGGGATCTACACACGACAGTTCTCGAAGTTTGTCGTCTTTGTGGCTGGAAAACAAGTGTGATCTGTCGCGAGAGAAGGACTTTCTTGGACTTCAATCAACAGATCTTGTCGTCTGTTGACCAAGCCAGCGCGGGTGGGTAGCGTCCCGAGCTGACCGCGAGGCCGGGCACCGCCGAGGAGGAGGCCGCTGATGAGTCGTCTTGAGGGCAAGGTCGCGCTGGTCACAGGTGCGGCCCGCGGGCAGGGAAGGTCACATGCGGTGCGGCTGGCCGAGGAGGGTGCGGACCTGATCCTCGTGGACGTGCTCAAGGACCTGCCGACGCTCGAGTACGGGCTCGGGACCGACGCCGACCTCGCCGAGACGGTGGCGGCGGTCGAGGCCCTGGACCGCCGCGTCGTGTGGGGCCAGGCCGACGTCCGCGACGCCGACGCGCTCCAGGCGCTCGTGGACCGCGGGGTCGGCGAACTCGGCAGGTTGGACATCGTCTCCGCCAACGCCGGCATCTCCCCTCGGCTCGCGAAGCTCTGGGAGATCACGCCGGCCGAGTGGGACGAGCAGATCTCCGTCAACCTGACCGGCGTGTTCACCACGATCCGCGCGGTCGTGCCCCCGATGATCGCCGGTGGCCGTGGGGGAGCGATCGTGCTCACCAGCTCGGGGGCGGGCCTCGCCGGGATCCCGCATCTCGGCGCCTACAACGCGAGCAAGCACGGTGTCGTCGGCCTCGCGCTGACGCTGGCCAACGAGCTGGCCCGCCATGACATCCGGGTCAACGCCCTGTGTCCCGGGACCGTCGGCACCCCGATGGTCACCCAGAACCGCGCCCAGTACGGCGTCTTCCGGCCCGACCTCGACAACCCGAACCTGGCGGACACCATGGTGGCGCTGAAGAAGGTCTCCCCGCTGGGCCGGCCCTGGATCGAGCCGATCGACGTGACCAACGCCCTGCTCTGGCTGGTCAGCGACGAGGGACGCTACGTCACCGGCATCACGCTGCCGATCGATCAGGGCACCCGCAACCGGTCGTAGACGCCGGGATCAGCGGGAAGCGCCGGCGATCCGGCCGTTGTCGGACAGCAGCGCGGCTACCTCGGCGGCGGTGAGGCCGAGTTCCGCCCGGAGGATTTGTTCGGTGTGTTCACCGAGCAGGGGAGCGGGGTTGTCGGGCGGGTCGGGTAGCCGTTCGGACCGGACGGGTGNGTTCTCCAGGTAGAAGCTCTGCCTGATGTGTGGGTGTCCGGACAGCCGGAACAGGCCGCGCTCGGTGTAATAGGGGAACGCGGGCAGCTCGGAGACCCGCAGCATCGCTGCGGCGGGTACGCCGGCCGCCTGCAGCAGGGTCATGGCCTCGACGGCGCCGTGCTGGGCGAGCCAGCCGGTGAGGGCGGCGTCGATCCGATCGCGGGCCGCGGCGCGTCCGTTCGCGCTGGTGAGGGCAGGTTCGGTGGCGAGGGCAGGTTCGGTGGCGAGGTCGGGGCGGTCGAGGACGCGGCACAGCGCCTGCCAGTCGTCGTCCCCGCGGACGGTGACGACGCACCAGTCGTCGTCACCGGCGGTGGGAAACACGCCCCAGGGCGCGTCGGGTCCGGTGGGCCCGTCGACCGCGGCGCCGGCGCGGACGAGGGCCTTGTCGGCGGCTGTCGCGGCCGCGTGGCCGAGCATGACCTCGGTCTGGCTGACGCTGACGGTGCCGCCGGTGCCGGTGCGGCTGCGGCGGATCAGCAGCGCGAGGACGCCGGCGATGCCGATGCGGGCGGCGACGTGGTCCGGGTAGACGGTCAGCGCGTCGGAGAACCCGTCCGCTTCGCCGGGGTAGCGCCACTGCGCGGTCAGGCCCGCGCAGGCGCGGACCAGCGGTCCGTAGCCGAGCCGGCGGCTCCAGGGGCCGGTGGCACCGAACGCGGAGCTGTCCACGACGATGACGGCCGGGTTGGTGTTCCGGAGAACGTCGTAGCCGAGTCCGAGGGATTCCAGGGTGCCGGGACGGTAGTTGGTGAGCACGACGTCGGTGTCGGCGACCAGCCGTAGGAACAGGTCCTTGCCCTGTGGAGAACGCAGGTCGAGGCCGAGGCTGCGCTTGTTGCGGTGGCCGGCGGCGAAGGTCACCGTGATGGCGTTGCCGTCGCGGGCCTGGCGGCTGCCGTCGGGGAAGGCGTCGTTCTCGACCTTGATGACGTCGGCGCCCTGGTCGGCGAGCAGGCGTCCCTGTTCGGCGCCGACGACGATGACACCGAGGTCGAGGACGCGCAGCCCGGCGAGCGGCCGGCCGCCCGGATCGGCGGCGGCGTCCCCCGAACCCGGGGTCGGGCCCGATGTCGGGGCCTGTGCCTGTGCCTGGGGCGGGGCCTGGTCCTGGGTCGGTGCCTGGGTCGGTGCCTGGGCCGGGGCCGGTCGGGTGGCCCAGCTCGGCGGCGCTGCGGAGTCCGGGGGGAGGGCGGGCGCCGGGCCTCGGATTCCGGCGCGGTGTCCGTCCAGTTCGAGCACGCCGTTCGGGAAGGGGGCCGCTATCCCCGGGGCGAGTTCGACGGGGGTGAAGGCGCCTCGGGCGCGGATCTGCTCGGATTCCAGTGCTTCGTCGAGGTCGAGGACGGCGGCGGTGGGGACGCCGTGACGCTGCCCGGCCTGTTCGAGTTCCGCTCGTGTCCTGTCGGCGAAGAACCGTGCGATCGCGGGCAGGAGGGTGGTGGAGGCGAAGCGGGTGGTCAGCTTGTCGTAGGAGGGGTCGGCGAACTGCGCCGGGCTTCCCATCCACGCGAACATGGCGCGCCACTGCCGCGGGGCNAGGATGCACAGGCGGACGAAGCCGTCGGCGCAGGGGATGATCGGGTACTGGTGGCGGGCCTCGGGTCGGCCCCGGGGAAGTTTGCTGGCGGGTACTCCCGCGGTGGCGCTGCCGGCGATGCCGTAGCCGGGGTCGAGTGCGGCGACCGCGCCGTCGAGGACGGCGAAGTCGAGGTGGTCGCCCAGACCGGTGCGCAGGCGTTCGAGGTAGGCGAGGAGCACCACGAACACCGCCTGCGCCGCGGCGCAGTCGTAGGGCAGGTCGCCGGGAGGCAGCAGCGGCGCGCGGCCGGGGATACCCGAGCGGGACAGCTCCCCGGACAACGCGTGGAACACCGGGCCGGTGGCCTGCCAGCCGGCGTGGGGACCGGTCCGGCCGAACGGCGTGGCGGACAGGACGACCAGGGACGGATGCTCCCNCCGGATCTCCTCGACGTCGAGCGTCGCCGCCTCCGGCGCGGTGGGCGGGGTGCTCTCCAGCAGGATGTCGGCGCCGGCCAGCAGGGCGGTGAACCTGGTGCGGTCGGCGGGCCGGGTGAGGTCGAGCGTCACGGCGCGTTTGCCGAGGTTCGCGGCGGCGAAGCCCAGCGAGACCCCGGCGACCCGGCGGCCGGTGCGGCGGTCGGCGGCACCGCCGGGAGGCTCGACGCGCAGGACGTCGGCGCCCCATTCGGCGAGGTGACGGCCGATCGCGGCCAGCGGTCCGGTGGTCAGGTCGACGACCCGCACGCCGGTCAGGGGCAGATCGAGCGGTTCGCCGGTCGCGGCGGGCTCGGCGGTGGTCAACTGAACCGCCTGGTGGCCTGGGCCTTGCGGACCTCGCGGAACGGGACGTTCTTGTCGACCTCGGGTTCCCGGGGCAGGCCCAGGACCCGTTCGCCGATGATGTTCCGCTGGATCTGGTCGGTGCCGCCGCCGATGGAGGTGACGAACGCGGCGAACGACGAGCGGTTGACCTCCGCGGCGACTGGGTCGGTGTCGCCGTCGAGGACCGACGAGGCGCCGAGCAGGTTCGTGGTCACGTCCACGCCGGTGTGCACGATGCGGGACATGGCGAGTTTGNCGATGGACGCCAGCGGTGACGACGCGCCGCGCCCGGCGTCCGCCCGCGCCCGCAGGCCGTTCCAGGCGTTGACCTTCTCCAGCGTGTACAGCCGGGCGATCTCCTGGCGGGTGACGGGGTCGTCGGCCTTGCCGACCTTCTTCGCCAGCTCGACGTAGTCGGCGCCGCCGATCTGCCGGGTCCACGGCGACTGCCGGTCCGCCAGGGTCGTCTCGCCCCCGCCGGCCCGCCGGCGCTGGCGGGAGCTGCCGCCGGCGGCGGCTCCCATGATCAGCCGCTCGAAGCCGAGCGCGGTCTGCAGCACCCGCCAACCGTCGTTGACGTCGCCGAGGCGGTGGGTGTCCGCCACGACGGCGTCGGTGAGGAACACCTCGTTGAACTCCGACCCGCCCGTGACCTGGTGGATCGGCCGGATGTCGACTCCCGGCTGGTCCAGCGGCAGCCAGAAGAACGTCAGACCGCGGTGCTTGGGCACGTCCCAGTCGGTGCGCGCGACGAGGAAGCCGTGGGTGGCCTCGCGTGCTCCCGACGTCCACACCTTCTGACCNTTGACCACCCAGGTGTCGCCGTCGCGGTCGGCCCGGGTCTGCAGCGCCGCGAGGTCGGAGCCGGCGCCGGGCTCGCTGTAGAGCAGGCAGCCCTGCTGCTCACCGAGGGCCAGCGGTCGCACGAACGACCTCTTCTGTTCGTCGGTGCCGTGCGCCAGGATCGTGTTGGCGAACAACTGCGTCACATCCAGTGCGGCCGGTTTCGCGCCCACCCGGGTGAACTCCTCGGCGACGACCCGGCGCAGGTCGCGGTGCAGGCCGCGCCCGAACCACTCGACCGGCCAGGTCGGGGCCGCCCACCCCGAGTCGACGAGCCGCTCCCGCCACCGCGGGCCCCCGCCGCCGGGCTGCCAGTTCTCGGCCAGCCACGCCGCCACCTGCGCGCGCACCCGCTCCACCGACGCCTCCTCAGACGCCTCCTCAGACGCCTCCTCAGACGCCTCCTCAGACGCCTCCTTCGACGCCTCCGGCGGCGTGCCCGGCCCTGTCGTCGCGGTCATCGGGTTCTCCTCCTCGTTCGCGTCACCCGCGGTGTCGATCACCATTTCGATCACAGACCGATTCGGGTGGCCAGCAGGTCACGGTTCGCGCGGGGACTGCCCCAGAGCTGCACGCCGGAGCGGGCGCGCCGGTAGTACAGGTGGGCCGGGTGCTCGTAGGTGAACGAGATGCCCCCGTGCACCTGCATGTTCGTCCGGGCCGTCGAGAAGAACGCCTCCGAGCAGAACGCCTTGGCCAACGGCGCGACCGTGGCGACCTCCGGGCTGTCCTGCGCGAGGGCCCACGCACCGTAGTAGGCGGCCGACCGGGCGGACTCGACGTCGACGAAGGCATCGGCGCACAGGTGCTTGACCGCCTGGAAGCTGCCGATCGCCCGGCCGAACTGCACCCGCTCCTTGGCGTAGCCGACGGCCATCGCGAGCGCGAAATCGGCGCCGCCGGCCTGCTCCGCGGCCACCGCGATCCGGGCGGCGTCGAGGAAGCGGTCGAACACGGCCGCATCCGCCGGGGCCGAAAGCGGGGTCGCGGCCACGCCGTCCAGTCGCACCCGGGCCAGCCGCCGGGTGAGGTCGAAGACCTCCAGCGCGCTGCGCGACACCCCGTCCGCGGCACCGTCGACGGCGAACAGGCCGACACCCGCCGGGGTGCGCGCCGCCACCACCAGAAGATCGGCGTCCAAGCCGTCGGGCACGAAGGACTTCGTCCCGGTCAGCCGCCACCCGCCCCCGTCCCCGTCGCCGCTGACCGCGGCGCAGTGTACCCCGGCCGCGTCCCAGCCGCCGCCGTCCTCGGCGAGGGCGACCGTGGCCACCACCCGTCCCTCGGCGACCGCCTCGAGGTAGCCCGCGGTCACCGCCCGGTCGCCGCCGACCAGCGCGATCGTGGCCAGCGCCGTCGACAGGAACGGCACCGGCACCAGCCGGCGTCCGAGCTCCTCCAGCACGATCGCCAGCTCGACCGGGCCGGCCCCCGCGCCGCCGTGCTCCTCGGGCACCACCAGCCCCTGAAGCCCCAGCTCGCGGGCCATCCGCTCCCAGCCGGGACGCTCCAGCGCCGACGGTGCCGCCATCAGCCGACGCACCTGCGCCTCGGGGAAGGTCTCCTCGACGAACGCCCGCACCGTCGACCGCAGGGCTTCGTGATCGTCGGTGAACTCGAACGTGCCCACGGCGGCCTCCAGACGACCCGTCACACCCCAAGTACTGACCAATGGTCAGCATCTTCGGGGCGGACGTTACTGACCAATGGTCAGGATGTCCAGGGAACGGCCGTGCCGGCTCGGCTCCGCCCGGCCCGGCCCGTCAGTCCGACGCCGGCAACCAGGCCCGCAGCCCCGCGATGATCACGGTGAGGNCGTTGTCGAAGTCGGCGTCGGTCGCGAACGTGTAGGACCAGCCGTGCGCCGTGACGTCCCGCAGGCTCGGGAACGGGTCGAGGTCACCGGGCAGGTTCACGGTCGACCCCGCCAGCGCCTCGCCCCGGTCCGAACCCAGGAACCGCGCGAACTGGTGCTCGCTCACCAGGCAGCCACGCGTGTAGGTCGAGAGCAGGTGGTAGGCGTACCCCGCCTGCTCGGGCGTGAAGCCCGCCCGCAACAGCACCCCGAGCTGCGCGTCGATCCGCCCGTAACTGGAATCGAGCGCCTGCTGGGAACGACCCATGATCGCCCACTGACCCACCACCAGCTCGAACAGCGCCGGATCGGACCGCAGCACCGCCCGGAAGCCCTCCCAGTAGCCGCGCAGGTGCGTCTCCCAGTCGTCGGAGTCGATCACCGGCAGGGCCTCGTTGAAGCGCCGCACCGCTCGCCCCAGCAGCGCGTCGACAAGATCGTGCCGTCGTGGGAAGTGGTAGTGCACCGCGGGATGCTGCACCCCGAGGGCCGCGGCCACCTTGCGGATGGTGACCTCGGCCAGGCCCGCCTCGGCAGCCAGCCGCTCCGCCGCCACCAGGATCACCTCGGCGTCGAGAGACCCCCGCGGCAACCGACCGTTCACCTGCGCCGGCACGACACCGCCTCGGCGCCACCACGACCGGCGGCGACCGACCTCCCGACGACTGACCTCCCGACGCCCGGCCTCCCGACGCCCGGCCTCCCGACGGCCGATCCCGCGATCATGCCCGACCGCGGCCGATCAGCCGACCCGAAGCACACCTCCCGCATCGCCCAAGGCTAACCGCGCGACGCGAATCCCCTCGAGGTGGAAGNAGNACGACCGCAGCGCCGAGCTGTCGCTACCACAGCGGATCGAGTGGTTTGGGTGACTGTGTCATGCTGTTCGGGTGACGGGCGGGGGCGATGGTCGCGCTCTCGACATCTTCGTGTCCTGNGCCGCGGACGGGCTCGGCTGGGCTGAGTGGATCACGACAACGTTGGAGGACGCCGGGCATCACGTCGCATTCGGCGCCTGGGACGCGGTGCCCGGGACCCATCGGGCCTCCTGGCTGGACGGGGTGACGCGGCAGGCACGCCACACCATCGCGGTGGTCTCGGACGGCTACCTGGATTCGCCGACGGCGCCGACGGAGTGGGGCGCGGCCTGGTCCCCGCGGATCATGGACGGTGAACGCCGGCTGCTGGTCGCGCGGGTGACGGACCGGCCGATCCCCGGCCTGCTCGGCCAGCTCGTCCCGATCGACCTGGTCGGCCGCAGCCCGCTGGCCGCGCGGACGATGCTGCTCGCGGCGGTGCGCGGCGAGGCAGAGCGAGTCGGGGCCGGGCATCCCGGGGCCGGGCATCCCGGGGCCGGGCATCCCGAGGCTGGGCGTCCCGAGGCTGGGGACGCTGGGGAGGGGCGGCCCGAGGCCGGGCGAGTGGGGACCGCCCGGCGGGCGGAGACGGTGTCCGGTGGCCCTGGGGCGGTGTTTCCGGGGGAGCTGCCGGCGGTGTGGAACGTGCCGCGGCCCTCGGCACGGTTCGTCGGCCGGACGGCGACGCTCGGCCAGCTCGACGACGCGATGTCCGCCGGCCGGCTGGTCGCGGTGACGGGCCTGGCGGGCATCGGGAAGACCAGCCTGGCCATCGAGTACGTCCGTCAGCAGCGGATGGACCTCGACGCGGTGTGGTGGGTGCCGGCGGGACGTCCGGAACTGGTCGGGGAGCGGGTGCGGGCACTCGCACCGGCGCTGGGTCTGCCGGCGCACGCGGAGCCCGCCGCGGTGCTCGCCCGCCTGGACGCCGCCGACGGCCGATGGNTGCTCGTCCTCGACGACGCCGCCAGCCCCGGTGAGCTGCCCGGCTGGCTGCGGCCGTCGACCGGCGCAGGCAGGATCCTGGTGACCTCCCGCTCGGACGCCTGGGATGGCGCCGGCATGGTGGTGCCCGTCGGCCCGTTCACGCGGGCGGAATCGGTGGCGTTGCTCAGCGAGCGGCTGCCGGCGGTCGACCGGACGGTCGCGGAGCGGATCGCCCACCAGCTCGGGAATCATCCGCTGGCCCTCGACCAGGCGGCGCACCGCATCGGCCACGCCCGAGTCCCCGCCGAGACCTACCTGACGGCGCTGATCGACCGGCCCGCCGTCGTGCTCGGCCAGGGGGAGGTGCCCGGACGGCCCGGAATCACCGCCGCGAACCTGTGGACCGAGCCGATCCGCCGGCTCGACGCGGACGCGCCGGCCGCAGGCGAGCTCCTGCACCTCGCCGCGCACGGCGACGCCTCCGCCCCGCTGCCGCTGCGGCTGCTCACGGCCGCGCCGGAGGCGATCGGCGACGCGGAGCTACGCGCGGTGGCCGGCGATCCGCTGGAGCTGGCCGACACGGTCGCCACCCTGGAACGCGCCGGCCTCGCCCACCGCGACGGCGCCGCCCTGGCCCTGCACCCCCTGGTCCGCACCGCCGTCCGCACCGCCACCAGCCCCGAGGACGCCGACCGGCACGTCGACACCCTCGGCCGGATGCTCCACGCCGCCCTGCCCGAGCAGATCGCCGCCACCCCGGACGCCTGGCCGCCCTGGCGCGACCTCCTCCCGCACACCCTGGCCACCCTCGAGGCCACCGACCCCGCCACCGACACCCCGCACACCGCCTGGCTGGCCGAACACGCCGCCGCCTACCTCACCGAACAGGGCCACCCCGAGCAGGCCGAACCGCTCGCCGCCCGCGCGGTCGCCGCCCNCGAACGCCTCGACGGCCCCGACCACCCCGACACCCTCACCGCCCGCGAAACCCACATCCGCGCCGCCCTCAACGCCGACCACCTCGCCGNNGCCGGCCCGCTGGCCGAACGCAACGCCACCGACCGCGAACGCNTCCTNGGCCCCGACCACCCCGANACCCTCACCAGCCGCGAAACCCTCGCCCGCGCCTACCAACAGGCCGGCCACCTCGACCACGCCACCGACCTGTTCGCCCAGAACCTCACCGACCGCCGCCGCATCCTCGGCCCCGACCACCCCGCCACCCTGGAAAGCCGCCATGATCTCGCCGTGGCCCACGCCGACGCCGGCCACGATGACAGGGCGGCGGGAGTACTGCGGGCGACCCTCACCGATCGCGGCCGCATTCTCGGTGCCGACCATCCGGACACCCTCGACTCCCGCCACCATCTCGCCGTCACCTACGAGCGAATCGGTGCGACCGGAGACGCCCTCGCCCACGCCGAACCCACTCTCATGGCTCGTGAACGCGTCCTCGGCGCCCACCACCCCCAAACGCTGGACAGTCGCCACCAGCTCGGCGTCACCTACCACCAGGCCGGCCGTCTCGACGAAGCCGCCCGCGACCTCGACCAGGCCCTAACCGGTCGCGAACAAGTTCTCGGGCCTACTCNCCCCCACNCCCTCGACAGCGCGCAGGCTCTTGCCCGCACGCACCTCACAGTCGGACGGCCTGAAACCGCCGTGCCCCTGTTCGATCGAGCACTGACTGGCCGCGAACGCGTCCTCGGGCCCGATCATCCGAAGACCGCGCAAAGCCGAGAACAGCTTGCCGCCGCCCACGTCGCGGAAGGCCGGCCAGGTGAGGCCGTGCCGCNCCTCGAACGCCTCCTCGACCGTCACGAACGGCTCCTCGGCCGCGCGCACCCAAGGGCCATGGAAGCCCGCGACGACCTTGCGGCCCACTATCGCGACTCAGACCAACCCGAGGCGGCTCGCTACCACCTCGAACGGCAGCTCACTGCACGCGCACAAGCCCACGGCGTCGCCGACGCCCGTACTCTGCGCACGGCCACCGGGCTCGCCGAAGTGTGCCGAGAGACCGGCCGGACGCCCCAGGCCGTGGAGCTCACCGAACGCGTCCACGCCATCCGGACCCACACCCTCGGCNCAGACCATCCCGACACCCGTGCCAGCCGCACCACTCTCGCCGACACCTACCGCCAGGCCGGCCGGCACGCCGACGCCGCACCCCTCTACCGCGACGCCCTCACCGACGCCCTGCGCGATCACGGCCCCTACCACCCGGACACCATTCGCGCCCGCCGCGTGCTCACCGACACCACCCGCCAGTCGGACGCCGACAAACCGCCCTCACCCGAACGGCCACCGACCTCCGAAACCGGATATTCCCGCCTCGGCCCGTAACCGAGTTGGCCTGTCTTCCGCCAATCGCGGTGGTCCGTCAACGTGTGTCCGGGGACCCGCCGCCATCTTCATGCGGGGAGGCGTCCGCGTCGTCGGACGGCCGGCCGAACCTCTCCAGCTTGTCGAACAGACGCGACCTCGCATCATCGGCAGGCCCCGACTGCTCGGCGGCACGCTCCCGCTTCTCACGGGCCCGCGCGTCCGCCGCCTCGTTCGCCTTGTCTCGAAACTCCCGCATCATCTGGTCAAGCTCTCGCTGAGCGGACTCGAACTCGTGCTCGTCGGCGAGGCGGTTCATCACCTCGTTGCGGTCGCGGGACTGCCAGGTGCGGGTGAACGAGCCGTCCCAGTCGACCGGGCGCAGCGGCGGGCGGCCCCCGGATGGCGCCTCCGGCGGTTCCGCGGAACCGCCCCGCGGCGGTTCGGCCGGCTTCGGACCAGCGTTGGCGTGGGCGTCCGGTGGAGGTGGGGCTGCGTCCCGATCGGCGTCGGGGGCCTGGTCGGGGCCGGGGTCGGTCGGGGAACTGGACACGGTCATCCTCCCTGTGGCTGGCACCGCCGGTAATGATCCCACTGCGGCCGGTCCGTCGGGCGGCCGAGGGTCAGACTGCCGAGGGGCGGTCGGCGTCGGCCTGGACTGGCGGGAGGGCCCGGGGTTGCGGGCGGGCAGTGCTGCGGGCGGGGAGTGCTGCGGGCGGGGCGAGTGCTTCGGGGTGCGGGAGGAGTGCTGCGGGCGGGGAAGTGCTGTGGGTCGGGGGAGTGTAGGGCCGGGATCGGCACGTGGCTGCGGCGCGGCTGCTGGCTGGGTCCTCGTCGTGGCCGGCGACCTGCGGGACCCCGCGATGGTTCGATGGGACGCGTGACATCTTCACAATTCNCCCCGCCCGGCCCGTTGCTGATGAGCGGGGCCTTTCTGGTCAGCGGGGTGACGCACCTGGTGCGTCCCGCCGTGTTCGAGCCGCTGATCCCGCGGGCGCTGCCCGGTCCCCGGGCGGTCGTCTACGTCAGCGGCGTCGCCGAACTGGTCTGCGCGGCCGGGTTGCTGACGAAGGCCCGGTGGGCGGGACCGGCCAGCGCCGCCCTGCTCGTCGGGGTGTGGCCAGGGAACCTGCACTCGGCGCTCGACGCGACGGCCAAGGCCCGCCGCAGCGGCGGCCGGCCCCGCGACGTCGCTCGGGCCGCCGCCATGTGGGCTCGCCTGCCGCTGCAGATCCCGATGATCCGCGCAGTTCTGTCCAGCTCCCGCCGCGCCGCCTAACGAACCGTCGCAACCCTCCGATCCCGACCCCGACCCCACCACAGCCCCGGCCCCGGCCCCGATCACAGCCCCGGCCCGGAGGATCGATCACGTCGAGTCCGGCTCCGGGAGACCCGGCCTTGACGATCGTGGCGGTCCCTACAGGCTGGGCTGCGGGACGTCGCGGTGCTGGGTGATCCACGAGCCCGCCGGGCCGTTGAGCATGCGGGCCCGGTGGAGGCGACGGTGGAACAGCGCGACGAGCTCGGCGTCGTGGCGGCCATCGTCGGCGAGGACGAAGTCCTCCAGCTCGNGCTCGCCGTCCGCCCACGACCGTGGGCGTCGTCCCACCAGGGCGGCGGTGTCGTCGAGGTCCGCGGCGACGACCGCCGCCCCGATCTCGTCGATCCGCTGCAGGTGTCGGGCGAGCCGCACGGACATGCGGTTGTGGTACCGCTGCGCGCCGGCGCCGAGGTCCTGCCCCTCGAGGGAGCGGGTCAGNTGCNGGTGNGCCGGCCCGTACGCCGACCCGACCGGCTCGGGTTCCGCGACCTCCNCCAGCTCGACCCCGACGNCGGTGGCGATTCCTTCGAGCGCCATCAGGTTGGTCTCGATGCACCAGTGCAGGTTGAGCATGTAGTCCGTGCCGGGCACCGGATCGGCGAGCACGGAGTGGAACTCGAGCTGGTTCGACAGGGCCCACAGAATGTAGTGGTAATGGACGGCCTGGAGGTCCACCGCGGTGCCGCTGCGTTCCTCATAGCGGCGCATGAGAGGGGCGAGGTCGCCCAGGGCGACGAACGGGCTGCGGACCCACATTCCCCCGAGATCCTGCAGGGGGTCGCCGACGTGCCCGAACTCCAGATCGAGCAGCGCGGTGATGCGTCCGCCGGAGTGCAGGAGCTGCCCGGCGTCCCAGACGATGGCCGACTCGCGGCCGCGCGAGTCGGGACGGTGCCGCGACAGCCACCCCAGCACGAACTCCTGGAAGG